>PAGB01000029.1 GCA_002711265.1 Rhodospirillaceae bacterium
CCCCAAGCGGCGCTTTGTGTGCCGTTCGGGTCATATTAATCTACATTGGAATAAAAAGGGGTCGCTTTGACAGGTGGCTTTGCCGTAGGTTGTCGCACGACGACCCCGGTGCGCAGGAAAACAGATGAACCACCAGCCCAAGATCGAAACGTCGCCACGAGTGGCGGACGAGATCCGCCAGACAACCTGCTACATGTGTGCCTGCCGCTGCGGCATCAACGTTCACCTTCGCGATGGTGAGGTTTCCTACATCGAGGGCAACCGCGATCACCCCGTCAACCGTGGCGTTCTCTGTGCCAAGGGTAGCGCCGGGATCATGCAGCACAAGTCGCCCGCGCGCCTGCGCGCGCCGCTGCTGCGGACCGGTCCGCGCGGTTCGGGTCAGTTCCGCGAGATCAGCTGGGACGAGGCACTGGATCTGGCGGTTGAATGGCTTGCCCCGATCCGGGAGAAGAACCCGGAGAAGCTGGCGTTTTTCACCGGCCGCGATCAATCGCAGTCCTTTACCGGCTGGTGGGCGCAGCAGTTCGGCACCCCCAACTATGCTGCCCACGGTGGGTTCTGCTCGGTCAATATGGCGGCCGCCGGGATCTACACCATGGGCGGGGCGTTCTGGGAGTTTGGTCAGCCGGACTGGGAGCGGACCAAGATGTTCATGATCTTCGGCGTCGCTGAGGATCACGATTCCAACCCGATCAAGATGGGGTTGGGCCGTCTCAAGGAACGCGGCGCCAAAGTCGTCGGCGTGAACCCGGTCCGCTCAGGCTACAACGCCATTGCCGATGAGTGGGTGGGTATCACCCCCGGCACGGACGGCCTGTTCATCCTTGCGCTGGTGCACGAACTGCTGAAAGCGGGTAAGGTCGATCTCGACTACCTCAGCCGCTACACCAACGCCGGCTATCTGGTCCAGAGTGACCCGGAAAGTCCTGATTTCGGTCTGTTCCTACGCAATGACGACGACGAGCCGCTGGTGCTTGACCGGCGCAGCGGCACAGTTAAGGCCTGGAACGAAGCCGGGGTGCAGCCGGAACTGGGCAAGACCTGGACCGATGCGCAGGGGCAGGCACACAAGCCGGTGTTCATGCTGCTGGCCGAGCGCTACCTCGACCCTGCCTATGCCCCTGAAGCCGTCGCCGAACGCACCGGCGTCACCGCCGTGACCATCCGGCGGCTGGCCGCCGAGCTGGCGCATACGGCGTTCGAAGAGGAAATCGTCATCGACCAGCCCTGGATCGACTTCCGGGGCCAGCGTCACGAGACCATGATCGGTCGCCCTGTCGCCTTCCACGCCATGCGCGGGATTTCGGCGCACTCCAACGGCTTCCAGACCTGCCGCGCGCTGCACCTGCTGCAGATTTTGCTCGGCTCGGTTGAGGTTCCCGGCGGGTTCCGGTTCAAGCCGCCCTATCCCAAGCCGGTCGAGGCGCACCCGACCCCGCACGTCGGGGTGACGCCGGGTGCGCCGCTCAACGGCCCGCACCTTGGTTTCGTGCGCGGGCCGGAGCATCTGGCGCTGAAGGATGACGGCAGCCCGGCCCGGATCGACAAGGCCTTTACCTGGGAAAACCCGATGTCGGCCCACGGGCTGATGCACATGGTGGTCTCCAACGCCCACGCCGGTGATCCCTACAAGGTTGACGCGCTGTTCATGTACATGGCGAACATGGCGTGGAACTCGTCCATGAACACGCGCGGTGTCATGGACATGCTGACCGACACCGACCCGGAGACGGGCGAGTATGTCATCCCCAAGCTGATCTACGCCGACAGTTATTCCTCTGAGATGGTCGCCTTCGCGGATCTGGTTCTGCCCGACACCACCTATCTTGAGCGCCACGATTGCATTTCGCTGCTCGACCGGCCGATCTGCGAGGCCGACGCGGTCGCCGACAGCATCCGCTGGCCGGTGGTCGAGCCCGACCGTGACGTGCGCGGGTTCCAGACGGTTCTGGTGCAGCTGGGCGCGCGCCTGGGCCTCCCGGGCTTCGTCACCGACGCCGGTGAGCCGGCCTTCGAGGACTATGCCGACTACATGGTCAACCACCAGCGCCGCCCCGGGGTTGGTCCGCTGGCGGGCTGGCGCGGGGAAGACGAAAGCGGCGCGGGTCGCGGGGCGCCAAACCCCGGGCAGCTCGACCGCTACATTGAAAACGGCGGTTTCTGGATGGAGCACGTGCCCGAGGAGGCGCGGTACTTCAAACCCTGGAACCAGGCCTATCAGGACTGGGCGGTCGAAAAGGCCTTTTTCGATAAACCCCAGCCCTACGTGTTCTCGCTCTACGTCGAGACCATGGCGCGCTTCCAGCAGGCCGCGCGTGGCCACGGGGAGCGCCAGCCGCCCGAGCATCTGCGCGCGCGGATACTTGAGACCCTCGACCCCTTGCCGTGCTGGTGGGAGCCGCTCGAAGAGCAGGCCGTGAGCCACAGTGATTTCCCGCTGCACGCCATCACCCAGCGCCCGGCGGCCATGTACCATTCCTGGGGCTCGCAGAACGCCTGGCTGCGTCAGATCCATGGTCACAACCCGCTCTACGTCCCCACCGCCGTGTGGAAGGCGCAGGGCTTCGCTGAGGGCGACTGGGCGCTGGTGACCTCGCCCCACGGTGCGATCACGGTGCCGGTGGCGCGTATGGACGCGCTCAACCCGCAGACGGTCTGGACGTGGAACGCCATCGGTAAACGCAAGGGCGCCTGGGCGCTCGACCCCGACGCCCCGGAGGCCAAGAAGGGCTTCCTGCTCAATCACCTGATCCACGAGCTGTTGCCGCCCAAAGGCGACGGCCTGCGCTGGTCGAATTCTGACCCGGTGACAGGGCAGGCTGCCTGGTACGATCTGCGCGTGCGCGTCGAGAAAACAGCGCCCCCCGCCGATGCCGCCAGCCTGCCGGAGACCGGGACGCAGGCTTCACCCGTGGGGAAGGGACCGGCGACCATCCGCTTCGGCCACGAGGAGGGCTGAACCCATGACGACTTTACCCGCCACCACCGAAAAGAAGCTGGGTCTCGCCATCGATCTGGATACCTGCGTGGGCTGCCATGCCTGCGTGATCAGCTGTAAGGAGTGGAATACCTCGAACTACGGCGCGCCGCTGTCTGACACCGATGCCTACGGCGCCGATCCGGTGGGCAGCTTTCTCAACCGCGTGCATACCTTCGAGGTGACCCCGGATCTGGGTGAGGCGGACAAGCAGGTTATTGGAGAGACGCCGATTGCGCAGGTGGTGCACTTCCCCAAGTCGTGCCTGCACTGTGAAGACGCCCCTTGCGTCACCGTCTGCCCGACGGGTGCATCCTACAAGCGCACCGAAGACGGCATCGTACTGGTCAACGAGGACGACTGTATCGGCTGCGGGCTCTGCGCCTGGGCCTGCCCCTATGGCGCCCGCGAGATGGACCCGGTCGAGCAGGTGATGAAGAAGTGCACGCTTTGTGTGGACCGGATCTACAACGAAAACCTGCCCGAAGAAGACCGCGAGCCCGCCTGCGTGCGCACCTGCCCGGCTGGCGCGCGCCACTTTGGTGATTTTGCCGACCCCGACAGCAACGTCTCACAGTTGGTTGCCGAGCGGGGCGGGATCAGCCTGATGGAAGAGCAGGGAACCCGGCCGGTGAACCAGTATCTGCCCCCACGCCAGAAGACGCTGGCCGATCTGGCGGCCAAGAACAGTGGCTTTCAGGGCGGCTGCGGCACGGCGCTCGCCGCCGAGGCCAAGGACGCTCCGGGCTTCTTTGGTTGGCTGGACCGCGCGCTAGATAAGATGGGCTGAACGAAGAAGCACCGCGTTAAGCCCGGCCGAGCCACCGTTGCGGCTCATCCTTGAGACTGAAGTCCGCAGCTGAGCGGCGAGAACCCACTTGAAAACAAGCTAAGATACTATGCATCCAGCTCCTTCTATCATTATGTTTACCGCGCTCTCCGGGGTTGGCTTCGGTCTGCTGATCTGGCTGGGGCTGGGGGTTCCGGCCCTATCCGGCTGGGCGGCGTTCTGGGCCTTCGGGCTGGCCTATGGCCTTTCGGTTGTCGGGCTGATTGCATCGACCCTGCATCTGGGGCACCCCGAGCGCGCGCTCAAGGCGTTCTCGCAGTGGCGTTCGAGCTGGCTGAGCCGGGAAGGGGTGGTTTCCGTCGCGGCTCTGGTGGTGATAGCGCCCTTTGCCTTCTGGCGGGTGTTTCTGGTGCCTGGCGGTGTCGGTGGGCTGGCGGGGCTGGAGGGGCTGGAGTGGCTGCGCTGGCTGGGCGTGCTGGGGGCTGCGTTTTCGCTGCTGACGGTGGTCTGCACCTCGATGATCTATGCCCAGTTGAAGACCGTGCCGCGTTGGAACATGGGGCTGGTGCCTGTCTTGTTCGTGCTGTTCTCGATTTCGGGTGGGGCGCTGGTGACCGCGCCGGTGGCCCAGACGGTGATGGGCACGGTGGTCATGCTGCTGGTGCTGACGGTGCTGCAATGGGGCTATTGGCGCCAGGGCGACCGCCGGTTTGCCGCTGCCGGTCACAGCATGGAAACCGCAACGGGCCTGGGCGGTATCGGATCGGTGCGCTTGCTCGAGAGTCCACATTCGGGGACGAATTACCTGCTTCGTGAAATGGCTTTCCAGATCGGGCGAAAGCACCAGCGTCGGCTTCGGCTGATTGCGGCGGTGATGGTTGGACTGGTGCCGGCGCTGCTGTTGGTGACAGTGCCGCTGTGGTGGGCCGGACTGGCGGCGCTCAGCGTGCATCTGGTCGGGCTTTTCGCCAGCCGTTGGCTGTTCTTTGCTGAGGCGGAGCATGTCGTTGGCCTCTACTACGGTAAGCGCTGAAGCAGTCTTGGGGTAAGACGAAACAGATTGCGCGCTCGGTCCTCGGCCGCTTCGCGGCCTTCGGCCCTCCCACGCGCAACTCTTTGCCTTGCGCTCAAAACGCTTCGCTGTGAGCGCGTTGGCCCTCTTCGCTTGAACGGCGCTCAAAGTCCTGCGATAGGCTCAGCATGAACGCCGAGAGTTGAGTGTCATCGGTAAGAAGTTGCGCCGACTTGCCCCCGACCGCGCTGCGCGCGGCGGGGTCAAGCGTCGCGCATGCCGCATTCTTGTCCTGCAGCTTAAGAGAACAATTTAACCCTTGTCTGAGAGCCTGCAGGCACGGCAGATAGAGACCGAGGTTTTGTGAGGAGAAATGAAATGCCGAAGTGTTACTGGGTCGCCAACGTCGAAGTCACCGATGCCGACGTCTACGGCAACTACGCCAGTGTCGCCAAAGAAGCGATCGAGAGCCACGGTGGGCGCTTTCTTGCCCGTGGCGGCCGCCACGTGCAACTCGAAGGCCGCGACCGCTCACGCAACGTTGTGGTGGAGTTTCCATCACTCGAAGTGGCTCAGGCCTGCTACAACTCCGAGCTCTATCAGAAGGCTGTTGGCTTCTCCTCGCAGTCGTCCGTGCGCGACGTGGTGCTGGTCGAGGGGGTCGACTGACCCCGGAGCCCGGCAAACGGGCCTGTGAAACCCTTTGACATTCTGCTCTATGCCCTGGTCGTTGTCGGCTGGTCGACCAGCTGGCTGCCGTTGAAGTGGCAAGTCGGAGAAATCGCCCCCGAGGTCTCGCTGGTGTGGCGGTTCATTATCGCGGGCAGCCTGCTGATGATCATCACCCGGCTCAGCGGGCGGCGTCTGGCGCTGCCCCTTTGGGGGCACGGTGTGGCACTTGTCATCGGTCTGTTCCTGTTCTCCACCAACTATTTCTTCTTCTACACCGGCGCCCTTGTCCTGCCGTCGGGTCTGCTCGCCGTGGTCTTTGCCAGTGCCTCGCTGATCAACCTGTTCTTCAGCGCCGCGGTGTTCAGGACCCCGATCACCCCGCTGGGTCTGGTGGCTTCAGCACTGGGCTTTGGGGGCATCCTGCTGCTGTACTGGCCTGAAATCGCGGGGCAGGGGAGCGGGCCTTCTGGCGAGGGCTCCACACTCGCTGTTTCAGCCCTCGCAGCCCTGGGCCTGTGTTTCCTCGGCACGCTCAGTTTCTGCTCGGGCAACATGGTCTCCGCCGCCGCACAGCGCCGGGACCTGCCGGTCATGGGGTCGACCGCGTGGGCCATGCTCTACGGCGCTTCACTGATGCTGGCGCTAAGTCTGATCCGGGGACAGGAACTCGCCATCGAAGTCAGCTGGCAGTACATCGGCGGCGGGTTGTGGCTAGCTGTCTTCGGCAGCGTCCTCGCCTTCACTGCCTACCTCACTCTGCTGGGGCGGATCGGGGCCAGTCGGGCAGCCTACGCCACGGTGCTGTTCCCACCCATCGCGCTGGGCATCTCCACCGTCGTCGAGGGCTACCAGTGGACCTGGTCGGCGTTGATCGGCCTGCCGTTGGTTCTGGTGGGGATCGTTCTGATCAACCAGACCCGCCGGCCTGCGGCCACGCCGCCGCTGCCGCCGGAGGAATCATCCCCACCCTCATCGCCCTCATCACACTCACCACCACCTGAGGGGAGCAACCCGCAGAAGGCTAAGACACCATGACCGACGTCGAAACACGGCTCAAAGCCAAGCCAGACTGGCTCGACGAACTCGGCCCCGTTGTCGAAGGTCCCCAAGCATGGCACCGCCCCGAGCCACAGTCCTTTGAAGGCCTTTACTGCCGCCTCGAGCCGCTGTCCTTGGAGCACCATGCCGACGATCTCTGGGCGCAGATGGCGGTCGCTGACCCCGAGATGCGGCAGTGGATGTTTCTCGCCGGTCTCGGCCCGTTCGAGGACCAAGCCGCCTATATCGCCGCCTGGCAACAATTCTCAGAGGCCGTCGACAACCTCACCTACGTGGTCATTCCGACCGACCCGGCCTGTGGCCTGCCCGCGGTCGCTACCGGGCAGTTCAGCTTCCTGAGGCTGCGACCGGCTGCCGGATCGGTCGAGGTCGGCTTCGTCCGCTTCCCGCCTCAAATGGCGCGAACACGGGTTTCAACCGAGGCCCAGTATCTGCTTATGGCCCACGTTTTCGACGACCTGCGCTACCGCCGCTACGAGTGGAAATGCAACGCCGACAATCAGCCCTCGATGCGCACTGCCGAGCGTCTCGGCTTCACCCACGAAGGCACCTTCCGCAAGGACATGATCACCCATGGCCGCAACCGCGATACGGCGTGGTGGTCGATCATCGACAGCGAATGGCCGGTGCTGAAGCAGGCCTATCTGGCCTGGCTCGACCCGTCGAACTTCGACGCCGAGGGCCGGCAGCACCGGCGCCTTGCCGATCTGATTGCAGACTACCGGTAACGCGTCGGCGCCAACCGGGAACAGCCCAAACGCGCCCGCGCCGACCCGACCCGACCCGACCCGACCCGCACCGATCCGCCGGACCGGGCTAGCCCAGGTCCGTGCCGTCGGTTAGGATCGGCAGGCGGGCCTTAAAGTCTGTGGTGAAACCTGCCTCGTCCTCGATCACCATGGAAAACGGCAGATACAGCGACGGCATTTCCGCCGCCGTTCCCGTCCAGGTGACTTCCGCCGTGCTGGCGTCGATCAGACTGGTGTCGATGTCCACCAGCATGGGCGCTTTGAAATAGGCTTGGTGCACCTGCAGGCTCTCCAGCGCGCCTGCCTTGAGCCGGGGTAGGGACAGGCCGTTGTCATCCCTGATCAGCAGATGCAGGCTGAGCTGATTGCTGGCTTCGTCGAAGTGCGCAAGGCTTTCTGAAACTTGGGTGAGAGCGTCGATATCGGCGGGGGCCCGCACAGTGCTGAGGTCCGGGGCGCCATCGTAGGACTGCACCGCCCGATCGACCTGAGGAAAGGCACCGGGCGGGGTGGATCCGGCCTCGTCGCCCACCGTATCGGGGTCGGCAATGAAACTCCGATCTTCGGCCACCGCGGAGCGGTCTGCGGTACCATCTATCGATCCATCGCTGGTTTTCACCTTTTCGGTGTCCCCCGACGCGCCAGTGCTCCTGCTGGGGTCATCGGCGGTGCGCGCGAGCACCTCGGCCTGCTCGCCGAGCCCAAGCACCCAGAAGCTGAACTGCATCATTGGCAGGAACGAGCTTCCAATCAGGTCAAACAATCCGAACATGGCGGGCGGGGGAACTCCGTCAGGGGAGCTTGCTTCCTAGAAACATCTCTGGCCCAAAACAAGGTGAAAAGGCGCTCAGAGCAAGTCGGTGTTCCAGATCGCCAGATTGTAGTTGAGGTCGGTCATATCCCCGCCCGCGTCGGGCAAGCTGGAATCGATCCGCCAGTAGACGTCATCAAGGGCGGCATTGGCCGTCCCCTGCAGCGTGATCAGCGCTCCGGTCAGCGCATCATTAACGGCGATATCGACCTGCGGCTGAACGATGGGGCTGAACGCGGCGGCGGTGCTGAGTTCTTTGGCGAAGCGGCTCAAAGCAGCCGGGTCGAGGCCATCGCCATCGCCCAGCGCCAGCACCAGAGACAGTTGCGGTTCCTGCTCAAACGGCTGGTCGATTTCAGCGAGGCTGGCGAGGACTTCCGTGTCCTGTCCCGTCCGTTCGCCCGGGGCCGGCGCCTGTGCCTGCCATTGTTCGGTTGCTTCCCGGACGGCGTGGCGATCGATCTGCTCGAAGCTGCCTCGCAGTGTGGGAGCGCTGGATGCCTCGGCATCGCCAACCCTGTCCCCGGTTCCACCCCCGGTCCCGCCACCCGTCAGAGGTTCGAACGCCGCCCCCTGTCCTGGCAGCGGGGTGCCAGCAGGCGATCCGGTGGCCTCTGCGAGGACGCCAGAGAGCCCAGTCGAAGGATGCGGTGGGGCGGGGACAAGCCAACCAAAGGCCCAGCCAGCGAGGACCTGAGCGCCCTGAAAAAGCGACGCGAACATTGAAAAAACTCAAAAATAAGAACGAGCCCGTACCGGGCGATCAGACGTGAACTCAAAATACGAGAACAACCGCATAATCTCACAATATACGGGAAAGAGCAAACACGGTATTCCGCGTGATGCGCCTGACATTCGCATCGAGGCTGACAGATCAACCCTTAGCCCGATCCATCAGCGCGACCTCATTGAGAATGGCGTCGCTATGCTCCGGTAATTGCGTAGCGACAAATCTCAGCGCCCCTTCCCGTGCATCAGCAACTTTAATGTTTGGGTCCTGATGCAGTAACAGCCAATAACCGGCTAACAGCGCTTCCAACCAGGCTGATATTTCTTTCGCACGCTCAGGTTCTCTGGGAAGTAGCTGTTTCAGAATGTTTAAGCCCACTTGCTCAATGCGCTGATCGAAGGCGGCGAGTTCATGCCCCGTTTGAGGCAAAATTATTTCTTTATCCCCCCAAAACGCAAACCAGACGGAGATAAACTCTTCAGTGCACACCAGTGGATCAAACTCAGCATAAATAAGCGAAATGAGCTGAGCTAATGGGTTTTCGCCCGCTGCATTCAACACGCGAGTCCAATTGCGCTCATAGCTATCGTAGAGGTCGCGCAGAGCCTCGGCCAGCAGTCCGCTTTTGGACTTGTAGTAAAAAACAGCAACGCCGGGGGACAAGCCTGCTTCGGCGGCCACCGTTGCGAGCGTCGTTCGTCGCAAGCCGTTGGAGACGATTGAACGGCGTGTGGCGTCCAGCAATTGTCGGCGTCGACGGTCGGCGTTCTCCTTGCGCTCTTTTCGAGGGCGCGTTTGCGTGCTGTTCGTAGGAATCGCTTCTAGCCTCCAGTCTTCGGCCCATCTGTTTTGAAAAATTTACATCACAGATTTTTTTTGCCGATATTTGTTTGAATGTGCAATTAAACTTTGGCGACTTGTGCTCCGCTGTGATAGTGTAATACCACTAGTGGTGAGTCGTTTTTGCTTGGGTGTGTCCTCCTAGGCTTCAGGGTAGTACAAACGGCCACTGCCTTAGGTCTTTGATTCTTCGATTGGTCAAGCGGCACCACCATCCAAGNTAAATTNTAGCACAACTCAGGCAGTGAGATTTATGAACCCGTCAAATTCAGCGTCAGCTTTTGATGCAGAAGCGGCCGATGATTTTGGCGAGATGGACGCCACCGCGCTTCTTGGAAAGGCCGAGAGTGCCTGCGATTTCCTGCGCGCGATTGCGACGCCGACGCGGCTTATGTTGCTCTGCCACCTCATGGACGGCGAGCGCACCGTTTCTGAGCTTTCTGATCTTGTCGGTGCGAAGCAGAGCCTCACGTCCCACCACCTCAGTCGACTAAAACTTTCCGGGCTTGTGGCCAGTCGCCGCGATGAGAAGTTCATCTTTTACCGGCTGGAAAATGAGGTGGTAAAAAACGTGGTTACGATCCTGTACGTCGAATTCTGTCGTTGAAGGCTTCTAGCTTTCCTCCTGAGACTGCGTCGCCATGACTGAAGCTCGGGGCTCTTGATGGCTTTCCTCTGCGCCATTTCCGCGGCTATGATGCGCCATGCACAGCTATGCCGGATCCGGCATCTNGATGGAGAGACCCGTGGCCGCCTTCAACTGGCAAGACCCCTTTCGCCTTGACGATCAGCTGACCGACGAAGAGCGGATGATCCGCGACAGCGCGGCGGCCTTTGCCGCGGCCGAGCTGCAAACCCGCGTCGAAGACATGTACATGAACGAAGGCGTCGAGCCGGGTCTGTTCCGACTGATGGGGCAGGCCGGCCTGCTGGGCGTGACTATCCCTGAACAATATGGCGGCGCCGGAGCCGGATACATCGCCTACGGCCTCGTCGCCCGTGAAATCGAGCGTGTGGACAGTGGTTACCGCTCCATGGCCTCGGTGCAGTCCTCGCTGGTCATGCACCCGATCAATCAGTTCGGCAGCGAAGAGCAGAAACAGAAGTATCTGCCCGGGCTGGCCCGCGGCGAGCTTATCGGTTGCTTTGGTCTGACCGAGCCCGAGGCGGGGTCAGACCCCGGTTCGATGAAGACGCGGGCGGAGAAAACCGCGACGGGCTACCGGCTGACCGGATCGAAAATGTGGATCTCCAACGCCCCGATCGCCGACGTGTTTGTGGTCTGGGCCAAGTCCGAAGAACACGGCAACCGGATCAAGGGCTTCGTGCTTGAAAAGGGTATGCCCGGGCTGAGCGCGCCAAAGATCGAGGGCAAGCTATCGCTGCGGGCGTCGGTAACCGGCGAGATTGTCATGGACGAGGTCGAGGTCGGCGAGGATGCTCTGCTGCCCGGCNCTGATGGTCTCAAGGGGCCGTTCTCCTGCCTCAACTCGGCGCGCTACGGCATTTCTTGGGGGGTCATGGGCGCAGCCGAAGACTGCTGGTTCCGGGCGCACAGCTATGGCATGGACCGACGCCAGTTCGACCGTCCGCTCGCCGCCACCCAGCTGTTTCAGAAGAAACTCGCCGACATGCAGACCGAGATTGCACTCGGACTGCAGGGGTCGCTCCGTGTCGGGCAGTTGCTCGAAGCCGGTCAGGCTGCACCGGAAATGATTTCTGTGGTCAAGCGGAACAACTGCGGAAAGGCCCTCGAGATCGCACGGATGAGCCGGGACATGCACGGCGGCAACGGCATCCAGATCGGCTACCAGATCATGCGCCACGCGGCCAATCTGGAGACCGTCAACACCTATGAAGGCACCCACGACGTTCACGCGCTGATCCTCGGCCGTGCGCAGACGGGCATTCAGGCCTTTTTCTGATGACGGCTGCGGACCAGCTGCCGATTTATGACGGGCTGCGAGTGCTGGACCTTTCCCGCATTCTTGCCGGGCCATGGCTGGGGCAGACGTTTGCTGATCTGGGTGCCGACGTGGTCAAGATCGAGAGCCCGGCGGGGGATGATACCCGCCAGTGGGGGCCGCCCTTTGTCGACCGCCCCGGGGCAGATGGCGAGGCCGATCCTCGCGCCACCGCCGCCTATTTCTACGCCTGTAATCGGGGAAAGCGCTCGGTTGTCGCCGACTTCCGCAACCCCGAAGACCTCGCAGCCGTGCAGCGCCTCGCCGTGCGTGCCGACGTCATCATCGAAAACTACAAGGTCGGGGGCCTGGCAAAGTTCGGCTTGGATTACGCCAGCGTCGCTGCTGCTAACCCGGGCGTCGTCTACGCCTCGATCACCGGCTTCGGGCAGGATGGGCCACGCGCCGAGCAGCCCGGCTACGACCTGCTGATCCAGGGCATGAGCGGGATCATGGACATCACCGGTGATGCCGGTGGCGAGCCGCAGAAAATGGGTGTCGCCTTCGCGGATATCTTTACCGGGCTCTACGGGGTCATCGGGGTGCAGGCGGCGCTGGCCGAGCGCCAGAAGTCGGGCAGGGGGCAGCACATCGATCTTGCCCTGTTCGATGCCATGTCGGCCGTGCTCGCCAACCAGGCGCTGAATTTCATGGTTTCCGGGACCGCGCCGAGCCGCAAGGGCAACCGCCACCCCAACCTTGTCCCCTACGAGGTCTTCGCCTGCGCCGACGGTCATCTGATCATCGCCACCGGCAACGACCGGCAGTTCGCAGCTCTGTGCACCGTGCTCGNCCTGCATGATCTGCCCGAGGATCCGGCNTACGCCAGCAATGCTGCGCGGATCGAAAATGTCGAGGCGCTGGCAGGCAAAATCAACGCCGCGGCGTCATGGTTCCGGCGCGCGGAACTGATTGATCAACTGCTCGCCGCGGGGGTTCCTGCCGGGCCGATCAACACCATCGCACAGGCGCAGGCCGATCCGCAGTTTATGCATCGGTCTGTGGCCATTGAGCCCGAGGGTGTNCCCGGTCTGCGCACGCCCTTGAACTTTTCAGAAAGCCCGCTCAGAGTGACNAAAACCGCGCCCGCTCTGGGCGCCTCAACCTTTGANGATCTTGACTGGTAGTGTCTCATGAATCAGATGCCAAACAATCTCGATGCCTACTGGATGCCGTTCACGGCGAGCCGCTGGTTCAAGGATAATCCCCGCATCATCGCTTCGGCCGACGGCGTGCACTACACGACCATGGAGGGCCACCGCCTGATCGACGGCACTGGCGGGCTGTGGTGCTGCAACGCAGGCCACAATCGCANGCNGATCGTCGAGGCCATCCAGAAGCANGCNGCCACGCTGGATTTTGCCCATAGCTTTAANCAGGGCCACGCCATCGCCTTCGAAGCCGCCAACCGGCTGACGGAGATGACCCCGGGCTTCGATCACGTCTTCTTCACCAATTCCGGCTCCGAGGCCGTCGATACCGCGTTGAAGGTCGCGCTGGCCTATCATCAGGCCCGGGGCGAGGGGCAGCGCCGCGTGCTGGTCGGGCGGCAGAAGGCCTACCACGGCATTAACTTCGGCGGTCTCAGTGTGGGCGGTATCGGGTTGAACAAGGGACAGTTCGGCACGCTCTACCCCGATGCCAAGCACATGCGTCATACGCACCTGCTCGACCGTAATGCGTTTTCCCGCGGCCAGCCCGAGCACGGTGATTTCCTTGCCGATGATCTAGAGGAAATCTGCCAGACTTACGGGGGCCACGTCGTGGCAGCCTGCATCGTTGAGCCGGTTGCCGGGGCGGGGGGCGTCTTCCCGCCGCCTAAGGGCTACTTGCAGCGGCTGCGCGACATCTGCGATCGGCACGGCATCCTGCTGATTTTTGACGAGGTGATTTCTGGCTTCGGGCGGCTGGGCACGGCCTTTGGTTATCAGAAGTTCGGGGTGACGCCCGATCTGATGACTGCCGCCAAAGGGATCACCAACGCTACGGTACCGCTGGGTGGTGTTTTCACCACCGGTGCCGTGCGGGAGGCGTTCCTGAGCGGACCGCCGACCATGCCAGACCTGTTCCACGGCTACACCTATTCCGGCCATCCGCTGGCCTGCGCGGCAGCGATCGCCACCGCGGATCTCTACCGAGACGAAGGCATCTTCGAGAACGCGGATGCGATGTCAGGCCCATGGGAAGACATGCTGCACAGCCTCGCCGATCTGCCGGGTGTCATCGACATCCGCAACATGGGTCTGGTCGGCGCGGTCCAGCTCGAGAGCGAAGAGACCGTCGGTGCACGCGGCCGGGCAGCCTTCGAGAAGCTTTGGGAGGCGGGCGTNTCCTGCCGTCCAATCGGCGACAGNCTTGCCATGTCGCCGCCGCTGATCGTAACCGAAGACCATATCGGACAGATCGGGGAGATGTTCCGGCGGGTCCTTGCCGGCTAGTCCGCGCAGGCAAGTCTTTGGGTTTTATGCCGGCAAAGGATCGGTCGTCGGACAGAATCACGCAGGTATTTTCGCAGTGCGATCAGAATCGTAATCGCTTTGCGGGAGATTGTTACAGGGCTGCAACCAGAAATTTTATGCAGCAATCATNGAGAGCGACTGTTGGTTTCACAATAGCGACAACATCGCGCACTTGGCCGCTTCAGCCATCAAAACCCCTCCCGATCTGGGGAGAAAGGTTTGACTCAGTTGGTAACTTTTTCCTAAACCTTGTGGTGGTTCATAGAGAGTGGGGCGCGTCCTCGTCCCGCTTGTGACCCCTATAAATGTCTTGGGAGGACAATTTATCATGAAAAAGCTTGCACTGATTGCAGCTTCGCTGACTACGGCCGCTCTCGGCTTTAGCGCGGTAGCTCAGGCTGAGTGTGGTGAAGTAACCGTTGGTGAAGCCAACTGGTCGACCGCACAGATCCTGGCTCAGATCGACGGTTTCGTTCTTGAGCACGGCTACGGCTGTTCTGTAACCTTCACCCCAACCTCCACGACCCAGACCCTCGCTCTGGCTCAGGGCTCTTCCGGCCCGCTGGTTGTATCTGAATTCTGGAACCTCGGTGTCGACCAGGACGTTCTGGCCGCTGCTATCGCAGACGGTGAAATCGAACTGACTGGTAAGCCTTTCCCAGAAGCTGGTGAATTCTGGTACGTTTCCCCTGCATTCGCAGAAGCTTACCCAGAAATCGACTCTGTACCTGCTCTGCTCGACCGTCCTGACCTGTTCCCTTCCCCGACCGTTGACGGCGCTGGCGCCTTCTACGGCTGCCCGATTGGTATTGGCTGGGGTTGTGAGCATAACAACACCGCGCTGTTCCACATGTGGGGCATGGCCGACAAGGGCTGGAACCTTGAGAACCCAGGTTCCTTCGAGGGCATGAACTCCATCATCACCGACGCGTACGTTTCCAACGCGAACTGGGTTGGTTACTACTGGACCCCAACCGCAATCGCGATTGAGAACGAACTCGTTCCACTCGATTGGGGTGTGGACTTCAGCCAGGCAGGCTGGACCGACTGTGTCATGGGCTACCGCGACGCTAGCGAACTGCCAAGCGGTTGTGAAGAAACCCCACAGTCCTGGACGCCTTCCGACATTGCAACGGCGACCACTCCGGCTCTGCGTGACACCGGTGCGTACGACTACGTAATGGCTCGCGAACTGCCAATGGCCGTTCTCGGTGCACTGGACGCCTACATGGGTGCCAACCAGGCTTCCGCAGCTGATACCGCTAAGGTATTCCTGAGCGACTTCCAGGACCTGTGGACCTCTTGGGTCGACGCCGACGTTGCTGACGCCGTTCTGGCTGCTCTCTAAGCCTTGGCTTAGCGTCTAAAGTTCAAGGGGGCCTGCCGTAAGCAGCAGGTCCCCTTCTTCTTGGCGGCTTCCGCCGAAAGTAAAGTTCCAAAGAAAACAAGGGGTAGGCCGGATGGGTGACCTGAAGTTTGAAGAGTTTGGGGATATCTGGATATTCCTGCTGACGGTGCCCGGGCACCTTTTTAATATGGTTTTTGGGCTCTCAAAGTTCCTTGTTATCAGCCTGCCAATTACCCTCTTCCATTTCGCGATATGGCTGTGGAATACCGCCATCGGCCTGCCGGAGACGCTGTTCAAGGCAGCGCGCATCCTTGTCGGTGCGGGCTGGGGTGTCCTCAAGAACCTGTACCTGTTCATTGTCAGCAATGACTGGAGCTGGAACTCGCTGAACGATTTTCCGTCCCTGACGACGCAGTTCCGCGTGCTGCTGAACCTCGGCGGTATCAACCAGCCCTTCGACTACTTCGCCGGTTCCTACGGCTTTGCGGTCAAGGAGTTCATCTTCCCGCTGCGGCGCGCTATGAATGACCTGCGCGACTTCATCGACTTCATGCCCTGGCCGGTGTTCTTTGCCCTCGTGCTGCTGCTGGTCTACTGGGTCTCGCGCAAAATCGGCGTTGTCATGCTCGCGCTTGCTGCGCTGGCGTTCATTGGCGTCTTTGGTCTGATGGAGCTTGCCTCTCAGACCTTCTCTCTGATGATCCTGTCTATTGTTCTCTGTGTGGTTTTCGGTATCCCGCTGGGCATCTTCATGTCCGCCTCTGACGCAGTCGATCGGGCGGTCAAGCCGATCCTCGACCTGATGCAGACCATGCCATCTTTCGTCTACCTCATTCCCGTGCTGATCCTTTTCGGTGTGAGCCCGGTTGCCGGCCTGATTGCCGTGGTGATCTACGCCATGCCGCCGGTGGTACGCTTGACAAACCTCGGGATCCGGTTGGTGCCGTTCGAGGTTGTCGAGGCCAGCCACGCCTTTGGCGCGACCTATCTCCAGCGCCTGTTCGGTACGCTGATCCCGCTGGCGCTGCCAAACGTCTTCGCCGGCATTAACCAGACCATCATGATGGCGCTGGCCATGGTCGTGATCGCCGCACTTGTCGGTGCGCCGGGTCTGGGGGCAGAAGTCCTCTCGGCACAGGGCACGGTAAACCTCGCGCTGGGGCTCCAGTCGGGTACCGCCGTAGCACTGATCGCCATCGTGATTGACCGCTCGCTGTACCTCTACGGCGAACGCATGCAGCAACACCGCAAGGTAGGGCACTGATCATGAGTGAAAACGTAAAAGTATCGATCAAGAACCTCTACAAGGTCTTTGGTGCCAACCCGACTGAAGCGCTGCAGCACGTCTATGACGGGCTGAGCAAGGTCGATTTGCTTTCGCAGCATGAGCACGTTCTCGGGCTCAACAACATCAACATCGACATCCCGGAAAAGCGGGTGCAGGTGATCATGGGCCTGTCGGGTTCGGGGAAATCCACCCTGATCCGACACCTGAACCGCCTGATCGATCCGACCGCCGGTGAAGTTGAAGTCGATGGTGTCGACGTTTTGAAAATGAACGATCGTGAACTCCGTGACTTGCGGCAGAGCAAGATGAGCATGGTGTTCCAGAAGTTCGCGCTCATGCCGCACCGGACTGTTTCTGACAACGTCGCCTATGGCCTGAGCCTGCAGGGTGTACGTCGGGGTGAAGCCCTGGAGCGGTCGCAGAAGTGGATCGACCGCGTCGGCCTGACCGGTTTTGAAAAGTCCTACCCCAGCCAGCTTTCCGGCGGCATGCAGCAGCGCGTGGGTCTGGCCCGTGCGCTGGCCACCGACGCCGACATTCTGCTGATGGACGAAGCGTTTTCCGCCCTGGACCCACTGATCCGCACCGACATGCAGGACGTGTTGCTGGAGCTGCAGGCCGAACTGAACAAGACCATTATCTTCATCACTCACGACCTCGACGAGGCGCTGCGCATCGGTGACGATATCGCCATCCTGCGCGACGGTGGGTTGGTGCAGCAGGGCGACCCTCAGGACATTGTCCTGCGCCCGGTCGACGAATACGTGTCTGACTTCATCATGGATATCAACCGGGGCCGTGTCCTCAAGGTCCGCTCCCTGATGGAAGCGGGCAAGAAGGGTGGCGAGGTTGAGATCGACTTCGATATGGCGCTCGAAGACGCCATGCAGAGGATGAAGGACGAGCCGTCCAAGCCTGCAACGGTCATGAAAGACGGCAAGGCCGTCGGTGCGCTCGACATGCGCGCCCTGATCGACGCGATCGAACGCCCTGCGCCCGAGACTGCATCGGGCACTGTCTACCGTTAATTCCTATTGCCCGAACCGTGGACGGGGCAGTGAAAGTTTAAGAGGCTAACCAGCATGTTGAAGTATATTATCGGCGGAGTTGTCCTGGTTCTTATGGGCGTTGGTGGGTTCATCAACTACAACCGTGAACGCAGTGGTGAGTGCTCCGAGGGGTACGTCAAGGACTACCTGCGGCCAGAGCTGGCGCAAAACTACCTGAAAGATTCCGCCTTCTACAAAAACCTTGTCGATGGTCTGGAAGACCCGCGCGTGACGGATGCAACGCGCGCTGACCTGCAAGCGCAAAAGGACCGGCTGGACGCGGGCCTTGAGGGCGGTGAAATCACCTCCCGCGAAGTCAGCCCAAGCACCCGGACGCGCAAGACCTGCCTGACCCGGCTGACGCTGGACACGGGCTTCATCGAGGCGCGTTACAACCTCTCCACTGACCCGATGCCCGGCACCGAGTTTGAAGAGAAGTACTCCAAGCGCCGTAAGAACGTGATCCTGCGTCAGGAGCTGGAAGCCGGCACCATCTACGACTACGTGGACGTTTCCGTGTTCTCCCGCCGTAGCTTCTACCTGCAGGAAAAGCCGCTGCCGGAGATCGTCTACTCGGTGGCCTTCTCCCCTGAAGAGTCCATCAGCGGCGGTGTGATCGCAGAGATGCCCAAGTAAGGCCGCGGCCTGAACGGCAATGAAGGACAGCCCCCGTCTTCGCAGGAAGGCGGGGGTTTTTCTTTGCCGGTGCCGGGAGGTGTTCTCAGCGGCTGCGGCGGCGGTGCTCCAGCGCCTCGTGCAACGCTTGAAGGAAGCGCGAGCGGTCGGCCTTGGAGAATGGCGCCGGACCGCCGAAATGGCCGCCAGCCCCCGGGCCGTCGCCCTTGGTGCCGACCGAGGCGCGGAGGTCCGCCATAATCCCGCGTGTCGCCACGGCGCTGCCAATGCTGGCATCGGTGAAGGGCTTGCCCGTGGGCGCCAGCACGTTGGCTCCGACATCGAGGCAGCGCTGGGCCAGCAGGATATCGGCGGTGATGACCACGGCTTGCGGATGCGCAGCGGCGGCGATCCAGTCGTCAGCGGCATCAAAGCTGTCGTCCACGACCTTCAGTCGGATCAGGCCCCCACGCGGGAAGCGCATGTAGCTGTTTGCGACCAGTGTCACCGGGACGCCGTGCCGCCCGGCGACCTTGTAGATTTCTTCCTTCACCGGGCAGGCATCGGCGTCGACCAGCACTTCGGGGCCCGTGGGTTGGTCGGTCGTCAGGGGGCTGTCGTCGTTGTCTGTCGTCACGAGGGCTCTGGTCCGTTCAGCAGGGGGAAGGGCAGCAAGCGGGCGGGAAGATCGTCGAGCGACCGTGCGCCAATCTGCTGCATATTGGCGATCATGTCGGCGCGCAGGATATGCAGCAGGTGGTCAACGCCCGGCTCTCCCAGCGCGCCCAGTGCGTAATGGAAGGCCCGGCCGAGCATGACGAAATCAGCGCCGCGGGCAAGCGCGCGCAGGATGTCGAGCCCGCTATCGATCCCGGAATCACAGATAATCGGCACGTCCTCGCCCGCCGCCGCACGGATGGCGGGCAGGCTGTCGATCGTTGCCGGCCCCGCCTCGAACTGGCGGCCGGCGTGGTTGCTGACCCACAGCACGTCAATCCCGGCACTCAGCAGGCCGGGCACGTCATCGGGATCCTGCACGCCTTTGACCATCAGCGTGCCGGGCCAGAGTGCGCGCAGCCGCTCCAGATAGGCCCAGTTCGGGTAGCCCCGGATCAACCGGCCGGCGTGCACAAAGCGGTCGGCGCTGGACTGCCCGGGGGCGATGTAGGATTCAGGGAAGGGCATGCGTGGCACGCCCGCGCGGAGCATGCGCAGCGCCCAGCCAGGGTGGCTGAGCACGGAGCCGATGATCTGCGGGGTGAACTGCGGCGGGATCGACAGGTGCGCGCGCCGCTGCCGCTCCCGGCGGCTTTCACCCGGCACGTCGAGGGTCAGGACCAGTGCGCTGAACCCGGCCTTGTGCACGCGCTCGAGCATGTCCTTTAAGACCTCAGGATCGCCGGGGGCGTAAAGCTGGAACCAGCCGTTATCGGCATCGAGGTTCGGGGCGATGGCTTCGGGGGTCGAACTGGATACGGTCGAGAGGCAGAAGGGCAAGCTGGCAGCCGTCGCCCGGCGGGAGAGGATGTCTTCGGCGCGGGGCCAGATCAGCCCCGACATCCCCACCGGGGCGACGCCCAGCGGCAAGGTCCAGGCTCGACCCAGAAAGGTCCGGTTCAGATCGGGCTGAACGTCTCCGCTGAGGATGGCAGGCCGGAAGCCGACCCGGTCGAGCGCCGCCCGATTGCGCCGGGCACCGGCTTCGCTGCCCGTGGCTGAATCCAGATACTCAAAGGCAAAGCGCGGCAGGCGCTGCGCTGCACGGTGGCGCAGGTCACTCAGGGCCGGAAAGCGAAAGTCGAGATCGTCCATACCCCGTGTCTAGACGAGGTTGCCGAGCATCAAAAGGACTGGCTTGTGCAAAGGCAGTGATCTGCTTGGTCCCCGGACTGATTAAGTCAGAGGCACTGCGCCGAAAGGAGAGGCAATATTGGCTGCCGGTTACATTTTTGCTCTCCAAACAGGCAAATCCGTGGTTAAGGTTAGGGCATGTCGCGGTTATCAGCGGCGAAAATCCTGAATGAGGAGAAGATCATGAAGAAGATGATTTGGGCAGGGCTCCTGTCGACCGTGACGGCGCTTGGCGCGGCGGTTGGTGCCCAGGCGCAGACCAGCGTCCCTTTTGCCCTCGACTGGAAATTTGAAGGCCCGAGTGCGGCCTACTTTGCCGCCATCGACAATGGCCACTTCGCCGCTGGCGGTCTCGACGTTGAGATTTCCGCTGGCTCCGGCTCGCTGGATGCCATTCCAAAGGTTGCGACCGGCGCGTTCCCGATGGGCTTTGCCGACATCAATTCGCTGATCAAGTTCAAGGACCAGAACCCCGACGCGCCCGTGATCGCGGTGATGATGGTCTACGACAAGCCGCCCTTTGCCGTAATCGGTCGCAAGTCGCAGGGTGTCTCTGCCCCGGCTGACCTCGAAGGCAAAATCCTCGGTGCACCGCCGCCAGATGGCGCCTGGGCGCAGTTCCCGGCCTTCGCCACCGCGAACGGTCTGGACGTTTCCGCTATCACCGTTGAGCCGGTCGGCTTCCCGACCCGTGAGCCCATGCTCGCCGAAGGTAAGGTTGACGCCATCACCGGCTTCTCATTCTCCAGCTACCTGAACCTTGTGCGTCTGGGTGTGTCCGAAGACGATATCTCGACCATTCTGATGGCCGACCACGGCCTGCAGCTCTACGGCAACGCGATTATCGCCAACACCGATTTTGCTGCGGCGAACCCGGACCACGTGACGGCCTTCCTGACGGCGGTTGCCGCGGGTTGGCGGGACGTGATCGCTGACCCTGAAATGGGCGCCAAGGCGGTTGCCATGCGCAACCCGGCGGCCGATGTCGCGCTGGAAACCCGCCGTCTGCAGCTGTCGATCGATGGCAACGTCATGACCGACTACACCATGGCCAACGGCATGGGCAGCATCGATTCTGAGCGGATGGCTGCGGCTCTGGGCCAGCTTGCTGAAACCTACGAGTTCCAGAACGCACCAGATGCGTCGATGTACTACACCGATGCTTACTTGC
>PAGB01000030.1 GCA_002711265.1 Rhodospirillaceae bacterium
GTTCCCACCGACGCTTGGGCTCAGGTAAAGCACGCCGGCGTTGTCGATGAAGTAGTTGTTCGAGGTCACCAGCAGCGACTGGTTGTTCGCCAGCTGCACCAGCACCGAGCCATTTGAGAGCTGGACGTACGACACGACCTCAGCGGGTGCGGGGGCATAGCCAGCAGGTACCTGCGCCGCTGCCGACCCGGCGACAAAGGCGAAACCGACGCTGACCAGTGCGGTGGAAGTAAGCAGTCCGCCGGAACGGCTGCGAAGGCTTTTCTTCACTCTGGAAGCTGCACCTGTGAGGGGCTCGAAGGCCGAACCACCGGTGTGGGGCTCTGCTTCACGAGGAATGTCGAACGTCATACTGGTCATCTCCGTTTTGTGGCCGCCTCCCCGCTCTTCAGGTATCGGCCTTACTGCACCCGTATCTGCGTTGGTTCAGGAGGCCTAATCTCCGCCACATCAGCGAATTCCAGGGTCACTACCGATCCTCAGCGCATTGAGAACGCATAATATCGATCATCTCTTAACGCATAATCAGAAATTTCTAAAGGGTGGTAACACTAGGAAAATGGATGTCTCAAGCCATTAAGTGGTATTTGAGGCACAATATTATGCTGAAAGGGCCTAGTTCATGAGCCCTGTGCATTCGTCACCAGTGCTCAATGCTGCAAACCATCAGTCGTTGCCGCGCAGCTTCGAGATCAAGCTCACATGCAAAATACAAAGAAAAACCCCGGAGCCTAAGGGCCACCGGGGTGAAGAATTTGATGTGGTTCCCGGTCCGGGAACCACAAATTTGGTTGTGTGCCGGACTACAGCGACAGGTCGCCCTGATCGAGACTAAAGTTGAACTGGTCAGAACCCTCAGTGGTCTCCATCGTCAGGCGGAAGCCGCTCGAAGTTANGTTGGNGAAGCTGCCGCCCGCCGTGGTTAGGTCGACCAGAGTATCACCATCGGAAAGCTCACCATCGCCATCGTGGTCGTAGATGAAGCCATGCTGCGAACCACTGTCGAACAGGATAACCGCACCCTGCTGCGAACTGCCTGTGCTGACGCCCGCCGCCGCCGCCGANGTGCNGCCGACTGNACCGCTCGCCGCAATCACCGTNGTGATGTCGTCCGCAAAATCGAGNGTAAGGCCGTCNGCGGTAACCGAGGCGCCGAGATCGTTCAGCGTAGTGAACGATACCGTGTCGTGGTCATCATTGTTGGCACGAGAGAAGTGAAGCGTCACTTCATCANTCTGCACCGAACCCAGAATCAGGCTGATAACGTCGTCACCACCGCCCAGATGAATGTCGACCGCTTGCGAGCCCTCAGCCTTNNNCGCCGCACTGGAGTCACGCAGGTCGNTCGCCNCCAGCAGCGCTGCAAGACCAGTATCGGTTGTTTGAGATTCGGACTCACCAATGGTCAACGTGATCGTATCATCCTGACTGGTCATGTGAATGATGACGTCCTCGTCTGCGACGAAACCATCGATAACCTCACCAGCGTCACTATCAACGAAGCTGCTAATGTTTTCTGCCGTTGAGGACAAAGCGCTTCGATCACCGTCGAGCACAAGCGAAGAATCGTCCTTCACGTCTGAGACGTCGACACGGATGATGTCCGACATATCGGTACCGCTGCCGTTAAATTGCAGGTGGGCTTCGCCGTCGCCGTCAGGTGCGTCGATGTCGATGTATTCAACGTGATCGATNGAGCGGCCATAACCGCGAGTGTCGATTTCATCGCCGTTGAGGTTGATGTTCAGCGTGTCCTCGTTGTCGCCGCCGCCGTCGAACTGGAACTCCCCGTCCTCGATATCACTATCGAGGGTCACGTCGACATCGTCGTCGTTGTCCCCACCCAGTATCTCNAGGGTGTCGTCGTACGTGACGAAAATGTTGCTGTCACCATCGATACCGCCGGTCGTGAACTCGTCACCAGCGAGGTCAATCAGGCTGATCTTGGCGTTCGCTCGGGCATCGATCATGACGTTGCCTTCGATTTCATTCGCCCCGTAAGCGTAGATCTCGCGCACGTCTTCGTCGNTCACACCATCAAGTGTGAGCGAGTAGTCGTAGTTACCGGCATCCAGACCCAAGCGCGTTACATCCTTGGTCATGATCAGGCCTTCAGCGAAGTCGTAGGTGAACTGGCCCGTGAACACGAGCGTCGACTGGGTATCGCCTTCGATGGTCGTTATCTGGCTCAGATCCGAATTGTCGAGGGTCAGATCGTAGTTGTTCATGTCGATGGTATCGATGTCTGTAATCGTCACATCGAGGCCGAAGTCGGCGTGATTGTTGACAATGGTCACCCGGTTATTGCCCGAGCCCTTTAGATGCTCGATGTCGCCGGTGCTCTCGCTGTCGAGCACGCCACCGTTAATCTCCAGATGCACGTCTGAAAGCAACTCAAGGGTTTCGAAGCCGGATACGTCTTCAAAGCCATTCACCCAAGTCGGGTCGAGGTGGTAAGTCGCCCCGGCTTCGGAGAAGTAAACCGTGTCATCTCCGGCCAGGCCGTCCATGATGTAGGAGTTTGCCAAGTGAGCAGCCGCTACGATCTCAAGCTCATTGTCGTTGCTGTCAGCGGTCTCGTTGTCTGTGATGTTGACCCCGGACAGGGTATCAAAGCCGGCGCTTGACGAGTCAAAATCGGCATTGACCGAGTTACCACCAGATCCACCGGAGCCACCGGCTCCTTCGGTGACGGTGATGTTGTAGGTCTCGGTGTCGGTCTCAACCGACCCGTCTGCACCGGTCGAAGAGGCCGTCACGGTGATGGTGTAGCTGCCGGCTGCGACCGTATTGGCGACGACGACCAGACCGGTGTTGCTGTCGATGCCAATACCGCTTGGGTTGTTGGAGATGCTGTAGTTGATGGTGTCACCATCAGGATCGGTCGCCTTGAACAGCTTGGAGCCGCCCTGCGTGATTTCATGGGTGCTGCCATCCGCTTGGTCGAGTTCAAGTGTGCCGGTGCCAGAACCGCCGCCACTGCCACCACCGGACGAACTGTCGGTGATCTCCAGGGCAAGGTTGACAGATTCTTCGTTGCCCTTGGCATCGGTGAAGCTCACCGCTGGACCAGGGAACGAGCCGAGATTCAGGGCCTCGGCAGCTTCACCAGTCAAGGTAACATTGATGGAACCGTAGGTGTCTTCGGTGCCGTCAAATAGGCCCGAGCCACTGCGCTCGGTGGTAATCTCGGCACCATTTGGAAAGATCGAAGCAACGGTTGATGCGCCATCCAATGCCGCCTGCACCGAAGCCACAAGATCGCTCTCATCGATACCATCGAAGTCAGTGATGGCGTAGGTGACCGATTCAGAGGCGCCGCCACGCTCGATGATCGTATCCGTGGCCGTGATGCTTGCGGCGCTGTTTTCTTCTTCGGGCGCTTGCAGCCGCGAACGAATTGCATTTGCCGCAAACAGGATCGCGCCGCCACCCAGACCAACGGCAGCGATGGTGCCCAGCGTCCCCAGACCAAACAGCCCCGGGCCGCCAGTGAGCATGCCCATGATACCGCCAGACGAGGAAGCAACTTCGGTGTCTTCGAAGATTACGCCAGAGGAAGCATCACCGCCGATGTTAAGCGGATCAGCGGGCGCAAGTGGCTGTGGCAGCGGTGCTGCTACCGGCAGAGGTGCCACAGCTGCTGGTGTCGTTGCGGACACCGCCGGCGCTCCACCGCCGGCAATGCCGGTGGTTACAGCGGGGCTGAGAAACAGCACGCCGGTACCGTCGATGAAGAAATTGTTGGAAGTCACCAACAGCGACTGCTGGTTGGCAAGCTGCACCAGAACGGACCCGTTGGAGAGCTGAACATAGGAGACCACGTCAGCAGGCGCCGGAGCGAAACCAGCTGGCGCCTGAGCGGCGGCCTCACCCGTCATCATGGCGGTCGCTGCAGCCACCAGGCTCGTTGACGTCAGAAGCATCCCCGCCCGGCTGCGCAGGGCCTTCTTCCCGCTCGCTTCCGATCGTGCAAGCGGCTCAAAGGAGGATTGGCTGACGGCCGGGGTGCCTTCATGCTGACTGTCAAACATCATCTTCGTCATCTCCGTGTAAATATCCCGCGCGACAAGAGGTCGGCGGTCGGCTGGACGCCAGGGGCGCCAACAGCTTTTAACTAAACCTTCACTCGACGGCTTAGTGCCTTCGAAATTTGGCCAAACCTAGATTCCTAATGGAAATACACAAGTGTGCAGGCCCTAGGCTCGCGTAATGCCAAACCCTACAATGGGCGTAGCACTAAGATTCTTGCGTACTCAAGGGGACAAGCCGTGACCAAATCGTGACTTCGGGGAAAACTGAACACGAATCCGGACATAGTTGTGGGCAATTTGCCACTAAATGAATGTCGAAATGCTTATTGCGCCGTCCAGCCGCCATCGACGACTACACTTGTACCCGTGACCAGGCCTGACAGGCTCGAGTCGGCGAGAAACAGGAGAGCGCCATCGAGGTCCTGAAGTTGTCCGATCGGTCGATCGGGTACCGAAAGCGGCATACGGTCTGAGACGAACTGACGAAACGCCGGATCATTGAGGAGGGGCTCCGTCAGAGGCGTCTCGATGTATGTGGGACCCAGCGCGTTGACCCGAATGCCGTGCGCGGCAAGATCCAGCGCCATGGCCTTGGTTAATCCCAGCATCGCATGCTTGGTCGCCGCGTAAACCGAGCGACCGGGGAGCGCTACCTCCCCGAGCATGGAACCAAGGTGAATGATGGCGCGGCGGTTCCCCGAAGCGGGATTGGCGATCATTGCGCGTACCGCCGCCTGTGAAGCGAAAAAGCCGGCGCGGACGTTCAACCCCATCACCCGGTCAAAGTCTTCCAAGCTGACGTCCTGAAATGCGGCTGGCCGGGTGGCACCAGCGTTGTTTACGAATACATCAGGGACGAACCCGGCAAAGAGAGAGTCAAGCCGTTGGCTGGCATCGGTTGCAGTCAGGTCTAAAGCAGCAAAGTCAAAATCCAGCCCCTGCCCCGTCAATCTTTCACGCAAGTCGAAGAGTTCGCCCTGACTGCGGGCTATACCCAGAACCTGTGCTCCGGCCTTAGACAGGACCTCGCAGGCGCGAGCGCCGATCCCTCGGCTTGCACCCGTAACACACACCCGCTGGCCGGAAAGCCCGCTGGAATTCATCGCAAGGCTCCGGGCCTAGTAGACTGAAGTGCTGATCGTTCCGGATCCGGCCCGGCGGGCGGCTTCGCCATAGGCGATCGCAGCGTCGATGGGCGGGGAGGCCGGGCCTCCGATCTCGGGCTGGATCCAGTCGTGTATGAATGCGGCGTCAACGCCATCGGGGATCAGAATCTGACGAACCGATGTCGTCAGTCGTGCCTTTGGCGCCGGCGGGAACCCCGCAGCGGCCCCGAGGATCTCGTCACCATGGGCGAGGTCACCCACCATCACGGTGGTTGAGCGGTCCACGCCTTGCCCGAAGATGGCGACAGGCGCCAGTGCATCGATCCCAGCTGCCAAGGCTGGTGCATTCAATCGAGCCATAGTTTCCGCATTCAAGGCTGACTGCTCAGCCCACATCTGGTCAAAGGCCAGGTCCGTCGACAGGCCGGAGTCCAGCCCTGCAGACTGCTGCGCGAGGCGAAGGGCTCTGACCATGGCAGCGCCGGCGTCGAGGGCACGCGCGGTGCTGGTCTTGCCGGTCAACAGCCGGGCAACCGGCTGATCAGTCTGCTGTGCAAGCATCTCGATACCGCACCGATCACTCTCGTTGAGCAGGTTCACCTGGGTCAGGGCTGTCGGCAGATTGTTGACCAACGCCCCTTGGACGATCGCACGGGTTTCCTGCGACCGCCGGGTTGCTCCCGTAACCATCAGTTCGAGGAAGGCACCTGACGCCATTGCAGTAGTGACCGGCTGAAAAATCTCACGCGCGGCACTTCCGGCCTGCAGCTCAAGCCGTGAGTTGCCATCGCTGTAGAGATCCAGAGCATCCAATCCAGTGGCGCCCGACCGCAAGGAAACCACTGCAACATCCACGGCAACCACGTAGTCATGCAGGGCGAAGGCAAGTTGCAGCTCGGAGGCGGCCCAACCGCAACCCGGTGTCGAGTACGGCGACACCGCCATTAGCTCGATACTGGCGCCGGTGAGCGTCGTCCGGCTTTGCTCATCGGCTTCAAACACCACCAGCCGACCGCCATGATTGTCGAGCAAGCGAATTGCCGTATCGAAGGCCAGATCATCACCGTCCTGCAACACCATAAACGTTGGCCCCGACTGCAAGGCTTCCAGAGAATAGAAGCGGTATGGCAGATCACCTGCCCCCTCAAAAACCCGCAGGCAGACCAGGTCCGGCAGTTGGTCGAGGTTACGGATCAGATCGGGGTCCTGCACCGAAGTCGGGTCGTGGCACACGCTCGGGCGGACAAAACTTGATACACTGTCATCTTCGAGGGGATCGGCGAGCACGATATATGTTTCGGTCTCCACGAATGAAGTCGAGGTCACCACAGTCGTCTGCTCGCTGGAAACGATCCGGTCGCCGTTNGCGTCGACATCGCCACCCACCACGACGCGAACGCGGCTGACGTCGGTGTCGGTGCCGCTGGCGTCGACCACAANAACGCGGTCTGCAGATGCAGAGGCGGCGGCGGCGGTGTTGTTCGTCGTGCTGCCTGATGCAGCTGCTGCCTGGCTCGAGGGGCTGGCGCCCACGTCGGAAATTGATGAACTCAGACGGCTTCCGGTGATCACGACCGAACTGTCTGTTGAGACTGCTACGCTNTCGATGGCGGAGGTGTTCGCAGCTGACGTTGTGNCGATCACTGTTCCCGAGGCCGCTGTGGCCGCTCCGTCATCAATGCTCGTCGGTCGGGGCGCAGGCAGCTGGGTCCCGGAGAAGTCTTCGCTGGCGCCTGCAACACTGGCCGCATCGTCGCCTGCTGCGTCCGTTTCCAATGTCGNGGGGCTCTCGGAAGTCGCCGGCACAGTTGTGGCTGATGAGACCGGCTCTGCAAAAATCAGATCGAGCGCTGCGCTTGCCAGCCCGGCGAGAGTCTCGGGGTTCAGAAGGCCNGTGGAATCCAGTCCACTGGCGCGCTGGAAGTCGGCCAGCGCATCGCGGACCTGCTTATCATAACGACCGTCGACGGTCCTCGACCCGGGCAGCTCTCCGACAGTCNCCAGCAGCGCCTGAACGGTACANACCTGCGCGACACCNCTANAGGTCGGAAGCGCAGCGGCCGCGGCCGCACGATCAACCGGATCAGCCAGACCAACCGGCGCACAAGCTGCAGCGACATCAAGATCAGCACGCGCAGCGACCGGAAGCGATAGGNCAAGCACCGCCCCGATCGTCACCACCNTAACCAGTCTTTTTNTCAAAAGACGCTGCATAAGCTCCCCCAGCGAAAGCGCCGTTCCGAAAGCCGTTGGCACCACCCGGATAATGTCATCAATGAACCACCTTAAGCGCCAAAGCGAAAGTCGCACATTGNGACACCTGTGAGTAATTCTGGGAATCTCCTCAGCTGGAAATGCGGTCAACACTGCTCTTGGACCGATTTTAAACCAGAATTACAACGCAAAAACCAATTATACGTCGATACTTATTCGATTTTTGCGTGCAATTCGGTGTGGTTGGCGTCAAAACCGCATGGCCGTGGGAACGCCCCCTGCCTGCAGTGGCTCAACTCTCGTTTTGCCAACAGTGGATTCTCGATGAGACCTAGCCTGCGCGGAACTGCTTCTGCACTTCCGACCAGCTTTCCGGGCTGCCGGGCGGTGAAACTCATCCGTGAGGCTGCTGNCGCCCTGCTGCTTTTGTTTATACCTATGCTCTCGGGTGCAGGGGCCGAGCCGAGCCCTCTGATCGCGACAATTGCACCAGTTTCAGAGGCCACNTTCACGAGCTGGTTTGGACCTGATGAACGTGTCGCCCAAGCGCTCAATCGGAAGCAGGAACTTGCACTCAGCAGCTTCGCCGACCGTAGTCGATTGAAGGCCACCCCCGTGCTGGAGTTCAGCCACTTGGGGCCCGTGATCGGCGTCTTTCACTTCAGCCTGGAAGAAGTGCTGTTTCCCTACGCTTTTCCCACGGACAGTGAGACGCAGCCGTGGGCGTCGGTGAGAGAACCAACTATTGTACTGGCAGGTTACGAAGGTCAGCCGGAAGTAAGTGAAATGGCCTGTGCCAAGCGCACTTCCTCCGAGCACAATCTTGCGTTCCGCTGCAACGCTCCCGTCGCGATGAACGTCCCGGGTGGCAAGTCATCTTCCTCTCGGTTCCTGACTGAAATGGAGACTGAAACAGGCTTGCGGCTCGGCCGCGATTTCTGGGCGGGCGATCCTGATGCTGGCACA
The DNA here is from genome assembly GCA_002711265.1 of Rhodospirillaceae bacterium. Taxonomy (GTDB): domain Bacteria; phylum Pseudomonadota; class Alphaproteobacteria; order UBA7985; family UBA7985; genus UBA7985. The sequence continues at coordinate 8,321 of PAGB01000030.1, forward strand.
GGCGCGCGTCTGCTCACCGCACGAGACGCGGTGACGGGCATGCGTTTCACTCTGCGCTACATCGACGAACGCGGCTTCACCCGCTCGACCAATTCCTGCGCTGACCGTGGACGGTGGCGCTGGTCTTACGTCTGCATCACCGATGCCCAATGGGCCGCCAAGTCAATGATTGAGCAGTGCCAGTTCGTGGTCGACGAAATGCTGAGTGTTGAGGGCGGGCCAGTCAAACAATGGACATTCGCCCCCCTGCCTGCCCCCGGAACGGCAGACGGGACGCCCATCGCCATTGGCTTCACAGTCGACCCGCTCAAAATTACGGACAAGGCCAGGCTGTGTCGTGAAGTCGTGGCGCAGGAACAGATCTCCACCGCCCTCTTTGGCTTTCAAACCGCAGCCTTTGCGGAAGGACTGGCGCCGGCCCTGTTGCCGTTAACGGACCGCAGCCCGTCCTTGCTGGGGCTAAGCCTTCAGATCGATAACGAGGCTTTTGTGGTGGCGCGCCTGCCCGCTGCATCTCCCGGGGTCAATCAGACTGAGTACCAGCAGCAAGTCGNGAGGNTGTGGCGGAAAGTTGGCGGAAGCGGCCTCTGTACCGGTTTTCCATGCGTACCGGTATTGACCACGGGTGACAGAGAACCACGCCAGCGCCAGCACTGGTAACCAGACTTAGATCTTGCCACCGAAGGGTCAGGCTGGGACAACAACAATCTGGGGTCGTTGCTGCAGCGCTGCCTGCCAAACCCCGGTGTCTCTGTCGAATGCCCCTGAGGAAACCCATGCTGCCGGCCTTTCAGGAAAATGGTCTTCTGCCCGCAGGGGTCCATCACAGCGATCTCNGCAGCTTTGAGGATGCCTTCGCCTGGAACGCTCACCGCCGCCGCATTTACGCGCACATGCAGCANGGGCTTGGCGTCCTGCANGACGCTGGATATCGGTTACTGGTCATCGGGGGGGAATTCATCTCCAGTGACGAACTGCCCCGTGAGTTCAAGCTGCTATTCGACTGTGACCCCTTACCAATCGAGTCGCTGGACAGTCGGCTCAGCAATTTTGACAAAAATTCGCGCTTGTTAACAAGAAAAGTTTGGGGAGGGCATTTTTTTCCCGCCTCATTTAGAGCAAAAGGGACAGGCGCGATCTGGCTGCGCTACCTGGCCAATGACGCGCCTGCAGGTCAGCGCGGGTTGGTTGGCCTTAGTCTGGAATAAAGTCGGCGACCTCGCCGCAGCGGAAACAGAAGGCCTTGCCCATGCTTTATCCTGTTGAGCAGCTTCCTCGGTTGGTGGAACAGATCACCACGCTGGAAAACGGCCTCGTTGAATTTCGCAAACAGAACAGTCCGATGGATCCGAACTACCAGAAGGAGACAGAAGCCCTGGTGGCTGAAATCGTCCGGCTGGAGGACCTGCTGTGCGATTGCATAGAAGCCCATGGCGGGCCGCGCTTAGGTAGCTGGGGGGCTGACGTCATGTTCATCTACAAGCGGCGGACCGGTTGGACCGGCTAAGGTCAGGCCCAAAACCTCGTTGAGAATTCAACCCAGAATGTCGCGGCAGCGCAGCAGCGCTTCCCGGGTNACGTCCTCGGGATAGACCAGCGCAAACCGAACAAAGCCCTGCCCCGGTTTGCTGCCGTCGGGCATGGGCCGGGACAGGATCGAACCCGGCAAGGTCCGGACCGCCTGCTCCTGCCACAGCCGCCGGGCGACCGCGTCGCCATCGCCGCCCGAGACCGGCAGCCACAGCACGAAACCCGCTTCGGGTGCACGGAAGCCCGGCAGGTCGCCGAGCACGTCGCTGGCAACCTGGTTGATCGCCGCGTAGCGCTGGCGGAAGGCCGCGACGTGGGCTTCATCCTGCCAAAGCGCAATCGCGGCTTCCTGCAGCCCGATCGGCGTCTGGGCGCCGCCGTAGGCGCGCAGGTAGTAGAGGTCTTCGAGCCGGTCCGCATCCCCGGCGACAAAGCCCGAGCGCAGCCCAGGCAGTCCGGAACGCTTGGAGAGCGAGTTGACCACCCAGACGTTCTCCAGCCCGCCACCCAGATCGCGGCAGACCTCGAAGGCGCTGACCGGCTTGGTGTCGTAGTAAAGCTCGCTGTAGCACTCGTCCGAGAGGAAGGTGAAATCGTGCCGGCGCGCCCGTTCGATCGCCGCGCGCAGGAAAGGCGCAGGCAGCAGCGTGCCGGTCGGATTGCCCGGGTTCGTNGCGATGACNANCGCCACCCGGTCCCAGTCCTCTTCCGCGACAACGGCCAGATCAGGCGCAAAGTCAGTCGCCGGCGTGCAGGGCGCGTAGCAGATTTCAGCTCCTGAAGTCAGCGCCGCGCCGACATAGACATGATAGAGCGGGTTGGGCAGCACGATCAGCGGGCGCAGATGGCCCTTGCCCGCCTTCTCCAGCCGGTCTTCCTTGCGCAGCACCGCGGCCAGAATAGCGGAGAACAGCCCTTCTTTAGTACCGAACACGGGGTGCACGTGGGCGTGGGTGTCGAGCATGTCGGCGGGGAGTTCGTAGCGCCGACGGATCCAGCCTGCCACGGCCTCGCGCAGATCAGGGCCGGCGTTGACCGGCGGATACTTGCCCCAGCCCGCCGGGTCGGTTGCGGCCAGCGCTTCGCCCACGGTGTCATAGGCGCCAAATTTGGGTTCGCCGACCGACAGGTTGATCGGCTCCAGCGTGCTCTGACATTCACCCAGCACGCCCGCAACCTTGCGGTAGGTGTAGTCGTGCAACTGCTCTAACCGGCTCAGCGAAGGCGATGGGGCTAGGGAAGAGGAAGGCGATTGCGTCACGCGAGCGGTTCCGTCGTGTTTCTGAGGTGGTCGAGGTCAGCGCCGTCTAGATCCGGGCCGACTTCGGCGAGGACGCGCGCGTGGTAGGCGTCGATTTGAGCGACTTCCTCCGGCGTCAGCAGGCCGAGATCGATCAGGTTGCGGTCATAGGGCACCAACGTCAGCGTCTCAAAGGCAAGGAAGCCGTCGTCGCGGGTCACGACCAGTTCGACATTCTCGATCCGCACCCCGCTCTCGCCCTCGCGGTAGATACCGGGTTCATTACTGAGCAGCATGCCGGCTTGCAGCGCCGCCTTACCCGGCTTCTTGCTGATGCCCTGTGGGCCTTCGTGCACGCTGAGATAAGAGCCGATGCCGTGGCCGGTGCCGTGCTGGAAGTCCATGCCCTCGGCCCACATGAATTGCCGGGTCAGCACGTCAAGATGATGACCCATGGTGCCGGTCGGGAAGGCCTGCCGCGCCAGCGCCAGATGCCCCTTGAGGGTCAGGCTGTAATCCCGGCGCTGCCGGTCGGTCGCCTGCCCGCCGACCGCCCAGACCCGGGTGATNTCGGTNGTGCCGTTGTGGTACTGCCCGCCGCTGTCGACCAGCAGCATCTGGCCCTTGGCCAGTGGCAGGCTTGAGTCTTCGCTGACCGCATAGTGCGCGATAGCCGCATGACCGGCGAAGGCCGAGATGGTGTTGAAACTGATCCCGTTCATCGGCACGGGGTCCNNGTTCTGCTCGCGGAAGGCCAGCAGGGCCGCCGCAACCGACAGCTCGCTCTCCTGCTCGATCGCCGGATGCTCGGCCAGCCAGCGGGAAAAGCGGACCATGGCGCGGGCGTCGCGGCGCTGGGCATCGCGGGCACCCTGCTGCTCGGTTTCGTTTTTGATGGCCCGCGGCAACACAACCGGGTCCGTATTGGCAACGACCTCGACGCCTGCATCACGCAGGGTCTCGGCGATTGCGGCGTTGCACGTGGTCCGGTCAAGACCGACCCGCCCATTGAGNTGCCCCAGCCTAGCGTTCATTTCTTCGGGCGGNAAAATCGCCACGCGATTGTCCAGCGCCTGATGCATGGCGTCGGTGATCCGCTCTGGCCGAATNAACCAGTCAACCGAGCCATCGGCGTGCAGGGTCGCAAAGGAGCGGGGAACGGGCAGCCCGGCAATGTCATCGGCACGGGCGTTGAGCAGCCAGGCGACCGANTCAGACTGGTTGATGACCTGCGCCCCGAGCCCCTGCTTCGACAGGCTGGCCGCGAGAGTCCGGCGCTTATCCAAGCTCGCNAGACCGCTGNATTCCAGNCCGTGGGGNACCACCGGCGTGGCNGGCGGCGCNGGTTGATCGCGCCAGACCGCGTCGACGGGGTTGAGGCTGACCGGCTGAAGGCTGGCCTCCACNTTGGCCACGGCCTGAGTCCAGNNCTCGACGCCNNCGATGGTGTGCATCTGCGGGTCGTAGCCCAGCACCTCNNCGGGCTTCAGAAAGCCCGATACGCTGGCGAGCGGGCCGCCGCTCTCAATTTCGCCAATGGTCCAGACCGCCTCGTCGANCTCCAGCCGGATGGCGATGGTGTAGCGGGAGTCGGTCCAGATCAGCGCCTTGTCGAGGGTAACAACGGCAAAGCCCGCCGAGCCCAGAAACCCGCTGAGCGCGGTGATCCGCCGCTCGGAGCCGGGCGAATACTCGCCCATATGCGCATCGTCCATGGGGACGAGAAAGGCGTTGAGCCCCTGCCGGCGCAGCTCGTCCCGAAAAGCATCAAGGTCGACCATGCTCGCCACGCCAGCCCCCGATCAGCGCAGTTCGCGGCGCAGGATCTTGCCCACNGCCGACTTCGGCAGTTCGTCGATGAACTCGACGATCTTCGGCACTTTGTAGGCCGCGAGGTTGGCCTTGGCGAAGGCAACAACGTCGTCGGCATCAACCGTGGCAGCGGAATCCGGGTCGCGGACCACGCACACCTTCACCTGCTCGATATCCTTGTCGCCCNTGACCCCGACCACGCCGCATTCGAGCACACCGTCGAGCCNGGCCAGCACGTCCTCAATCTCGGCCGGGAACACGTTAAAGCCGGAGACGTTGATCAGGTCCTTGATGCGATCGACGATGCGGTAGTAGCCGTCTTCCTGGATCACCGCGACGTCGCCGGTCTTGAAGAAGCCGTCATCGGTCATGACTTCGGCCGTTGCATCAGGGCGGTTCCAGTAACCGCGCATGACCTGCNGGCCGCGGGCCTGCAGCTCGCCGGGTTCCTCGACCCCGGCTTCCGTGCCGTCGTCCTTGATAATCCGGATTTCAGTCAGAGGCAGCTTGGTGCCGACCGTGCCCAGCTGGATCGCCTCCAGCGGGTTTGCGGTCAGAACGGGCGAGGTTTCGGAAAGGCCATAGCCCTCGGTCACCGGCGCGCCGGTCACTTCCTGCCAGCGCTCGGCGGTCGCCTTGGGCAGCGCCATGCCGCCCGAGGTCGAGAACTTGAGCTTGGAGAAGTCCAGCTCGCGGAAGGCCTCGTCACCCAGCAGATTGTTGAACAGGGTNTGGATGCCCACGAAGATCGTGAACGGCGTCGACTTCAGTGCCGCGACAAAGGTCGCATTGTTGCGNGGATCGGCGATCAGCAGCGTGTGGGCACCGATGGCGAAGGGCAGCAGGATGTGCNNGTAGAGCGGCATGATGTGGTACATCGGCAGACAGCCGACCATGGTCTCGGTGCCGTATTCGAAGGAATTGGGCGCATGCGCGAGGTTCTGCATCGCGTTNGAGATGATGTTCGCCTGGGTCAGCATCACCCCCTTGGGCGTCCCGGTGGTGCCGCCGGTGTATTGCAGCAGCGCCAGCTGGTCCGAGGCACGCTCGGCGTTCGGCGTCGGCAGCCCGCGCCCGCGCTTCATTGCCTCCCGGAAGCCAACCGCCCCGGTGGGCAGATCCCCCAACGGCGGCGTCTTCCGCAGCTGCAGGGCAAGATCGACGATCCACTTCTTCGGCGCCGGGTGGCAATCCGTGCGCGCCACGGCGACGCGGTGAATGATGCCGGTCCCGGCAAGGGTCTCATCGGTAAACGTCGCGGAGCGAAAGGCAATGATCGCCTTGGCGCCGCTGTCCTCGATGACATTGCGGATTTCGCGCGCCGTGTACAGCGGGTTCGCAGGCACTGGGACAAATCCGGCTTTCCAGATCGACAGGAAGGTCACGGGTGCCGCCATCAGGTTGGGCATCTGCACCATCACCCGATCACCCGGCTCCAGGCCCTCAAGGCTCGCGAGGTAGGAGGAGAAATCATCCACCATCTGCCCGAACTGGGCATAGGTGAAGGTCTGCAGGATCGACGTGTAGGCAGGCTTGTCGCCATAGGTCGCAACGGCGTCTTCGAGCATATCGAGAATATGGCCGTAGCCCTTTGGGTTGATTTCGGCGGGAATTGCGTTGGACATGCTGCGTCCTCCTCTCCTTCTAAGTCCGTGCCCGGCTCCCTTTACGGGATCTCCGTCCAGCAACGGCAGACCCTAGGCCGACCGGCGGGCCGGTGCAATGAGACAGCCTGTGCAATTGTTGCTTTTTTGCTGCCCTGACCCCGACCTTGTTTACATCCAGAACGGGGCAATTTTGCCAAGTCCTGCCGCTAAGACGCCTCAATCAAAGCCCATCATTATGAATGGTATCAGTCCCTTACTGACAATGACCTATTTTGACTAAGGAGGCCTGCTCTTTGTCCGCCCTGTCTCGCTTCGTGTCCTCAGCCCTCATCGGTCTTTCCCTCTCCTTCACTCTCTCCGCCAGTTTGCTCCTCGGGCTCACGGGTGCCGCAACGGCCCAGTCGCTGCGCGACCACGACGATCTCGACGAGATCCGGGCCTCGACCCTCGGCGCTTACAGTTTCCTCGACCTGACCGGTGCCGGAGACCAGCTGAGCAACAACGCCTATCGCCTGCTGTTTAGTCAGCCCTACGACACCTACGATTGGAATATCATCGAGAGCGGCTACCGGCTGCTGCTGGCGCTGACGCTGGATGCAGACCACGACGGACGGGCTGCGCTGCTGGCCGCTGCAGTCGCGCGCAACGCCGGTCGGCCGGATCACGCCCGCGCGCTGGCGGTCGAGGCGCTGGACCTGCTCGACAGCCCCCGCGATATCAATCTGGTGCAGACGGTGCTCCGGCTGGCCGACAACAGCGGCGATGAGACCCTGAGTTACGACCTCGAGTGGCAGCTGCGCGAGCTCGCCGGGGCGGTCAGCCTGTTCGGCCCGGCGAAGAGCTGGACCGCACAGCAAGGTGATTTCGCCCAGCTGTGCCTGCTGTTCTCCCGTCCGCTGCAGGCCGCCCACCGCGTCGACTACCGCGAGCTGATCACGCTCAGCCTCCGCCCCACGGTCGAGCACTACGTGATCCGGGGCAATGGCCGCGAGCTGTGCATCGTCGGGGCAGATTTCGCCGAGACCTACGACATCACCATCCGCGAAGGCCTGAAGAGCGCCAGCGGCACCCGCATGCGGGAGAGCGTCACCCTCAGCCTGCAGACACCCGGACGCACCCCGGAAGTCGCCCTGCCCGGACAGGGCTACATGCTGCCGGCTTCGGGCAGCCAGCTGGTGGCGCTGGAAACGGTGAACCACGAGCAGATCCGGGTGGGGCTCTACCACCTTGATGAACGCAACATCAAACAGGTGCTGCGCGACGGCCTGCTGGCCCAGACCCCGGGGCAGATCAGCGGCGGCGATGCCCCCTACTACGACTATGGCGGGGGCAGCGGTGACGCCTTCCGCGCCAGCGTCGTGCCCGTGTTCGAAGGCCTTATTCGGGTCAACATGCTCGAACACGAGCTACGGCGCGACGGGCTGGCGCTGGCGGACATGCTCGGCGCCCCGGCGGAGCGCGGGCTTTATCTGCTGACCGCGCGTGCGCCCGATCTCCGCAGCGGTGAGCAGATCAAATGGGTGATGGTCTCCGACCTCGGCCTCACGGCCGTGAAGACCCCCCAAGGCCTGTTCGTCACGGCCGTCGACATCCGCACCGGCCAGCCGGTGTTCGATAGGGTGTCCGTGGACATGATCACCAGCGGCAACCGCGTCATCTCTCCGGCAACGGCAATCGCGAAAGCAGCCGGGGCGGCAACAACTGCTTTCTTCAGCGCTCCGCAGCTGCGCGGGCGCGACGGCAACCAGCCGCTCTACCTCTACGCCAGCCACCCGACGCTGGGCGATGCCTTCCTCGCGCTCGAGCGCACACCGGTGGAGATCGAAACCCCGCGCGGTTTGCCCGCGATCAAGGACAGCGCGCTTGACCTCTGGGTCAAGGCCGATCGCGGCACCTACCGCGAGGGCGAGACCGCCCGCGTCGCCGGGTTGCTGCAGGTTGGCACCGGGCCGGAGGGACAGGCGGTGATCGCCCCCGACAGCCTGACCGGAACCCTGCGCAACCCCTTTGGCGAAGTCAGCGGTGAATTCGATATCAGCATCGACGCCGGCCGGGGGTTCGAGGTGGAAATTCCGCTGCCTTTTGGCGCGCGGCAGGGCCGCTGGACACTCGATCTCGCGCTGGCCGCCGATCTGCCTCCCCTGCGCAGTCTGACCCTCCCGGTCAGCGACTTCGTGCCGCCATCGGTCGAGATCGAGATTGTCGATCCACCGGCGCTGAAGCTGGACGGCAGCGACCGCATCGAGGTGCAGGTCGACTACCTCTTCGGCGCCCCGGCGCAGGATCTTTCGGTGCACCTCATGGCCTCGCTGGTCCCACAGGCGCAGATCGACGGCTTTACCGTGGGTCTGGCACAGGAAGACTTCATATTCGCCGCGCCCTTCGATCTGGTTGAAGATACGGACGACACGGGCCGCGTCAGCTTCGAGATCCCCGCCTTTACCCTGCCCGATCAGACCGGGCTGGCGCTGGTCGATCTGCGCGCGGTCGTGACCGATGCCGCCGGGCGACAGGAAAGCACTGCCGCGACCGTGAAGCTCGCCGGCGAGCGCGTGTTGCTGGGCCTGCGCCCGGCCTTCGACGCTGACCGGCCGGTCGAAGAAGGCGCCGCGCTGCGCTTTGACCTGCAGGCGCTGACCGCCGGGGGTGAAGCCGCCGAGGCCTCGGTCAGCTGGACGCTCTACCGCGAGGTTTACGACTACCGCTGGTACTTTGACGGTGGACGCTGGAACTACGAGAGCAGCTATATCGACCTGCCTGTTTCCGAAGGCAGGCTGGACCTGATCGGCGAAACCCCGCTGGATGTCCGCGTAGACTGGGGGGCTTACCGAATTGAAGTCGTCGAGGACAACGGCGCGGCGGCGACCTCGCTGCGGTTCAACGCCGGCTGGCGCGCCCTGCCCCAGGTCGACCGCGCGCCCGGGCGACTTGGCCTCGTGGTGGAAGGCGATACCCCGCGCCCCGGTGACACCCTGTCGCTGACCCTCGACAGCCCACAGGCCGGGACCGGCCAGCTTTACATGGTGGGCAGCAAAACAGCCGTGATCGATCTGGGCGCCATTGCCGAGGGCAGCAACAGCCTGCAGGCCACTATCCCCGCCGACTGGCCGGACGCCGAAGGCCTGTGGCTGCTGCCCGTGGTCTACAGCGCCGGGGCAACGGGCGTCGACGCCCTGCCCGCGCGCGCCGTGGGTGCGTCGTTCCTCGGCTTCGACCACAGCGACCACCGGATCGCGGTTTCGGTCGACCTCGAAGACCGCGCCGAAGTGCTGCCCCGGCAGCCGCTGAACGTGGCCCTCGACCTCGGCCCCCTGAATCCGGGCGAGCAGGCCTTTGCGCTTGGCTGGATCATCGATGACGGCGTGCTGCGCATGACCGGCTACCGAGACCCCGACCCGCTGGGGCACTTCCTCGACCCCTTCGACCTGCCCGCAGAACTGCGCGATACCTTCGCCGCGCTGATCAGCTCCTCGGGGCTTGAAGCCGCTGCGCTGGAGCAGGGTTACGACGACGCGCTGTTTGCCATGCGCGCGATGGCCCCGATGGCGGAGATGTCGCTGGCCATGGGGCTGACCACGCGCATCAAGGAGACGCTGGCCCTGAGCACCGGGGTTCAGGCGCTCGATGCAGCGGCTGGTGGCGGCAGCCTGTCCTTCGACCTGCCCGATTTTGCTGGGCTTGGACGCCTGCTGACGTTAGTGTGGACCGATCAGGGCCGCATCGGCGTGGGATCACAGACCCTACTGATCCGCGACCCGGTGGTCGCTGACCTGTTCCTGCCGCGCTTCCTCGCCCCCGGCGACGAAGTCGACGTGCGCCTCCTGGTCAGCAACACCCAGGACCGGGTCGTGACCGCCGAACTCAGCCTTCAACTGGAGACGGACCTCGATCTGGTTGCCGGATCGAACAAGCTGAGCCTCGATCTCGACCCCAAGGCGCAGCAGCCCGTGCCGCTCCGGCTGGGCGCGACCGATGTCATCGGCGCAACCAAAGTCATCATCGATCTGACCATCGGCGAGCAGACCATCCGCCGCGAATTCCCGATCGAAATCCGCCCGGCTGCCCCGCGTTCGCTGGTTCGGGACAGCTTCCTGCTTGGCCCCGGCNAGACGCTGAACCTCGACGCCGGACAGCTCGCCGCGCTCAACCATGCCANTCTGGGNNTGAGTGTCTCCGNGCTGGGTGTCGATCCGCTGCCGCTGGCGCAGTCGCTGGCCGACTACCCCTTTCGCTGCACCGAGCAGACGACCTCCCGCGCCATTGGCCTGCTGCTCGGCGGTGACCGCCTGATGGAGCGGGCGACCCTCGACTTCGCCCTGAATGAAGCACTGGTGACGCTGCAGAACCGGCAGGGGCTGGATGGCATCATNGGGCTGTGGCCCGGCAGCGCTAGCGGTGACCTGTTCCTGCAAGCCTACGCGGCCGATTTCCTCGGGCTGGCCAAGGCCGAGGGCATCGACGGCGCAGCGGCTTTGCACGAGGCTTTCGTCGCCCGGCTCGCCCGCGGGTTGGAGCAGGCCGAAGACCCCTATTTCGAGACTGAGCTAAGCCTGCGCACTGAGGCCTATGGTCTAGCCATACTAGCCCGTGCCGAGCGGCCCGACGTGGCCGCCCAGCGGCTGCTGTTCGACGAAATGATCCTCCACCCCGGCGATGATTTCGCCAAAGCGGCGCTGGCCGTCGCCGCGCACGCNGTGGGCGACTTCAGCGACCGCGACGCCCTGCTCGCCAGCCTGCTCGACCTGCCCGGTGCAATAATCGAAGCCGCCCCGATGCGCCTCTACGACTATGGCGGCGTGCTGCGCGATCAGTTCGCAGCGCTGGCCTTGCTGGTCGAAGGCGGGCTGGCCGACACGCCGGGGGGCGAGGCCTTCATAGCCGAGACCCTTCCCGCCGCGATCAAGGCGCTGGATGGGCCTTACCTGAGCACGCAGGAACGGGCCTGGGCGCTGCGGCTTGCCCACGGGCTGGCGGTAACGGCAGAGCCCGGCACCGCGCCGGTCCTNAGCCTCAATGACCAACCGATTGCGGTNGGCACTGCCGTGGCGCTGGACCCCGCCGACATCGAAGGAGGTCTGGTGATCAGCAACCAGAGTGCTGAGGGCGACACCAATGAAGCCGATGGTACACCCGCGCTCGCGACCCTGTGGCAGTCGGGCACGCCGGCGGACCTTGACCAACCCCAGTCGCAGGGCATGGAGGTCCAGCGCACCATGTTCGACCTCGAAACCCTCCAGCCCGTGACCAATCCGGCGCCCGGACAGCGGGTGCTGGTGAGCCTGTTCGGCACGGTATTCGAGGCCCAGAGCCTCGANTATATCGCGGCCGAATTACTGCCCGCGGGCTTTGAAGTCGAGCAGGTCGGCCTGCCCGACAGCGTGGTGCAGGAATGGAGCGAGCCCGGCGACTGCCCGCTGCAAGAAGGCGAAGACGCCGCTGAGGTGGAGCGCGGCGATCTGATCCCGACCACCCAGTGGCTGCCGGGGGTCTGCATGATCGACGGTGAACCCGCCTTTCAGACCACGGACTACGACTATGGCGAGGCGCGGGCTGATCGCGTGCTGTTCGGCTTCTTCCTCGAANGCGGTTCCTTCGCNCTCTACTACGTCATGCGACGGGCACAGGCGGGCGACGTCGTCCAGCCCGGCGCCTATGTCGAGGCCATGATGCGGCCTGCGATCCACGCCCGNGGCAGCGCAGGACGGCTGAACTAGGGGCGGGCGAGGCGAGGCGAGGCGCGGCGCGGTGCGGTTTCGGCGGGCCATGAAGCTGAGCGGGCTAAGTGGGTTGATGGGGCTGAAACGCTTCAGCATCCCGGTGCCAGCGGCGGCGCGTGCGTGGCTCACTGTTGCCGTGGGCGGGCTGTTCCTGNTCGCGATCGCGGTGGCGGACCGCGCCCTGCCGCCACCACTGACCCGGGCGNTGGACCTGAGCCCNACCCTGCTCGACNTAGACGGAAAATTGCTGCGTGCCGGAACCTCGCCGGCCGGATACTGGCGCCTGCCCGCGCGCGTTTCGGACGTGGACCCGCGCTATCTGCGCGCCCTGCTCGCCTTCGAAGACCGGCGGTTCTATGCCCACGGCGGGGCCGACTACCACGGCCTTGCACGGGCGGTGGTGACCTCGGCGCTCGCCGGTCGGATCGTCTCAGGCGGCTCGACCCTGAGCATGCAGACCGCGCGCCTGCTGGAGCCCCGCCCCGATCGGACGGCTCAGGCAAAAGTGCTGGAAATCCTGCGCGCCTGGCAGCTGGAGCGCCGCTTCAACAAGCACGAAATCCTCGACCTCTACCTCCTCACGGCCCCCTTCGGCGGCAACATTGACGGCGTCGCCGCCGCCACACGACTCTACTTCGGCAAGGCACCGGCCGAGCTGACNTGGGCGGAGAGCGCGCTGCTCGTCGCCCTGCCCCAGAACCCGGCCGGGCGTCGGCCCGACCGTTTCCCCCAGCAGGCTGAAGCCGCCCGCAACCGCGTGCTGGACGTGCTGGTTGCCCGGGACATCCTCAGCCACGAGGAGGCGGAACGCGCCAAGCGCGAGCCCGTGCCGACCCGGCGGCTGTCCATGCCCTTCTATGCGCCGACGCTGGCCGAACGGTTGTGGGAAGATAGCGGCAGTGAAGGCGGCTTCAGGGACGACGCCACGGTTCAGACCACGCTGCACGCCGACNCGCAGATCGCGCTCGAAGCTCTGCTCACCGCAGCTCTCGACCGCTACGCCGGGACGATCAACGGCGCGATGCTGGTGATCGACGCCGATACCGGGGCCGTGCGCGCGCGGGTTGGCTCTTCGGGCTACTTCGAGGAGCGCGCGGGCGCGCGGCTGGACCTGACCCGTGCGCCCCGCTCCCCGGGATCAGCGCTCAAACCAGCAATCTATGCGCTGGCCTTCGAAGCGGGTCTGGCGCACCCGGCCACCTGGCTGCCCGACGACCAGCGCAACTTCCAAGGCTACCAGCCGGAGAACTTCTCCCGCTCGCGTCAGGGCCGGGTGCAGGCCTATGCTGCCCTGCAACAGTCCCTGAATCCCCCCGCCGTCGCGCTGCTGCAGGCGGTGGGGCCGGAACGCGCGCTGGAAGCCCTCAACCGCGCGGGCATCCACCCGGCCAATCAGGGCGCGCCGGGCAGTGTCGGGCTATCGCTGGCGCTGGGCGGGGTCAGCCTGCGCATGGAAGACCTCGCGGCCCTGTTCACCGCCTTTGCCACCGATGGCGCCGTGCGGCCGCTGTGCGAAACCCCGGCGCAGTGCAGCGCAACCCGTCCGAAGCCCTTCATCGGGCCAAGGAGCGCGGCGCAGGTGACGGCGATCCTCGCCGAAAGCCCGCAACCGCTGCTCCCTGATGCCGAAGACCTGCCGCGGATCGCCTTCAAAACCGGGACGTCGGCGCGCCACCGCGACGCCTGGGCCATCGGCTACGACGGCCAGCACGTGATCGCGGTCTGGCTGGGGCGGGCGGACAACCAGCCCACCGGCTCGCTGGTCGGCTTGGCTGACGCTGTCCCGGTGCTGCTGCGCGCCTTCGCCGGGTTGGATAACACCCGCCGCTTGCGCCAGCCCGAGGGCCGCATGCGCGAAATTCTCGCGGGCCGCCCGGCCGCCCTCAGCCACCTCGCCGGGCTGNACGCGGACGACCCCGACCCCCTCAGCCTGGTGTTTCCGACCGATGAAGCCGCGATCCCGCTTGCCGAAGGACAGCCCCTGGCCCTGCGGCTGAGCGGCGGGCAGCGCCCCTTCCGCCTGNTCGTCGACGGGCTGCCGCTGGCCCACTCGATCAGCCGTCAGCTGACCTGGCGCCCCGCCGGGCCAGGTTTCTATATCCTGAGCGTGGTGGACGGTGCCGGCCGCNCGGTCGAGGCTCGCGTTGAAATCATGGACACCTTTGCCAATCTCGCCGCGCTTCGCTAAGCAGATTGCCATGACCTTGCCCCCTGCCCTTGAGCTGCAGACCCCGCGCCTGCGCCTGCGGGCGCTGCGGACCTCCGATCTGGATACGGTTCTGGCGCTGCGCACCGACCCCGCTGCCATGGAGCGCATGCTCGAGGGCGTGCAGGACCGTGCAGCGGCGCTGGAAACCCTGCGCACCTTCGAGGGGCTGTGGGAGGCCCGCGGTNTGGGCATGTTCGGGGTGTTCGAGCGTGATAGCGGTGAATTCGTCGGCGAGGCCGGGCTGATGCTGCGGCCGGACGGGCTGGGGCTGGCGGTGCGGTACAGCCTGCTGCCCNCCGCACGCGGTCGCGGCTATGCCCGNGAAGCCATGACCGGNATTGTCAGCTTTGCCCTCGAAGACGGCCGGCTGGAGCGTGTGGTGGCCGTACTCAGCGACGACAACAAAGCCAGCCAGGCGCTGGTCGAAGACCTCGGCTTCAACCTCGAACAGAGTTTTTATCGCGGGCGGCAGAAAATGCTGGTCTACGGGCTGTCGGCGGCCTTCTGGCGCGCGCGGCAGCGCCTCGCAGACTTTCTGGTGCAGGCCAAGGCCGGGCTCTAGCGCCTAGGACGCGCCGGTATCGGCGCCAACCAGCGCAGTAAAGGCGCGAATACCGCGCTCCTCGGCCTGCCGCATGGCTTCCTGCAGATCCGCTTCGGTGCCCGCCAGCGGCACCGGCACTTCAATCTTCAGGCTTTCGCTGCCATCGNGCTTGAGCACGTCGATCACGGCGCTGATCTGGCGGCCATTGACCCGCGCCCAGACGGCGGCGGGGGTGTGACAGCCAAAGTTCAGTTCGCGGGCGAAGTAGCGCTCGACCACGGCCAGTCGACGGTCGATGGCGCTGGAGAGCACCGTATCTTCAATGGGCAGGCTGTCATCCGCGCGGCACTCGATGGCCAGCTGCCCCTGCCCCGTGGCCGGGGTGAAATCCATGGGGTCTAGGTCGAAATCACGCGCGGGTTCGAACAAGCCAGCCCGCTTGAGGCCCGCCTTGGCCAGCACAATGGCATCGAAATCACCGGTGTTCAGCCGGGACAGGCGCGTGGTGATATTGCCGCGAATGGGCTGGATATCGAGATCCGGGCGGCGGCGGCGCAGTTGCGCCACCCGGCGCGGGCTGCCGGTCCCGACCCGGGCGCCCTGCGGCAGGTCTTCGAGCGCGCCCCCCACCAGCACATCGCAGACGTCTTCGCGCTCGGGAAAGTACTGGCGCAGGCCCAGCGTCGGCCGGCTAGCCATGTCCTTGAACGAATGCACCGCTGCATCGACCCGGCGGTCGAGAATGGCGGCCTGCAACTCAGCCACAAAAACGCCGACCCCGCCAAAGCTGGCNAGGCTGGAGGTCTGGTCGCGGTCGCCTTCGGTTTCGATGATGACGCGGCCCATGTCCTGACCCGGCGCTGCCCGGCGCAGCTCGCCCAGCACCCAGTCGGTCTGTGCCAGCGCCAGCACCGATCCCCGCGTGCCGATTTGAAGGGATGAACTCATGGAAACCGCAGCCGTTGCAATGAATGGAAATCNANCAATTTTATGCTTATTAGACGTTGAAGCAGACCGCAAGACCCGTGCATCCGCACGGTGACAGCGATGCCGCCCAGTGGCATGCTCCAATCTGATTGACACCACAAGATCCGAATGAAGGAGCGAAGACTGCCATGAAATTGCTGCGATACGGCGAACCCGGGGCCGAGCGGCCCGGCCTGCTGGATCAGGATGGACACGTCCGGGATCTCAGCAGCGTTGTCGCTGACATTGCTGGTGAAGTGCTGTCCCCGGCGGGGCTGGCGCGCCTCGCGGCCATCGATCCAGCAAGCCTGCCGCGGGCGAGCGATTCCGTCCGCCTTGGGCCGCCGATCCCGCGCCCTGGCAAGTTCATCGGCATCGGTCTGAACTACGCCGACCACGCCGAAGAGGCNGGCATGCCCATCCCGGAAATGCCGATTGTGTTCTACAAGGCCTCNTCGTGCATCTCGGGGCCCAATGACGACATTTTGGTTCCGCGGGGGTCGGACAAGCTCGACTACGAGGTCGAGTTCAGCTTCGTCATCGGCACCGGCGGGCGCTACATCACGCGCGAAGCGGCCTGGGACCACGTTGCCGGGTTCACGCTGGTCAATGATGTCTCCGAGCGGACCTTCCAGATCGACCGCGGCGGGCTGTGGAGCAAGGGCAAGTCCTTCGACACCTTCGGCCCGGTCGGCCCGTTTCTGGTGACCCGGGATGAGATTGCCGACCCCGGCAATCATCCGCTGATGACCAAGGTCAACGGCGAGGTCCGGCAGGACGGCACCACGGCNACCATGATTTTCGACATTCCGTCGATCATCGAGCACTTGTCGCAGTATCAGACCCTCGAGCCGGGTGANCTGGTCTGCACCGGCACCCCGCCGGGGGTGGGCATGGGCTTCAAGCCCACGCGCTTCCTCAACGCCGGCGACAGCATCGAGCTGTCCAGCCCGGTGCTCGGCACCCAGTCCATGCGCGTGGTTGTTGACCCACTGGCCTGATCCGCAGCCTCACTGCCCTATACCCTGCCGCTTTCCCCTGCCCCTGTGCCCTTCTTAAGCCCCCAGACGCCCATCAGGGGTCCAGTCAGGGGGCTGGTCAGGGGGCTGGGGCGAGCGGGGNCTGTGCTAGAGCAGTGACAGCTGGTCCCCAGCGCGCTCGGGCCGCACAAAGCGGTCGGTGCGCAGCGGCGGCAGGTGCGCCGGCAGTGCCAACCGCTGGCAGGCCACCTCGAACCGGCGGCGCAGGATATGGGCCAGCGGTCCCTTGCCGCGCATCCGATCGCCGAACGTGGCGTCATAGGCCTTGCCACCGTGCATCGACATCACCTGCTTCATCACCCGCTCGGCCCGGTCCGGGAAGTTGGCCTGCAGCCAGTCTCCGAAGACCTCCCGCACCTCCAGCGGCAGACGCAACGGGATCATCGACGCGGCCCGGGCCCCGGCTTCCCGCGCGCGGGCTAGGATGGTTTCCAGCTCGCTGTCATTGAGGCCNGGGATCATCGGGGACGCCATGACCCGNACCGGAATGCCGGCATCGGACAGCGCGGCAATCGCCTCCAGCCGCCGTGCCGGCGACGAGCATCGCGGCTCCATCAGCCGCGACAGTCCGCTGTCCAGCGTGGTCACCGAAATCCCGACCTGCACCAACCCGCGCTCNGCCATGCCNGCCAGCCGATCGAGATCGCGCAGGATCCCGGCCGACTTGGTGACAATGGTTGTTGGATGATGGCACGTGTCGAGCACGTCGATCACCGCCGCTGTCAGTTTCAACTCCCGCTCGATCGGCTGGTAGGGATCGGTGTTGGTCCCCAGCGCGATCGGTGCGACCCGGTAGTTCGGCTTGCGCAGGGCATCTTCGAGCAGCCTCGCAACGTCGTACTTGGCAAAAAGCCGGGTTTCGAAATCCAGCCCCGCCGACAGCCCCATGAAGGCGTGGCTTGGCCGCGCGTAGCAATAGGTGCAGCCGTGCTCGCAGCCCCGGTAGGGATTGACCGAACGGTCAAAGCCCAAATCGGGGGACTGGTTGAAGGTCAGGACTGACTTGGCCCGGTCCTCCGACACGGTGGTCGGTNGGCTGAGAAGGTCTTCGAACCGGACCTGCCCGCTCGACCAGCCGTCGTCAAAGGCAACCTGCTCCTGCAGCTCGAACCGCCCCGCCGGCCCTTCGTTGCTGCCCCGCCCCTTGCGGTAGCCCCTCGCCCTCGCCACTTCGGCCTGCGCGCGGTCAACGCGGTGCCGGTAGCGCCCGGCTGTCGAGGGCGCAACAGCCGCGCAGCCGGGGGTCGAGACCACGGCGGCGCGCGCCTGCTTTCCGGCGGCATGGCCTGCATCACGAACCGTCTTGGTAAGCGTCGGGGAAATCCGGTCTTTCATGGCGAACCCGTCNATGATCCTGTTTTGTTCTCCTTGCCTTATGACAGGAACAAACGTGAACATCAAGCGGAAACCGTATTGGTCTCAGATGGTTAGAATTTCCAGAGGCGCCGCTGGTCAGACCATCACGAAGGCCGCTGGAGTTCGAAGATTTTTTCAATCACCGCGTAGTCGCGATAGCCCAGGCGCGCCAGTGGCCGGACGCCCGCCGCATCGAAGCGACCATCGACGATCGCCCCATCCGCGATAAACACGCTGCGCACCGTCCCGATGACCAGCGAATTCCGGCGCGTTGGGTCATCGGACTTCAGGTCCACGATCTGATCAAGCTGACATTCGAGGGCGGCCCTCGCCCGCGCAACCCGCGGCGGCGCCACACAGCGGCTGGCCGCCTTTTCCAGGCCGGCGAGCTCGAACTCGTCAACACCCGGCGCCGCGCTGCCGGCACTGGTGTTCATTGCCTCACACAGATCCTCGGAGACGAGGTTCCAGACGAACTCCCCCGTGGCGCGGACATTGTTGAAGCTGTCCTTGTGACCCGAGGTTGCAAACATCACCATATAGGGCGCGTCACAGACCAGATTGAAGAAGCTATAAGGAGCAAGATTTACCGCCCCGTCCGGTGACAGAGTTGACAGCCAGCCGATGGGGCGCGGCGCNACCATGGCTTTGATTGGATTGTGACGGAGCGCTGGATCNAGGGCGTCGGGGTCGAAGTCCATGGTCATCAGATCCTCTGGTGTTCGATGCGCAAAGGGACCCAAGACCTAGCACAAAATGGTGGTACACCCTTGCATGCCTGCACAAAATCTAATGCATTAAGGGAAAAGTCGTTGCGTTTTTTGCAAAACAGGGCCTCTCATCAGGCAGTTTTCACTCATTGCAGTGCGCTTTAAATCCAATGTCGAAGCTCAGGTCTCTGGACCGCCAAATCTTCTCTCTTTAAAGACTCCTCCCCCTGAAGTCGGTCACCGGAATTCTTTCTCCGGTGGCCGATTTTTTTTGATTTCGAGCAACAACGGAAAAATTCCGAATCGCCCCTTAAATAAGGAACATCCTTAAAGTGAAATAAAAAACATATTNNTATTTTATTTGCATATGTGCGGAAAAAATCTCTCTTTTATTCTCCAAATGATTTTCAATATGACGCTGTNTCAGTCTAATTTTCATATTAGTTATCAATTTGATTATTTAGCAATCACCCATAAATCAGTCTTGAACCGGCAATTTCAGCAATGTTTTGGTTTGATACGGCCGTTTCGAAAAAAACAAAAAATGTCGGCAATGCCTTGAAGCAAATCGGAGAGCGGTGGGCCATTACTCACCCATTGAAAAATGTACCAGGAACTCATCAGTCTAACGCCTGCACGAGACCCAAGTANCAATCGGCGGTCCCGAACCCGAAAAGACATACTTCGTGCAGCGCTTGAACTCGTTGAAATGGGTAAACCCATGACTGTTCAGGCGATCGCAAGTCAGTCAGGGGTCTCCAAACCCACCATCTACAGATACTATAATTCACCCGAAGAAATCGAGCGCGATGCTTTCATGAGCGAAATCGCAGCAGAGCGCGCCGTTTCGATCTTCAACGCCGTGTCTCAGGGAATAGACCAAGACGCTGATGTACGACAGCGGGTCCATTCCCTGGCCCGAGCTATTCCACACCTGATCAAGACAAATGGCGCGTTTCTGCGAGCCCTCATGGCACACCACTACCGGCGCGCGGAAGAACGGCCAGAGTGGTTTGCATCACTGGCCCAGCAACTGATCAACAACGCTCTCGAGCCAATACGGCGCCAGCTGACGGTTCAGGACTACAGGACACTTTGTGCTCTGCTATCGGCTCACCTTGTTCCTGACGGCTATTTGATCCTCGAAGACCGTGCCAACAGCTTCGGGGTCTCGGCCAACGAGGCTAGCCGGATAATTTTGGACCTGCTGCTCGATCGCTTCCTGGGAGCAACGAGCACCCTTGCGGCCACCCCACGTTATCCGGCAGCAGGCTGAGATCGCGAAGCGGCGTCCGCGCCGGCCACAAAAAAAAGCCCGGGCTGCGTGGCAGTCCGGGCTTTGAGTTTTCCTAAGCAAATCGGTTTGAACGAGTATTTCATTCGGAACCTAAAACCAAGATCGCGCTCCGGATCAGGAATGCCAAGGGATTAAAATTTTGTTTTGCTACAATTTACATTCAATATGTGAATAATTATATTTCTCACACTTCAAAATCTCGGAAAGTTTTTGTCCTTACAGGCGCACAAAATGAGAAATTTTTCTGCAATTCTGGATCTTATCGGGATTTTGTTATGCCTGCTGCTGTCTAGTGAGGAAAATTAGTAATAGTGCCGACAGAGGCCCAATTCGTCGATAAGTAACCAAATCTGACAGAGAATTTAATTTCCCAGCACGCCTTTAGGTCCATAACCTTAAATATTAACACATGTGCACTTTTAGAATTTCGAAATATTTTCGCCGACTCGACGTCAGTTTCGAGCCAAGTCAGGTGCAGCAAGTTCAAATAAGTGCGCCCCATCACCCCCTGATCGAGGGGGCACTTGCACGAGGTGCAGCAATGTTATGCCCCTTTCTGCCTTAGTCTGAGCACCAAGTGATGCCATATGTCTGACAAGAAAAATTGATCTGACGTGTGAGCAACATGAAAACGTCGTTAGCAGCGGGCCTCTTTGCGGCCCTTTCTCTGATCGCCATGCCCGCGCAGGCGCAGTTCGGTCTGTTCAAGAGCGCGCTAGTCAAGGGCGATGAGGCCTATGAGCGCGAGGACTTTGAAGCCGCGCTGAAGCACTACACCAAAGCCGCCAAGAAAGATGAGGCGGAGGCACAGTTTAAACTGGGTCGCCTGTACGAGCGCGGCGAAGGAACAGAGGCCGATCCGGCCGAGGCACTAATTTGGTACACCCGCGCGGCAGAGCAGGGCTTGGACATGGCCCAGACAAATCTGGGCGTGCTCTACGACACCGGGCGCGGTACGGAAGAAGACAACGTCTCTGCCGCGCGCTGGTTCAGAGAAGCGGCGCGACAGGGCAATCCAGTCGCTCAGTACAATCTCGCCCTGATGCTGCATCAGGGGGACGGTATTCCGCAAAACAAGGCTCAGGCTGCAGCCCTCTACGGACGCGCCGCGGAGCAAGGTGTGCCCCTCGCCTTCCTGCCGCATGCCGAGTTGCTGAGCGAACTCGGTCGATACGACCTGGCCTTCGCCTCCTACCAGCGCGCAGAAGATGCCGGCTCAATTGAAGCGGCGTATCGCAAGGGTGTTCTTCTGCACAAAGGCCTGGGTGTTGAGGCCGACCCCGCAGCGGCACTGCTCCAATACACGAAGGCGGCTGATGCCGGCCTGCCACTGGCCCAGCAGCAGCTAGGCGTGATGACCACACTGGGTGACCCAACGCTCGGTCTGCAGTCCGACCCTGAAACCGGGATTGCGTTACTCGAACGTGCTGGCGAACAGGGTTTTGCACCGGCTCTGATGGAACTGGCCTACCTCTACGACGGAGCATTGGTTATCGATGGCAAGACCCTCGTTGAAAAGGACGAACAGCTCTCCCTGAGCTACCTGGTCAAGGCGGCACAAGTGGGAAACGCACTGGCCCAGAACGCAGCTGGTGAGCGGATCCTCATGGGCGTGGGCGTTGACACTGACCCTGTCGGTGCAGTCGATTTCTTCATTGCCGCAGCCCGCCAGAATTACCCCAATGCCTTCTTTAATCTCGGCCAGATGCACCAGACCGGGATTGGCCTGGAGCAGAACCTAGAGGAGGCCGCAAAGCTCTACGCCAAGGCGCTCGAACTGGGCGTTGAAGAGGCACGGCAGCCTCTGGTCGACGTTTGCGCCAACAATGCTTTCTCAGCTTGCTTCCTACGTTGATCGGGAGCAGGTCTACTGAGCGCTGGCAGCAGGGTACCGACCCTTTACAGACGTAAGCGGCTTTGGCACAACTCGCGGGCTCCCTGGGCGTTCTATTGCTCGCACGAAGATAGCCCTGAGCAAAAGGCGGTACCGTGGCGGAGAGGCTACGCACCGGATTGCAAATCCGTGTACACCGGTTCGAATCCGGTCGGTACCTCCACTCTTTCCAGACCCTCGACAACCGCTCCCCGGCTGCACAGATCCCGGTGCCCTGTCTTGACGCTGGCAGTCTACCCCCTGCCGCGATAAGACCATCCGAACACAGCCGGAGAACCAGTGAACGTGATCGATCCGCTCGACGCCATCCGCAACCGCGCCCACCACGCCGAACCTCGCCGCCATATTGTGCTGGCCGAGGGCGAAGACCCGCGCGTGGTCGAGGGCGGCCTGCTGGCCGTCCGGGACGGGCTGGCGAAGATCACGCTGCTCGGCGATGAAGCCACGGTCCGGGAGCAGCTGCGGGTGCAGATCGGTGACGCGGCCGCCCCGGCCGGGCTTGGCGTGATCGATCCCCGCACCTCCGAGCACGCAGACGCGCTGGCCGATGCCCTGTTCGAGCGCCGTAAACACAAGGGCGTCGACCGCGCCAGGGCGGCGCGCGACAGTCTTGATACGCTCAACTTCGCCGCGCTGATGGTCCACACCGGCCTCGCCGACGGCACGGTCGCAGGCGCCGTCGCCACCACGGCGCAGACGGTGCGCGCTGCGTTGCAGATGATCGGCAAGCAACCGGATGCGGGCGCGGTCTCTTCGTTTTTCCTGATGGTTCTCGACCCGGCGCGTCACGGCGAAAAGGCTGGGGCCTATATCTTCTCTGACGCCGGGCTGACCATTGAACCGACAGTCGACGAACTCGCCGGCATCGTACAGGCCTCAGCCGACAGCTTCGGCCTGCTGGTGGGAGAGGCGCCGCGGGTCGCCATGCTGTCGTTTTCGACCCTCGGCAGCGCAAGCCACCCCAGCATCGACAAGATCATCGCTGCGCGTGACCTCGCCCGGGCCACGCGCCCGGATCTGACCATCGAAGGCGAATTGCAGTTCGACGCCGCTTTCGTGCCGTCGGTCGCGGCGAGCAAGGCGCCGGGCTCTGCCATCGAAGGCGACGCCAACGTCTTCGTGTTTCCATCGCTGGAAGCAGCGAATATTGCCTACAAGATCGCCCAGCGGATTGGCGGCGCCACGGCCATCGGGCCGATACTTCAGGGTCTGGCCAAACCCGCCAACGACCTCTCGCGCGGCTGCACGGCCGAGGATGTCCGCGACCTGATCGCGGTCACGGTGGTGCAGGTGGGCTAGCGGCCCGCCGTGCTCTGCTGCCTGCCTCTGACTGGTTCAGATGCCCTCGGGCTGCGCCCTGATAAAGGTACCGTTCTGCAGGTCGCGGATCGCCTCACGCAGCTCATCGCCGGTGTTCATCACAATCGGGCCGTGCCAGGCCACGGGCTCTTTCAGCGGCTGGCCGGAAACGAGCAGGAAGCGGATACCCGTTTCCCCGGCTTGCACCGTCACTTCGTCACCACGGTCGAACTGCACCAGTGTGCGGTTCCCGGACAGATCGCGCAGGTGCAACTCCTCGCCATTCACCTCCTTCTCCACCCGGACGCCGAAGGGCTGTGAGGCGTCGCGGAAGCTACCCGAGCCTTCGAAGATGTAGGCGAAGGCATGGCGCTCGGTCTCGACCTTGAAGGTCTTGCGCACACCAGCAGGGACGAAGACATCGAGGTACTGCGGGTCGGCAGCGATCCCATCGACCGGGCCACGCCGCCCCCAGAACTCACCAACGATGACCTTCACCCGGGTGCCGTCGTCGTCGATCACTTCCGGGATCGCGGTCGAAGGCACGTCCTGATAGCGGGGCGCGGTCATTTTCAGCGAGGACGGCAGGTTGGCCCACAGCTGGAAGCCGTGCATCTGCCCGCCCTGGCCAGGTTTGGGCATTTCCTGGTGCATGATGCCGCTGCCGGCGGTCATCCACTGGATATCGCCCGCGCCGAGGCTGCCTTCGTTGCCCAGCGAGTCCGCGTGATCGACGGTGCCGGATAGCACGTAGGTAATGGTCTCGATGCCGCGGTGCGGGTGCCACGGGAAGCCCGCCTTGAACTTCTCCGGGTCTTCGTTGCGGAAGTCGTCGAACAGCAGGAAGGGGTCATGCGCCGTGGGCTCGCCGAAACCGAAGGCCCGATGCAGCTTGACGCCGGCGCCTTCCAGCGTCGGCTGGGCGGCGGAAAC
>PAGB01000031.1 GCA_002711265.1 Rhodospirillaceae bacterium
CGCTGAAGATCGGCCCCGCTTGGGGTCGAGCCGGCGAAAGATGATTCTGCCATTGCCATGATCTGATCTCCCTGAATTCAGTGACGTGTCTGTTCTTAAGCTTGAGCCAGAGACTCAGTTTTGCAGATTTCTGCCCAGCGCTGCACGGTCTCCTGCCCCTCAACGGTCTGCAGGATCGCGGTCGCCGGCTTCTCGGAAATCACACGGTATGCCGCGCCGACGGGCAGGATGCACATATGCCCCCGGCCGAGCTTGGCCCAACCCATGGGGCGACCCTTGGGCTCACCGCTGAGCTTGACGGCACCTTCGCTCTCGGGGTCGACAGCCGCATCCGGATCATCGAGCTTGATCAGCTCAACCTTGATCTGGTTGTCCATGGCGAGGATAAACTCGTCGTGCGCACAGGTGTACCAGTCAGAGGTCCCTTCTGCACGGATGGTCTCGATCACGTATTCGAAGTTCTTGCCCACTGCCACACGCTCGTAAGGCTTGGCTTTGGACGCCACTTCGAAGATGTTGGAAAAGACGTAGTTCTTGGGGTCATCATCGATGGCCATCACACCGCCGGTGCGGAAGTCCTCGATGGAGCCGAAATCGGTCGTGTAAGTTGACATGTCGCCTCCCGTCGCTCTTGCACGTCGTACCGCTCTAGAATGAAAAGCTGACCTGAGGGGTCAAGGAAAAAGCTTGAGATTTGTTCGCTGACCGGTAATTTGTTCGCACAGCGCGCAGATTGACCAAAGGACACCCCATGGCTTCGCAGCTTCAGCCCACGCCCCCTGAAATCGCATCGGTTTCCAGCCACCCGACCCTTGAACAGGGTGCCCGGCGGGAAGTGGTCGCCAGTTTTGTCTCAGGCCTGCAGGTGCTTCGGTCATTCTCGACCCAGCGCCCGGTGATGAACCTCTCTGCGGTCGCCGAAGAAGCCGGACTGACCCGCGCCGCTGCCCGTCGCTACCTGCTGACGCTCTGTGATCAGGGCTACGCCAGCTTCGACGGCAAGAACTACTCGCTCACGCCGAAAGTGCTGGAACTGGGTTTCAGCTATATCTCCAGCCTCGGGCTGACCGAAGTCGCGCGCCCGGTGATGCGGCGGCTGTCCAGCAAGCTCGACCACACCTGCTCGCTGGCCGTGCTCGACGGCGGGGAGATTGTCTTCGTCGGGCGGACGGCCGGGCACCGGATTTCAAACGTGCAGCTGAACATCGGCACCCGCGCGCCCGCCTTCGCGACCTCGCTCGGACGGGTGCTGCTGGGGGACATGGGCTGCGCCAAGCTCGAACAGCTGCTCAGAGAATACCCGCGTCAACCCTTGACCGACCAAACCATCTGGGACGTCTCCGGCCTGCTCGCCGCCATCGGTGAAGCCCGAGAAGCCGGATTCTGCCTGCTGCGTGAGGAATTCGAGCGCGGTATCTGTTCCCTCGCCGTGCCGATCCGCAACGCTTCCGGTCAGGTGATCGCGGCGATGAACGTCTGTTGCCACACGTGGCAGAAGACGCCGGAGGTGATGGAGGCCGACTTCCTGCCCGCCATGCGCGCCGCGGCCGATGAAATCTCGGCCTCGCTGACCTGAGCAGCCTTCAAGCGCAGTCACAGAGCTCAGGCAAGCCAGCGGACGGGATCATCGAAGCGTGGAAGAAGTCCGCACCAAAATCCAGAAACGCGATTTTCGCGGCAAGGTCCGGCACGGTGCCGAGTGGCTGCAGTTGTGGGCGCACCCGGAAGACGACCTGACTGCGCTCGAGCTGTCGGACCGGCGCCAGCACAACCTGTCCTTCGAGCGCCAGCGGCAGTCGGTAGAGAAGCTCGCAGCCCCCCTTTCCGGGCTGCCGGACTTCAGCCTTGCCCTGCCCGAAGCCCGCGCCGACTGGAACGCCGAGCAGTGGTCGGTCGCGCGCGGTTCTCTGGCCCGCAAGGCCTTCCTGCGCCGCTTCCCGCACAGCCTGAGTGGGCTGGCTGACCGCATTGGTCTGGCGCGTGCAACCGCGCTGGGACTGCAGCAGTTTCCGGGACTGTTCCCGGACCTGCAGGCGGTCAGCTTCAAGGAACTCGAAGACGCAGGCTGCGGCCATGCCTTTCTGGCCGCACAGCTGCCGCTGGAACGCGCGTTGGTGCTGGTGCTGACCGATCGCTGGTCGGGACAGGCTCAGCCGCTGTGGGATTCCGGCGCCGTCGAGATGTGGGTCGCGTGGCTCAACCGAAAGTGCCCGCGCTCCCTGCCCGCGCTGGACGCCAGCCTGCACCAGCCTGGTGCCTTCGCCGACGCCGCCCGCGCCTTCCTCGAAGAACTGGCGCAATCGCTGACCAGCAGCCTGCAGCGCCCGACCCCCAGCGCCGAGGGCGAGCGCGGAGAGACCGGCGAAGGCCAGAGCAGCGAAGACGAAGACGATCAGGAGATGACCTCCTTCGCCCGCGACATGTTCGAGCGCTTCGATGAAACCGGCGAGAGCGCCGATGTCGACGTTCTGGCCCCTGAAGCCTCTGGAGATCAGGCCCCGGCCATCCCCCGCCCGCAGGCCTTCACCACCGCCTTTGACAGTGAACTGCCACTGTCGGCCGTCCTGCCCGACGCAGTGTTCAATGAGCAGGCCGAACGGCTCGCTGAGAAATACCGCCAACAGCACGCCGAAGCCCGGCGGCTGTCGCGCGCGCTGGCGCTGGCGCTGCGCTCCCGTCGACAGTCAGACTGGCAATTCGACCAAGAAGAAGGCCTGATCGACGCCTCCCGCCTCGCCCAGATCGTTGCCGCGCCGCACCGACGCCGCACCTTTAAGCAGGAATACCAGAGCCAGGACCTCGACGCGGCGATCACCCTGCTGGTCGACTGCTCAGGTTCGATGCGCGGCAAGTGGATGGACCTGACCGTGCTGGCGCTGCAGGCGCTGGGCGATGCGCTGAGTCTGTCGGCGGTCCCCTTTGAGGTGCTGGGCTTCACCACGGCTGCGACCAACGGCGGGCAGAGCCTCGCCGCGTGGCGGGATGCCAGCTCCCCGCCGCCGCCCGAGGGCACGGTCTGGCGGCTCAACGATTTGCGGCACTACGTGCTCAAGGGCTTTGGCCAGCCCTGGCGCCAGCCCCGCCTGCAGGTGCCGGGGCTGTGCGACGCCGGGCTGCTCAAGGAAAACATCGACCACGAGGCGCTGAACTGGGCGCTGCGGCGGCTGCGATTGGTGCCCGCGACCCGCCGGGTGCTGGTGGTAATTTCGGACGGCGCGCCGAGCTGCTCGACCACGGAACGCCACGCGGGTGGCCAAGCACTGCCGCAAGCGTTGCGAGACCTGCTGGCCGAAACCAGCGACGTCGAAATCTATGCGCTGGGGCTGCGCCACCGGGCCGAGGCCTTCTACCAGCGCGCTGTCAGCATCACCGCCGAGGCCGACCTGATCCCGCGGCTGATGGATCTGACCGGGGAAATCATGACCCGGCCTGCCGTCCGCTAGGTCAGTCTTTCAGACAAACGGTACCTGCTCGGGCGTGTAGAAGTAGGCGCGGAAGACCATGTTGCTGTCGAAGCCGAAGATATTGGGCTCGAAGTAGGGGTTCACGTATTCCCAGACCACTTCGCCGCTCGGCGTCACCTGAAAAATCCGCCCGCGCAGCCCCTCACAGATCAGGGTGTTGCCCCCGGGCAGGCGCTGCACGCCGGAGACTTGCGGGCTATAGAAGGTAAAGGGGAAGCGGTCGCGGTATTCCCACTCGATTTCATTGGTCGCCGGATTGATCTCGAACACGCGCGAATGCGGGAACAAGCCCATGAACCGGCGCTGTGTGCCATTGTCATAGATGAGCACGTTGCCGTTGGGCAGCATTTGCGGGTCGTGCTGGCCGCCCATCTCCGGGTGACGGTACTTCCAGAGGAACTTGCCGGTCGCCTTGTCGATGATGCCGACCGTGTGGATGGCACGGAAGGACACCAGCACCCGGTCATCGCCCAGCGCCGCAATCGAGTTGCCGTGGGTCCACTCCCAGCGGCTTTCGCTCAGCTCCAGCTCGTCGATCTCGGGGTCGAGGTGCTCGATCGCGCGCCATTCCCAGATGCGGTTGCCCTCGCGGTCGACCTCGACGATGACGTCGGCGTACATGGTGGTTCGATTGTCGGGCGGATGGTGCCCGCCCCGGACCCGCTGCGCAAGGTCCTCAGGCACGGTCTCCAGCGACAGATACAGACAACCGCCGTGATCCATGGAGCACTGATCGTGGTGGTGAAAAGGGTCGGTGTGGGTCCACAGCACCTCGCCGGCGGGAGAGACCTCGCGGATCTGACCGCCTTTGAAGGCCGGCCAGATCTGGAACAGATCGCTGGCCTCGTCCTTCACCTTCGCCCCCATATAGAGGTTCCCGCGCGCATTGAGGGAGCCATAGAGGCCGATGTTTTCCCCGTGCTGCCAGCGGTGCACCACCTCCCCCGCCATATCGATGATCAGGGTCTGGTTGAGGTCGTTCATGGGGGAGAACAGCACGTAGCCCTGCTCGGCCTGTCGTGGGTCGTGGCCGGTCAGGCCGGTGTTCAAGATCCGGCGGAAGGTGGTCTGCTCCATAGCCTTGGCCGGGCCGTCACCGACGCCCGCTGTTGAGGGTGCTGCGGCCATACTCAGTCTTCCTTCGCTTCCGGGGCCTCACCACCGTAGCGCTGGCGGTCGGCAGGGTCCTCAAAGTGGATTTGACGCGCTTTGCCCAGATACTTTTCGGTGAATTTCAGCGGCAGGTCCTCGGCATGGTGAATGCCGACGAGGATGCCTTCGCGCTGGGGCGAGCCACGTTTGATCCGCAGTTTGTCTTCGGACATGGTCACCCGCTGTGCCATGCGCAGCGCCCATTCGTGCAGATGCCCGTACAGCCTCTCTACTTCCGCGCTGTAGGCCGGATCGCCGCCGATATCGTCATATTCTTCGGGGTCTTCGGCGAGATCGAACAGCATGGGCCGATGCCCCTTTGCCGCCGAATGCATCAGCTTGAAGCGACCATCGAACACCATGAACAGGCGCGCGTCCCAGCTTTCCAGCCCCAGCGCCTCGCACATGGGGAAGATCGAGTAATCGTATTCGCTGATCACGTACTGCCGCCAGTCCTCGGGCACTTCACCGGCGAGCAGCGGCATCAGTGACCGGCCTTCGAGCAGATTTATTTCCGGCGTGGCGCCGGCGATCTCGATGAAGGTCGGCGCCAGATCGATATGTTCGACCAGCGCGTCGCAGGCCGTGCCGCGGGTGGCGTCGAAGGCCGGATCAGGATGGCTGATCACCATCGGCACCTTGACCGACACCTCGTGGAACAGGTCCTTTTCCCCCAGCCAGTGGTCGCCCAGATAGTCGCCGTGGTCGGAGGTTACCACGAGCACGGTATCCTCGGCCTGCCCGGTGGCGTCGAGGTGGTCGAGCAGCACGCCAAGCTGATCGTCACACTGCTTGATCAGGCCCATGTAGGCGATGATGGCCTTATTGCGCGCGCTGTCATCGCGGAAGGTCGCAGCAATGGGGTTGGAGAAGAAAGCCTGATAAACCGGGTGCGCGTCTTCCCGCTCCCGCGCTTCGCGGATCAGCGGCTGGATGTCATCTTNGGTGTACATGTTGTGGTAGGGNGCGGGCACGATGTAGGGCCAGTGCGGCTTGATGTAGGACAGGTGCGCGCACCACGGCCCCTTGGCCCGGTCGAGAAAGTCGATGGCCTCGCGGGTCAGCCACGGGGTTTCGCTGTCGGCCTCGGCGATGTTGGCGGGCTTGTCCGCGTTCTCGATGAACCAGCCTGAGGCGAGCTGGCCGTCTTCAACCGAGCCATTGGCGTAGATCGCCCAGGGGTTCTCGGTGTCGTAGCCTCGGTTCTTGAGGTAGGTGTTGTACGCGCCGTCGTTCTCACCGTAGTTGCCATCATAGGCCATGCCGTGCAGGCCATCATCGCGCACCCATGGGTCGAAGCCGCACTCAGACTGGCGCACGCCAATGATGCTGTCCGGCTCGATGCCGAGCCGCGCCATGCCTTCGGCGTCGGCCTCCATATGGGTCTTTCCCAGCAGCCAGCAGTCCATCCCGGCGGCGCGCAGGTGATCGCCNAGCGTCACCTCCCCNACCCGGATCGGGTATTTGTTCCACGACGCCCCATGGCTGGAGACATAACGGCCGGTGTAGGTGCTCATCCGGCTCGCCCCGCACACCGGTGACTGCACGTAGGTGTTGGTGAAGTTCACCCCCCGCGCTNCTACCCGGTCGAAGTTCGGCGTGTGCAGGGTCTTGTGACCGGCGTAGCTCAAGTAATCAAACCGCAGCTGGTCNTACATGATGAAAAGGATGTTCTTGGCTGCCACAGCCCNGGTCAACTCCGTGGATGATCAAAATGGTAAACCGGGGCGAAGGGTGGACAGGTTTCGCCCCGGTTTCAGGCGGTCACCGTCTTGCTTCATCTCCCCACCCGTCCCCCGTGGGGCCNGAGCGCAGATTTTGAACCGCAACGATGAAAGCCGACAAGGGTTTGTCCGCTNGCACGCCCTCCAGCTCAGGCTAGGCTAGGCTAGGCTAAGGGCCATATACAGTCGAATTATTTTNGTTCATGTTTCCATACGTTTGCCGTATGAAAACGCCNATGAAGTATGACCCCCGGCATTTGGTGCAGTTCGCAGCCATTATCGAGGAAGGCAGTTTTTCGCTTGCTGCTGAGCGGCTGGGCACGACCCAGCCAGCGCTGAGCAGCATGGTCAAAACCCTCGAAACCCGGGCCGGACTGGATCTGCTCGCGCGGCGCCGGCGGCCCGTGACCCCGACACCGCTGGGGGCCGAGCTGGCGCGCATGGGACAGGGAGTGCGCAGCCTGATCCACGAGGCCGAGCGCACCACCGATGACGTCCGGCGGGGACAGGTTGGCGTCATACGGGTCGCCGCACCATCATTCTTCTGCGAATTTGTGCTCTCGGAGATGGTCACGGACTTCTGGGAGAGCCACCCGAAGGCCAGCTTCGACATCCAGACCGGCTATCAGCCCGAACTCTACGAGTTGGTTGCGGGCAACGAAGTCGATATGGCCTTCGGACCGATCCAGTCTGACCATCCAAACCGTCAGCTGGAAATGCAGCTGCTGCTTACCCTCGAACACGGGGTGATCTGCCGCGCCGGTCATCCCTTGCTCGCGCAGGAAGAAGTCTCGGTCAGCGATCTGCAGGAGGCGAGCTGGATCACCCATGCCACTCGAAGCACCCTNTTCCAGACCATGCAGGCGGCGCTGGCCAGTATGGGCATNAGCGGTATTTCAAACGCNCTGCGCTGCAGCTCGGCGAGTGCNCTGATCGAGTTGCTAAAGACCACCGACTGTCTGACCATCCTGCCGCCCGTCGTAGTCCTGCCNCTGATCCGCAGCGGCGCACTGGTCCGGCTCAACTTCCCCGGCACCCTGCCCGGCATCCCCTTTGGCCTCATTACCCATCGCCATGCCAAGCTGACCCCGCTGGAGAACGCCTTTCTTGCCCATGCGGACGCAGGACTGAAGAAAATGACGGCCTTTATCGAAGGCGGCTGACCTGAGCGCGCTCGCGCCGCCGCGCCATCTGATGATCCGAACAAAAAAATAGCCGGCGGGTTGGGGAACCGCGCCGGCTGAGGCTTGTCTCGTTCATCNNGGGAAGGAGGAGGNTGGGAGNGAAAGGAACGAGACGGGGGAGGAGGAAACGGGAGGAGGGAGGAAACACGAGGAGATAGGGATTGGGTTGCTGTGGGCGTCCTGGGTTGCTGTTGATGAATTCAACCTAGNCCNTAACCACGTAACAGTCGTCCGNGACTGTGTTTCAGTCTGTAAATCTTGGTATGGATCGGGTTTCTACTCGCTCAACATCAGGCCCGATGGCTAGGCGCACACTACTGCGGCCCCNTCGGTCACTGTCCGAGCAGCCTGATAACGCCGTCTCTTNTAACTTTAGNTCAGGAAAGCATCAGNCTAGAGCGATACCGATGTTTTTGGTCTGGACGTAGTTGTAGAGCGCTTCGCGGCCCTTTTCCCGCCCNTAGCCGGATTTACCAAAGCCGCCAAAGGGTGTTTCGACGCCGCCCGCAAACCATTCGTTGACGTAAATCTGACCCGCCCGCAGTTTCTGNGCNGCGGCTGTCGCCCGATCGAGATCGCGGGTAAAGACCCCGGCCACGAGCCCNTATTCAGTCCCGTTGGCAATGCGCAACGCTTCTTCATCGCTGCTGAACTTCATCACGGAAAGCACGGGGCCGAAGACCTCTTCCTGAGCGATGTTCATCACCTCTGTGACACCGTCGAAGACCGTGGGCTCGAGGAAATAGCCCGGCTGGTTCAGNTTGCGGCCACCGGTGACCGCACGCGCGCCCTCGGCCTCGGCGCGCTGGCAGATGGCCTCGGCGCGGTCGCGCTGGCCCTCTGAGACCATGGCGCCCATGTTGGCACCAAAGGTCGGGCGCTCGAGACCGGGGCCGACCGACAGGCCCTTGGCCATGTCCGCGACGCGCTCGACCATCTCATCGTGGATGCTTTCGTGCACGACCATGCGCGAGAAGGCTGAACACACCTGCCCAGCATTGAAGTAGACCCCCCACCGGATGCTGTCGAGCACCTGCTGCGGGTCAGCGTCGGGGTAGACGATCCCCGCCGACTTTCCGCCCAGTTCCAGTACGCAGGGGACGACCCGCTGTGCCGCCGCGACCGCAACGGCAGTCCCGGTGGCGACCGAGCCGGTGAAGACGATCTGGCTGACGTCCGGGTGCGCGGTCAGCGCCGCGCCAGCCTCCGCGCCGTGGCCGCAGAGGATGTTGACGGCGCCCGCCGGGAAGCCGGCCGCCTCGGCAGCCTCGCCGAAGATGAAATGCGAGAGCGGATCGATTTCCGGGGTTTTGACCACGACCGCGTTGCCGGTGGCCAGTGCCGGGCCGATGCCGCGCGCGGTGATCTCCAGCGGGAAGTTCCAGGGAATGATCTGGCCCGAGACGCCGTAGGGTTCAAAGGTGGTAAAGTCGAAGTAAGACGCGCCGAGCGGGATCGAGCGGCCCTCGAGGCTCTCGGCCTGGTTGCCGTAGAACTCAAGAAAGCGGGCGGCGCTGTCGACCTCGATCTCCGCCTCCCACAGTGGTTTGCCGCTCTCCAGCGTCAGCAGCGAGGCAACGCGGTCCTTGTTGGCACTGATATAGGCCGACATCTTCTGGATCATGCGCGCCCGCTCGACCGGTCGCAGGTCGGACAGGGTGCCGCTGTCGTGCACGGCTTGAGCAGCTTGCACAGCCCGGTCAACATCGGCCGCGTCGGCGGCGGCCTGCTGGCTGAGGGCCTCGCCGTTATTGGGGTTGTCGACGGCAATCGTGCCCGCCCCGCCCTCGACCCAGGCACCGTTGATGTAGTTCTTGTAGAGGTCGGCAACGGCGGTCATGGCGGGCGGCTCCGGTGTGGTCTTGGATCAAAAGGTCTATCACAGGTGGTTAGGACCTGCGAGGTACCGCGTCCTGCGCTAGCGCGACCTGGGCGCCGGATTTCCGACATGGCACGAGATTTCCGTTCTGCTGCTTCATCGATCCCTGTCCCGGTTCAAGTCCCACAGCGCTTCGCCGCGCGGTGCTGCACCGTGTTATTACAACCGCGATAGCGAAACCATCGATCACGGCTTGAGCGACTATGGTGCTCGAAGAGTCCAGGCCTTAAACTGCACCTCAAAGGCTTCAGAGAAGTCGCCTCAACCTGCCTCTAATCCCAGCGGAAACCGATCAAGTGTCCCAGCCGATCCGACAGATCGACACCCTTATAATTGGCGCCGGGGCTGCAGGCATGCAGGCCGGGGCCTTCGCTGCCGCGCGCGGCGGGTCAGTCCTGGTCATCGACCACGCCAAGGCACCGGGCGAGAAGATCCGGATCTCAGGTGGGGGGCGCTGCAACTTCACCAACATGCACACCGAGCCGGGTGCCTTCCTCAGCCAGAACCCGCACTTCGCCAAGTCCGCGCTCAAGCGCTATACGCAGTGGGATTTCATCGATCTGGTCGCCCGTCACGGCATCGCCTATCACGAGAAGACGCTGGGGCAGCTGTTCTGTGACAACAGCGCCAGGGACATCATCCAGATGCTGCTCGATGAGATGGCCCGCACCGGCGCGCAGTTGTGGCTTTCGACGAGGCTGCTTGGCGTGATCAAGTCGGCCGAGGGCTTTGAGGCCGAACTCGAGCGAGACGGCACGCAGCACAGGGTGAGGGCGCGTCACCTGGTGGTAGCCTGTGGGGGCAAGTCGATCCCCAAAATGGGCGCGACGGGCTTGGGTTATGACCTGGCTGAACAGTTCGGACTGGCCGTGACCGAAACCCGNCCCGCTCTGGTTCCTCTGACTTTCACCGACGCCTTACTGGACTGGTGCAAGGCACTGGCCGGAGTGGCGGTGCCGGCGGCGCAGGTGTCCTGCGACGGAAAGGGCGGCCGGGCGCAGTTCGACGAAGCTGTGCTGTTCNCCCACCGAGGATTGTCGGGACCAGCCATACTGCAGATCTCCAGTTTCTGGCGCGAAGGTAAGCCAGTTTCCCTCGATCTGGCGCCCGGTATTGACCTTGCGGCACACCTGAAGCAAAGGCGGCGGGAGGCGGGGCGTCAGGGGCTGGCGACGGTCTTGGGGGAAAGCCTGCCCAACCGGCTGGCAAGCGCAGTAATTGATGCGGTCTTAAACGCAGAAGGAACAGGTACAAAGACGAACCCAGACGACAGCGCTGCAGTCCGGATCGGCGATCAGCCTGACCGGGTGCTAAACGCAATCGCAGGCCGGGTTGGTGCCTGGCAGGTCATCCCAACCGGAACCGAAGGCTACCGCACCGCCGAGGTCACGCTCGGCGGGGTCGACACGGCGGAGTTGAGCTCGCAGGACATGCAGGCGCGCGGGGTGCCGGGGCTATATTTTATCGGTGAATCGGTGGACGTCACCGGATGGCTAGGCGGCTATAACTTCCAGTGGGCCTGGTCATCGGGATGGGCAGCCGGCACGGCGATCGCCGAGCGCGCCTAAGCCTGTTCCGGCGCAGCGAGCCTGTGAGAGCTCTTTGCTGCTCAACAAGCCCTCGACTTTAAGCGCGTTGGCGATCTTCACTGGAGTCACACTCAAAGCGCCGCGTGTTGAGTGTCAACGGAAAGAACTTGCGCCGACCTTGTCTCGACCGCTTCGCGGTCCTCGACAAGGCGTCGCGCAATCTGAAACAAGCAACAAAAAAAGCCACGCCGGGCGANGCCTGGCGTGACCGTTTAACTGCGCGTGGGAGGGCCGAAGGCCGCGAAGCGGCCAAGGGCCCGAGCGCGCCACCAAAGCCTATCGGCGCTAGCCGTCCTGCTTGTCGTAGAGAATATCCGCGAGGAACTCCTTGAGGCGCTCAGACTTGGGCTTTTCGAAGAACTCGATCGGCGGCGCGACCTCCACGATCTGCCCCTGGTCCATGAAAATCACCCGATCGGCAACCTTCTTGGCGAAACCCATCTCGTGGGTCACCACCAGCATGGTCATGCCTTCTTCGGCCAGCTCGATCATGGTGTCGAGCACCTCCTTGATCATCTCCGGGTCCAGCGCCGATGTCGGCTCGTCGAACAGCATCACCTTGGGCTGCATACACAGTGAGCGCGCGATCGCCACCCGCTGCTGCTGACCACCCGAAAGCTGCCCGGGGTACTTGTTCGCCTGCTCGGGGATGCGCACCCGCTCGAGGTAGTACATGGCCCGGTCGACCGCGTCTTTCCGCGGCATCTTCCGCACCCACATGGGCGCAAGAATGCAGTTTTCCAGAATGGTCAGGTGTGGGAACAGGTTGAAGTGCTGGAACACCATCCCGACTTCGCGCCGGATCGCCTCGATCTGCTCGAGGTTGTTGGTCAGTTCCACGCCATCGACGACGATCTTGCCACGCTGGTGCTCTTCAAGCCGGTTGATACAGCGGATCAGCGTCGACTTGCCAGAACCCGAAGGCCCCGCAATCACGATCCGCTCCTTGGGCTTCACGCTCAGGTCAATGTCCTTGAGGACGTGGAAAGTGCCGAACCATTTGTTCAGGCCGGAGATGTTTACGATATCTTCCATGGGGCGCGTCTCTATCGCTGCTTAAGGATGCCGAACCGCTCTTCAAGCCACATGGAGTAGCGCGAGAGGCCGAACATAAAGATGAAAAAGAATACGGCGACGTAGATCAGGCCCTCGAGAAGGGTCTGGTTCCACTCCACCCGGGTCACAATCTTGTTGCGCATGACCGTCAGCACGTCGAGCAGACCGATCACGATCACCAGAGTGGTGTCCTTGAACAGGCCGATGAGTGTGTTCACGATCGCCGGGATAACGGTACGGGTCGCCTGCGGTACGATGATCAGGTTGGTTTCCTGCCAGTAGGACAGACCCAGCGACTGCGCCGCCTCATACTGCCCTTTCGGGATTGCCTGCAGACCGCCGCGGATCACCTCGGCCATGTAGGCCGTGCCGAACAGACAGACGGCAACCAGGGTCGCCACCAGCGGCTGGGGCTGGAACTGGATCGGCAGGATCAGCGGCAGCACGAACACCGACATGATCAGAATGGTGATCAGCGGTACCCCGCGCATGCCCTCGATGAAGCCAGTGGACAGGTAACGCACGACCGGCAGGGTCGACTGCCGCCCCAGCGCCAGCAGAATACCGGCGCGCAGCGCAAAGGCCGAGCCAACCAGACCCAGGATCATGGTGATCAGCACCCCGCCCCAGGTGTTCTCGACCGCGACGTGGGTCAGGAACACGACGTTGCCCGGCGCGTGATCACCGCGTGCTTCGGCGAGATCGGCAGCATCGATACGGTCGTCGGCGTTGAGGTCATCGTCGGCGTCGACCTCCCCATCGCGGTTCATGTCGTAGACCGGCTGGTCCTGATAGCCCGCCCAGGCCTCGACCTGATCCGCCTGTTCAAGGCCCAGCGACGCCGGGTCACGGGTCATGGCCGCCGTCAGCAGGATCGGCTCGGGG
>PAGB01000032.1 GCA_002711265.1 Rhodospirillaceae bacterium
GGACAGCTAAGCAGGCTTCCACAGACTTTCGTCCCGATGGGACAAGGCGAAATACTGCGCCCGGCAACGAAGGTTGTCGGGCGTATTTTTTGGTGATGCGGTTTAGGCGATGAGGGCAGGGCCAAGGATGAGCGACGATATCTTTCACGTGACACACTGGGCCGGGCTCGACCTTGCCCGCCCACAGGTCATGGGCATCCTCAACGTGACCCCCGACAGCTTCAGCGACGGCGGACGCTTCCACCACGTTGATGCGGCGCTGGAGCAGGCAGCGGCGCTGCGGGCACAGGGCGCCGCCATCATCGACGTCGGTGGCGAGAGCACCCGCCCGGGAGCAGCACCGGTCTCCGAGGCCGAGGAGATCGACCGCGTGCGACCGGTGATCGAGGCCCTGAGCGCAGAAGGGGCGCTGGTTTCCATCGACACCCGCAAGCCGGCGGTCATGGAAGCCGCCGCCGCCGCCGGGGCCGGGATCATCAACGATGTCACCGGGCTGACCGGCGACCCGCGCTCCTTCGATACGGCCGTCGCGCTGGGGCTGCCGCTGTGCCTGATGCACATGCAGGGTGAGCCTCAGACCATGCAGGCCGATCCGCAGTACGATGATGCCCCGGCGGAGGTCTTCACCTTCCTCGCCGGGCAGGCGATGGCCCTGATGGACGCGGGGCTGAGCGCCGAGAAGATCTGCCTCGACCCCGGGATCGGCTTTGGCAAGACGCTCGAGCATAACCTGCAGATCATGGCGCGGCTGGATGAGCTGGTCGACGCCGGCTGGCCAGTGTTGCTTGGTGCCTCGCGTAAGTCGTTCATCGCCAAGATCACCCCGGCGGGGCCGGAAGAGCGGCTGGGTGGGTCACTGGCGGCTGTTCTGGCAGGATTCGGGGCCGGGGTCAGCCTGTTCCGCGTTCACGACGTGAAGGAGACCGTGCAGGCGCTCGCGGTCGCTGAAGCGATTTCCGAAGTTGGGCTGCTGCTGTAGCTCGCCGGTGTTAAGTGCCCGCCAGAGGAGGGGTCAGGAGACCTTTTCGACCCACGAGGGCGGCTGGCCGAGCCGGTAGTAGGTGTAGGAAATGCCACTGGCGACCAGTGCTGTCGTGAAGGCGGTGATGATGAAGGTGGGCACCATCGCCACCCACGTCTTGAGGTTCAGCTGCGTCGCGTCGAGCGTGCTCACGTCGGCCACGCCCTGGAACAGAATCCGGTTGATCCCATTATCGAACAGAAAACCCAGCACGCTGAAGGGGATCAGTAGGCCGGCGTAGATCAGCATCAGCCGCCCGACGTGTCCCCGGGTCGCGCGCCACGCGGTCCGAATACCAAACTCGTAGATGCCGAGCGCAGCCGCGGGTAGGCACAGGATCAGCCGCGCCCAAAGATAGAGCCATAGCAGAATCATCACCCCTGCTGTCAGGATCGAAAAAGTGGCGGCGAGGCTGGGTACGAAGGCCGACAGCACGCCAGTTAGGATGCCAATGATCACCCCGGCAGCCACCAGCCCCAGCGTCGTCAGCAGCACCATGACCGCCGCACGGTAGAAATAGCTGAGTTCGGTCCGGCCGAAATGCAGGCCAAGGCCCGTTCGCTCGGCATCCAGGCCGATCAGCGTGGTCCGGTGCCAGGCGGCGGCCATGGCCGCGCCAGCGAGCCCGCCGAGAACCAACAGCGGTACAAGCCACTGCATCATGCTGATCCCCGCTTGCACCATCTGGAGCATGGCGGCGCCGAATTCAGCCTCGGCAGCATTGGGGTCGAGGACCGCCAGCTCGTTCGAGGCCGCCATCACCTCGGCAGCGGCCTCGTTGAGGAACTGCACCTGAATCCAGGACGCCGCGAGCGCGTAGAGCCCCAGAGGAAGCAACGCGGTCAGGATCACCCGCAGCGGCACGGAGAACACGAAGCCGTAGGCCTCGCGCCAAATCTGCATCACGGGGAGCTGGTTCTGTTCGGTATCTTGGGCGGTCATGAACTATTCCTCTGGCAAGAGCTGTCGGAGAGTTTCGGCCAGTTCAGCGGGGCTGTCCAGCACGGCGAGGGCGCCAAGGGCGGCAAAGGCCTCGCGGCGTTGCGGCTTCATCTCATCCGGGACGGCGTAGAGCACGCCGATGACATCGATCCCGGCCGCCCGGGCGCCGCTGGCGCCGGCGGGCGAGTCCTCGATCACCAGCGCCCGCGCGGGCGCGAGGTTAAAGTGCGCCAGCACCGCCCGGTGCAGGTCCAGCGCTGGCTTGGGTCTGGGGACATCGAGGCCGGAGAAACACGCAGACGCCGGGATCAGGTCGTCATATCCGGTGGTGATCAGATTGCGCAGCACGTTGGCGCGCGGTGCGTTGGACGCGACGGCAATGGCCGCGCGCGACTGCGCCAGCTCGACCACGGACCGCACCCCTGCGATCGGCTCCAGCTCGGTGAGAAAGGCATGCTCGGAGATGGCATACATCTGCTCGATGAAATCATCGGGCAGGACGGCGCCTTCAGCGCGCAGCTCGGCGACCATGTCCCGGTCTGACAGCCCGGCAAAGCGGCGCTCGCAGTCCTCGGCGGTCATGGGGTAGCCCAGCCCGGTCAGTAGTTCGGCGTTGCCACGCGCGGCCAGTTTCTCTGAGTCGATCAACACGCCGTCGTTGTCGAAAATCACCAGGTCAAAGGTCGGGTCGGGCATGGAGATCCTGTTTCGGGCAAAGGGTAGCGGGCTGCGGGCTGGTCTCAACGCGGTTCTACCAGTTTGAGCAGAATTTGCACATTCGGGATCAATATTTGGAAAGTCTGTGCAGTGGCTTTTCAAGCCCCTGCTCGGGGCTTAAGCTGTTGTCATTCCGGTGTTTCTGAGAGCCAAGATGAACCGCATTCTCGTCGTCGACGACGACCCCCATATCCGCGAAGTTGTGCAGTTTGCCCTCGATAAGGAAGGCTTCGACACCCTCGAAGCCGGTGACGGCGCGCAGGCGCTCGAGCGCTTCGCGACAGAGCGGCCGGACCTGATCGTGCTCGATATCACCATGCCGGAGCTGGACGGCACCGAAGTCTGCCGCCGCATCCGCCAGACCAGCCGCACCCCGATCATCTTCCTGTCTTCCCGTGATGATGAGATCGACCGCGTGCTGGGCCTTGAGCTGGGCGGGGACGACTACATGACCAAGCCCTTCTCCCCACGGGAGCTGGTGGCACGGGTCAAGGCGGTGCTGCGCCGGCTTGAAGACGCCAAGGCCCCCCGCGACGAGGGCACTGCAATCATGCAGCACGGCCGGCTTTCGCTGAACCTCGACGACTTCACCGGCAGCTGGGATGATACCCAGATCGTGCTGACCCTGACCGAATTCGGCATCATTCGCACGCTGATGCAGCGCCCGGGCAAGGTCTATTCGCGCGATGACCTGATGAGCAGCGCCTACGAGCTCTCGCGCATCGTCTCCGACCGCACCATCGATAGCCACGTCCGCCGGGTGCGGAAGAAGTTTGCCGACATCGGCGCCGACCCGGTCGAGACCGTCCACGGCATCGGCTACAAGCTCGGCGATTGCTGAGGCCCCGCTGACCCATGGTCGCACCCGATCCCGCATCTGCGCCTGCTTCACCGCCGCCGGGTAAGCCGCCCTCTGAGCGGTTTGGGCGCCTGCTCGGGCGCCCGCGGCTGTCGACCCTGCTTCTTGCCGTCAATCTGATCCTGCTGATCGCACCTCTGAGCGGGGTGTTTGCCATGCGGCTCTATGAGTCGGCCCTGCTGCGGCAGACTGAGTCCGCGCTGCTCTCGCAGACGGCCTTCATTGCCGCTTCGTACCGGGCTGCGCTGGAGCGCAACCGAACCTCTTCGCTCGACGGTGGTGGGCTGTCGCATCCCGTCGACCCCGCCTTCGCCGTTGATACCTCCAAGGGGGAGCCCTGGCGCCCGCGGCCACCCGTACTCGATCTCGCACGCGACAAGCCGCTGCCGCCGGCGCCTGTGCCGCGCCGGACCCCCTCACCCACGCATTGGCTGCCCGAGGCCGTGGGAAAGGACATCAGCCCGGTAATCGTCGAAGCCCACCGCTTCACCCTGTCTTCGATCCGCGTGCTCGATCACCGCGGTACGATCGTCGCCAGCACGGCCGAGAATGTCGGCCGGAGCGTCGCGCACCTGCCAGAGGTCGAGCGCGCGCTGCGGGGTGAGATCGTCTCGCTGCTGCGGGAGAAGGAGGAATTTGCCGAGGGCCAGCGCGGTTTCAACGCCTTCGAGCGGTCTTCGGGCATCCGCGTTCATGTCGCCGCGCCGATCATCCTCGACAACCGAGTGGTTGGCGGGGTGCTGCTGGGACGCACGCCTTCGACCCTGCGCAATGCGCTGCGCAGCAAAGTGCGGATCTTTATCGTCGGCGGGGTGCTGCTGGCGGTGATGGCGATGGCGCTGTCGCTGTTTCTCGTGGCGACCATCGTCGGCCCGGTGTCGCGGCTGATTCACCAGGCCAAGCTGGTCGCCGACGGGCGCCGCAGCGGGATCAGGCCGCTGCGCTACCCCGTCACCGCCGATATTGCCGAACTGTCCGAGGCGGTGGTCGCCATGGCCAACACCCTTGAAACCCGGTCGGCCTATATCCGCGAGTTTGCCGCAAACGTCAGCCACGAATTCAAGACCCCGCTGACCAGCATTCAGGGCGCGGTCGAGCTGCTGCGCGATCACGCGGCGAGCATGGACGAAGACCGACGCGCCCGCTTTCTCGATAACATCGCCAAGGACAGCGACCGGCTGGCCCGGCTGGTAACCTGCTTGCTGGAACTGGCCCGCGCCGACGTCATGCAGCCCGGCGGGGCAGGGGAGAGCCGTTTGGGGGCGCTGCTGCTGGATCTGCAGCGCCACTACGCCGATCTGGGCCAGTCCTTCGGGATCGAGCGCGCCGACACCGACACCGGCATCGGTGCAAGAGGTGAGGACGACATTCGCGTGGCCATGGACGGTGACAACCTCGCTTCTGTGGTGCGCAACCTGATCGACAACGCCCTGCACCACGGCAAGGGCGAGCCTCGGCTGGTCATCGAGCCGGCGACGGCTCAGGTCAGACTGCGGGTGATTGATGATGGCCCGGGGGTATCTCCGGCCAACGCCGATCGCATCTTCAGCGCCTTTTTCACCACCGACCGCGAAGGGGGTGGCACCGGCCTCGGTCTGGCGTTGGTCAAGACCTTGGTGGAGGTCCACGGCGGGCAGATCCGGCTTGCGGACCGGGCAGAGGGCTGTGAGTTTGTGGTAACCCTGCCGCGCTTGAGCGGATCTGTGGCGGGTGACGCGGCGTCTTGATCCCGAATGGCTTTATCGGTTATTTAACCGCTGCTCAGGGCGCGAACCAAGGCGTTCTGAAGATGAAGTGCGGTGCTGGTATAGCTCAGTTGGTAGAGCAACGCATTCGTAATGCGTGGGTCGGGTGTTCGAGTCACCTTACCAGCACCACTTCGACCCCCTCTCTCAATCCGACAGTGCCGGTCATGCCATTGGCGGGTCATGGCCTCGCTGCAATGCGTGCACGCTGTGGTGCTCTCCTCGCAGCCGCTGGATTGGCTCCATCACGATCGAAGGGCGTCGGCGGCCCTTGAATTCAGTCTCGCACAGGGCGAAGGGTTGCTTAATTCGGTTGACATGATCGCCGGATTTGGGCCGGTCAGAGAAGCAGCCAGGCTGGACGACGCCGAACAAGGCATCGGACAGGGGGCAGGGACCGCCCGGTTGGTGGGTCGCAGGAGGAGGACAGGGCATGTTTTTAGGGTCAATGAATTTTGATCTGGGCGAAGACGTTAACGCCTTGCGCGATGTCGTTCACCGCTGGGCGCAGGATCGCGTCAAACCCATGGCCGCTGAGATCGATGCCAACAACGAATTCCCCGCCGGGTTGTGGCAGGAGATGGGCGAGCTCGGCCTGCTGGGCATTACCGTCCCTGAGCGCTTCGGCGGTGCCGGCATGGGCTACCTCGCGCACACCGTGGTGGTCGAGGAAATTGCCCGGGCCAGCGCCTCGGTCAGCCTGAGTTACGGTGCGCACTCGAACCTGTGCGTGAACCAGCTGCAGCTCAACGCCACCGACGCGCAGAGAAACAAGTACCTGCCCGACCTGATCTCGGGCCGGCGGGCCGGCGCGCTGGCCATGTCCGAAGCCGGGGCGGGTT
The DNA here is from genome assembly GCA_002711265.1 of Rhodospirillaceae bacterium. Classification (GTDB taxonomy): domain Bacteria; phylum Pseudomonadota; class Alphaproteobacteria; order UBA7985; family UBA7985; genus UBA7985. Next base: position 6,127 of record PAGB01000032.1, read on the forward strand.
CCGATGTCGTCGGCATGAAGCTCCACGCGGAGAAGCGCAACGACCGCTTCATTCTCAACGGCAGCAAGTACTGGATCACCAACGGGGGTGAGGCCGGCACGCTGGTGGTCTACGCCAAAACCGACCCCGCGGCGGGCTCCAAGGGGATCACGGCGTTCATCATCGAAAAGGACATGCCCGGTTTCAGCCAGTCCGATCACTTCGACAAGCTGGGCATGCGGGGTTCGAACACGGTCGAGCTGGTGTTTCAGGACTGCGAGGTGCCCTTCGACAATATTCTGGGCGAAGAGGGGCAAGGTGTTAAGGTCCTGATGTCCGGGCTGGACTACGAGCGCGTTGTGCTTTCGGGGATCGGCACCGGCATCATGGCGGCCTGCCTCGATGAAATCATGCCCTATCTCGTCGAACGCAAGCAGTTCGGCCAACCGATTGGAAATTTCCAGCTCATGCAGGGAAAGATCGCGGACATGTACACCAAGCTGAACTCGGCCCGCGCCTACGTCTATGAAGTCGCCCGTGCCTGCGACCGGGGCGAAGTCACGCGACAGGATGCAGCCGCCTGTGTCCTCTACTCCTCCGAGGAAGCCATGGTCGTCGCGCACCAGGCCGTGCAGGCCATGGGTGGGGCAGGCTTCATGAACGACACGCCCGTCAGCCGGCTTTTCCGCGATGCGAAACTCATGGAGATCGGCGCCGGCACCTCTGAGATCCGACGGATGCTGATCGGGCGGGAACTGATGGGGGCGATGGGCTGATGGGGGTTTTCCGTTCTGCAGTATCGACCAAGGCCGAGGCCTTCCAGAGCAATCAGGCCGCGCACGAAGCCGCGCTGTCGCTGACCGAGACCGCCGCCGAACAGGCCCGTGCCGGGGGTGGGGACAAGGCGCGCGAACGGCACCTGAGCCGGGGAAAGCTGCTACCGCGCGAGCGTGTTGCCCGGCTGCTCGATCCCGGTTCACCCTTTCTCGAAGTCGGCCTGTTCGCCGGATACGGGCTCTACGACGGGGCGAGCCCCTCGGCGGGGATTATCACCGGCATCGGCCGGGTTTCCGGCCGCGAATGCATGATCGTCTGCAACGATGCGACGGTGAAGGGCGGCACCTACTTTCCGATGACGGTGAAAAAGCACCTGCGCGCGCAGGAGATCGCAGAGCAGAACAACCTGCCCTGCCTCTATCTGGTCGACAGCGGTGGTGCCAACCTGCCCAATCAGGATGAAGTCTTCCCCGACCGGGACCACTTCGGGCGCATCTTCTTCAATCAGGCCAACATGTCGGCCAAGGGCATCCCCCAGATTGCCGTGGTCATGGGCTCGTGCACGGCGGGTGGGGCTTACGTCCCCGCCATGTCCGACGTCACCATCATCGTCCGGGAACAGGGGACGATCTTCCTCGCCGGGCCGCCGCTGGTGAAATCAGCCACGGGTGAAGTGGTGACGGCCGAAGAGCTCGGCGGCGGCGACGTGCATACGCGCCTCTCCGGCGTCGCGGACTATCTGGCCGAAGACGATGCCCACGCGCTGGCGCTGGCGCGGGAGGCGGTTTCCAGCCTCAACCGGGTCAAGCCCTCGAACCTCGAAATGCAGCCGGTCGAACCCCCGCTCTACGACCCCGCGGAAATTCTCGGCCTTGTTCCCGCCGATCTCCGCACCCCCTATGACATCCGTGAAGTCATCGCCCGGCTGGTGGATGGCTCCCGGTTCGATGAATTCAAGGCGCGCTACGGCGAAACCCTTGTCTGTGGCTTCGCCCACGTCATGGGCATGCCCGTGGGCATCATCGCCAACAATGGCGTCCTATTCTCCGACGCGGCGGTCAAAGGCGCGCACTTCGTCGAACTGTGCTCGCAGCGGCGGATCCCGCTGGTATTCCTGCAGAACATCACCGGTTTCATGGTCGGCCGTACCTACGAGAACGGCGGCATTGCCAAGGACGGCGCCAAGCTGGTGACGGCGGTTGCGACCACCAAAGTGCCGAAAATCACCATGCTGGTCGGCGGATCCTTCGGCGCCGGGAACTATGGCATGGCTGGGCGGGCCTACAGCCCCCGGTTCCTGTGGACCTGGCCCAGCAGCCGAATTGCCGTCATGGGTGGCGAGCAGGCCGCCGGCGTGCTGGCAACGGTCAGGCGTGACGCGATCGAGCGCGCGGGTGAGCGCTGGAGCGAGGCGGACGAAGCCGCGTTCAAGCAGCCGACGATCGACATGTTCGAGGAACAGTCGCACCCGCTCTATGCCTCTGCCCGGCTCTGGGATGATGGCATCATCGACCCGCGCAAGTCGCGGGATGTGCTCGCTCTGTCGCTTTCGGCTGCGCTCAATGCCCCCATCGAAGACACCCGCTTCGGTGTGTTCCGGATGTAGGGGCCGGGCTGGTGTTCAGCAAAATCCTGATTGCCAACCGCGGCGAGATTGCCTGCCGGGTTATCGCCACGGCCCGCAAATTCGGCATCCAGACGGTCGCGGTCTACGCCGATGCTGATGCGGAGGCAAAGCACGTTGCCATGGCCGATGAAGCCGTTGCCATCGGCCCGTCAGCGGCGGCTGAAAGCTACCTCCAGCCCGCAAAGATCATAGATGCCTGCAAGCGTACGGGCGCGGAAGCCATCCACCCCGGCTATGGCTTTCTCAGCGAGAACCCGGCCTTTGTGGAGGCGGTGGAAGCCGAAGGCCTCGTCTTCATCGGCCCCTCTGCCGCGGCGATCCGGGCCATGGGCCGCAAAGATGCCGCCAAAGCGCTGATGATCGAGGCGGGTGTGCCGGTCGTCCCGGGCTATCACGGGGAAAGTCAGGATCCCGAGGTGCTGGCCGCCGAGGCCGACAAAATCGGCTATCCGGTGATGATCAAGGCCCGCGCGGGCGGCGGTGGCAAGGGCATGCGGCTGGTCCGGGAACCTGCGGCTTTCAGGGCCGCGCTCGACGGCGCACAGCGAGAGGGACAGGCCAGCTTCGGTGATCCGGTGTGCCTCGTTGAAAGGTACATTGCCCAGCCGCGCCACATCGAGATTCAGGTGTTCGGCGACGGGCACGGCAACGTCATCCATCTGTTTGAGCGCGACTGCTCCCTGCAGCGGCGACACCAGAAGGTCATCGAGGAGGCCCCGGCCCCCGATATGCCGGCAAGCGTGCGCGCGGCCATGGGCAAGGCCGCCACCGATGCGGCAAGGGCCATCGGCTATGCCGGGGCGGGAACGGTAGAGTTCATCGTCGACGGCACCGGACCACTGCGCGAAGACGGCTTCTGGTTCATGGAAATGAACACCCGCCTGCAGGTCGAGCACCCCGTATCCGAAGCCATCACCGGACTGGATTTTGTGGAGCTGCAGCTGCGGGTGGCCAGCGGTGAGCCGCTGCCCATGACGCAGCAGGATCTGTCGATTAACGGCTGGTCTTTCGAAGCCCGCGTCTACGCCGAAGACGTGAGCAAGGGCTTCCTGCCGGCGACCGGCCGGCTTGATCACCTGTCCTTTCCTGCCGCGACGGCCTTCGCGCCGGGCGCGGTCCGGATCGACAGCGGGGTGCGGGCCGGCGATGAGATCAGCCCCTGGTACGACCCGATGATCGCCAAGGTCATCGCCCACGGTGCGACCCGCGAGGAAGCACTCAATCGGCTCGTGGAGGCCTTGTCGGACAGCCAGATCGCCGGTGCGGTGACCAATCTCGATTTTCTCGTTGCCCTGTCCCGGCACGAAGGCTTTGCCGCCGGTCGGGTCGATACCGGCCTGATCGATCGAGAATTGATCTCGCTTTTGGAGCAGGCACCAGCCCCGCCGTACGTGTTTGCGCTGGCGGCCGTCGGTGGGCTTGGCTTGCTGGATGACCGACCCTCGCCAGACCCGTGGGCGCAGCTGATCGGCTGGCGCCATTGGGCAGAGGGTACCCAGCACGTCGAACTGGGGGAACAGGGCGAAGGCCTGTCGTTCGCGGTAAGTATTGTGGGAGCCCGGCACTTTCGGGTGCAGGGTGAAAGTTTCGATCTGTCCCTGTCTGTGACCCCGACGTCTTCCAAAACCCGCTTCGAGCTGACCTGCGAAGGAAACAGCTTCGCCGTGGGTCTGATCAGAACCGGCAATTCGATCGCCGTCTTCGCAGACGGGCGCAGCTTTGGCTTCGAGGTGCCCGACCCGCTGGTGCAAGCTGACGCGGCAGGCGTTGCCACCAACGCCATTCAAGCGCCGATGCCGGGGCTGGTGCAGCAGGTCTTTGCCCAAGCCGGTCAGGCTGTCACGCAGGGTGAACCCCTTCTGGTGCTGGAGGCCATGAAGATGGAGCACAGGCTTTGCGCCCCCCGGGACGGCGTCGTCCTCGACGTGCTCGCGGCGGTAGGGGATCAGATTGCCGACGGGACCGTCCTTGTTGCGCTGGAGCCTATCGATGACTGAGCGCGTCACCCTATTCGAAATGGCGCCCCGCGACGGGCTGCAAAACGAAGCGACCATGATCGCCACCGCTGACAAGATCGAGCTTGTCGACCGGCTGTCGCGCTGCGGCTTTTCCAAGATCGAGGTGACCAGTTTCGTCTCGCCTCGGTGGGTGCCACAGCTGGCCGACGCGGCCGAAGTCATGCAGGGCATCACCCGTTCGGCGGCTGTCACCTACGCGGCTCTGACCCCGAACATGCAGGGTTTCAAGCGCGCCATGGCGGCCCGCGCCGACGAAATCGCGGTCTTTGGCGCGGCCTCGGAGGGCTTCAGTCAGAACAACATCAACTGTTCGATCGCTGAGAGCCTGCAGCGTTTCCAGCCCGTGGTCGATGCCGCCCGCGCCGCCGGTGTGCCGGTGCGCGGCTACGTCTCCTGCGTGACCCATTGCCCCTATGACGGCCCGACGCCGCCGGAGAGTGTGGCCCGGGTCGCTGCAGCGCTGATCGACATGGGGTGCTACCAGGTCTCGCTGGGCGATACCCTTGGCGCTGCAACCCCTGAGGCCATTTCGGCCATGCTTGATGCGGTGCTGGCGGTGGTGCCGGTGCGCTGTCTGGCTGGTCATTTCCACGACACCGGTGGCCGTGCGCTGGACAATATCGCGGTGAGCCTCGAGCGCGGTCTGCGGGTTTTCGACAGTGCCATCGCGGGTCTGGGGGGGTGTCCCTACGCCCCCGGTGCTAAGGGCAATGTTGCAACCGAAGCGGTGGTGACTCTGCTCCATGAACACGGCTTTGAAACCGGGCTGGACCGGGACCGGCTTGCCCACGCCAGCGCCTTTGGCCAATCTCTGCGGAAGGGAGGTGGATCTTGAGTTACGACACGCTGGAAGTGCGGATCGACGAACGCGGTGTCGCCTCCGTGGCCCTGAACCTACCCGAGCGGCGCAACGCCCTGTCAGCCGCGTTGATCGAGGATCTGACCGCTGCCGCCCGCGCGCTGGGTGGGTCGAAGGCGGTTCGCGCCGTGGTGCTTTCTGGCGCGGGTAAGGTCTTTTGCGCCGGCGGCGACCTCAACTGGATGACCGCGCAGATCAAGGCGGATCGGGCGACGCGGATCGCCGAAGCCCGGAAGCTGGCCCTGATGCTGAATGCCCTGAACGAGATGCCGAAGCCGTTGATCGGGCGCATCCATGGCGCGGCCATCGGCGGTGGTATCGGGCTGGCCTGTGTCTGTGACAGCGTGATCGCCGACGAGGCGACGCGGTTCGGGCTGACCGAAACCCGTCTGGGTCTGATCCCGGCGACCATCGGTCCCTACGTCATTGCGCGCATGGGCGAGGGCAAGGCGCGACGCGTTTTCATGTCGGCGCGGCTGTTCGATGCAGCCGAAGCGATGGACCTCGGCATTATCGCCCAGCGTGTGTCCGGCGCTGAGCTGGATGAGGCTGTCGAGGCTGAGGTCGTGCCTTATCTGTCCGTGGCGCCGGGCGCAGTGGCTGCGGCCAAGGCCCACGCCCGCTCGCTGGGGGCTGGGATAGACGAGGCAGTGATTGAGGACTCCATCCAGCGCCTTGCCGACACGTGGGAGGGCGAGGAAGCTGCCCACGGCGTCGCTGCCTTCCTGAACAAAGAGGATCCCGACTGGGCCAAATAGGTGGCGAAACGGCCTGCTCACCCCCGCGGTCTGAGGCATCAGGCCTCGGGCTTGGCGTCCTTGCGGGCGCGCATCCGCCGCCGCTGCCACAGCACCAGCCCGCCGCCCAGCACCAGCACAAGACCGTAGTCGATGATCGGAATACGCAGGATCTCGTTGAGGTTCACCCAGCCGCGCCCGGCGACCGCATAGACCCACAGCACCCCGCCGATGAAGGCGGCGTAGACCAGCCAGTGCACCCAGCGGGGCAGGCCCAGTCCGTGCATCTGCGTGACCACGAACAGGGCGGCAAAACCGAAGAAGAACATCGGCCAGAATTCCTGTCCCGCGACCACGGCCACGGTGACCCCATGGGCCAGCACCGAGACTTCGAGGATCGCCGTCCACCAGCGGTTGGTGTGGACGCGGGTGAAGACGAAAGCCCCCTGAATCAGCAGCAGGAAGGTGTAGAAAAAGCCAGTCAGATGCCCCGGCGTGGTCTCCATTGGGTGGAACCAGTAGGTGTAGACTACAGCCCAAGCGAAGTAATAACCGTGGTAACGGATCAGCCACTGCCGCGCCGGCGCCAGCCAGCGGCCGCCATGGCCGAAGGCGATGCCCCGCCGGGGTGCCTCCATGATCAGCACGATGACCAGCAGGAAGATCACCAACAGCTGCGAGGAACAGACCGAGGTGTCCTGGGCCAACCCATCGTACCAAACCGCCGTCTGCAGATAGTGCAGGCCGACAAAGGCCGCCGTGCCGAGCAGGCCGACAATGTTCACCGGATGCAGCGCGCCGCGGTCACGCAACCGGTCTCGGTTGACCACCGCCCAGCGGATCAGGCCCCAGAAGAACAGCTGATGGGCGACATAGAAGCCCCACGCCGTAGCCCGGCTCCAAAAATCAGGCTCTGGCAGCTTCCAGTAGTACCAGGCCGCGCCCTGATCGGGCAGCAGCTCGATCTGGCGGAGGATGGGGTTGAGCAGCAGAATGGCGAAGGTGGCAAGGACGGCGAGGGCCACAGCCACGCCGAAAGTGACCCTTAAGACCGTGGATTTTTCCATGCCGACGCCTTCACTTCAGTCCCGAACAAACACTGGGCAATCATCTAGTTTTCGGGCTGCACCTGTCCACTAAGACGCATGTTATTCAATCAGGGGTATTGTTTGCACCCTCAGGCTTGCGCAGCGCCGCTGCCGGTTTCTTCCTTGGCAGCGGTGGCGGCTCTGGCTTCCTCGGCTTCAGCCTTCTTCACCTTCTTCCGGGCCTTCTCTTCCTTACCGGCTTCCTTGGACGCCGCCAGTCCGGCACTGGCAATCAGTGCCAGAGACTTGCCTGGACGCTTGAATTCATTGTCTTCAAAGTCGGTCACGCCGTTGCTGAGCGAGGCCATGGCAAGGCGGATGTAGAGCGGGATATCGTGAGTGCCGCTCTCGTAGTTCTGGACCATGCGCGACTTCAGCCCGAGCAGATAAGCGGCCTGCTTCTGCGTCAGTTTCAGCCCTTTCCGCCAGGCCCTAAACCACTTTGGTGCCTTCTTTTTCACGGGATTAAGCGCAAAATTTGCGTCCTTCGAGTCTTTGTGCTAGTGTCTACGTAATCATTGCGTATGAGGTGCTCTATGACAAGCCATATGATTTTGTTCCGAGCGAACCTTGCAAAGCCCGCTGCGACCCCGCAGCAGCCTGTGTGGAACGCTCGTTCGTCCGTCAATGCCCGTGATCCCCGGGCCGTTAACAGGCCTGTGCCTGTGCCTGTGGCAAAAGCGTCCAAGTAATCTGTTGTGTCTCCGGCGACCATACGGCATGAGGGTTCATGCCGTATGGACGACCCGGAGAGACGAACCCATGGACTTGAGCGCGCTGATCCGTGACGTTCCGGACTACCCCAAGCCAGGCATCCTTTTCAAAGATATCACACCGCTGCTCGCCGATGGCGCCGCCATGCGCGAAGTCACCGCCCAGTTTGCTGCGCGTGCTGCAGAGCTGAAGGCTGACGCCATTGCCGGGATCGAAGCACGCGGCTTCATCTTTGCCCCCGCCGTGGCGGCACAGATGGGCTTGCCCTTCATCCCGGTGCGCAAGGAAGGCAAGCTGCCCTACGACTGCGTGACCCACTCCTACGATCTCGAATACGGTTCGGACACACTGCAGATCCACGTCGACGCGCTGAGCCAGGGGCAGCGGGTGGTCATTGTTGATGACCTGATCGCGACCGGCGGCACGGCGGGGGCTACGGTCGAGCTGGTCCGCAAGCTCGGGGCCGTGCCAGCCTGCGCCCTGTTCCTGATCGAACTCGACGGACTGGGCGGGCGCGATGAAATCGAGGGCCGGGGCGTCCGGGTTGAATCGCTGATCAGCTACGAAGTCTGACCGCCGCCGCCGGTCGGGATCGACCGCGCCAACTCTCAGAGATCATCCAGATTGAAGGGCGTGTTCTGGTACACCCAGTTCACCCAGTTGCCGTAGAGCATGTGCGCGTGGCTGCGCCACTTGTTGGGTGGGGTCTGTGCCGGGTCGTCGTTCGGGAAGTAGTTGTGGGGCAGAACGATGGTCTGCCCGGCCTTGACGTCGCGGTCGTATTCCTCGCGCAGCGTCTGGCTGTCGTACTCCAGATGATTGAACATGTAGAAACGGCGGTTGGCGTCGTCGGCGAGCAGGCCGAGCCCAGCGGTCTCGTTCTCGGCCAGCACGGTCAGCCCGTCGATGGGCTCGACGTCGGCGCGGTGGTTCTCCGTGTGGCGGGACACCGGAATTTCGAACAGGTCTGCGATCCCCTGCATCAGCGGGTGGGAGGGCGCGAGGTTCTGGTGCTCGAAGATGCCGAAGCGCTTGGGCACTTCGGTGATCAGGTGCTTGGGCACGCCGTTGAAGTGATTCAGGGCGGCCTGTGCCCCCCAGCAGATGGCGAACATCGAAAAGACGTTGGTGGTGGTCCAGTCGAAGATTTCCTGCAACTCGGGCCAGTACTTCACATCCTGAAATTCAAGGGTCTCGATCGGTGCACCGGTGACCATGAAACCGTCGAAGCGCTCGGAGCGCACCTCGTCCCAGGCGCGGTAGAAGGCGTCCATGTGCTCGGAGGCGGTGTTGGTGCCCCGGTAGGTCGAGGTCTCGACCAGCGTCAGGTCGACTTGCAACGGGGTGGTGCCGAGCAGCCGCGCCAGCTGGGTTTCAGTGGCGATCTTCAGCGGCATCAGGTTGAGAATGGCGATCCGCAGCGGGCGGATATCCTGCTTCTCCGCCCGGCTTTCGCGCATGACCTTAACACCCTCGCTGCGGAGCGTTTCAGTGGCGGGAAGTCCGTCGGGTACTCGGATCGGCATGGTCGGTCGGTCTCTGGTTCTGACTGGGGCACTCGAACGCGCAGCGCGCCCTATTCGCTTTGCCCTACAAGATCGAGGAATTCGGCTTCGGTTTCCACCCGCGCAATGTCGTCGGCAGCCACGCGCCGGGCGAGACCCGCCTCCACCAGCCGCTCGTATCGTTCGCGGCGGGCGTGGATCAGGCGCGGGAACACCCACTTGACGAATTCTAGCGGTGCGAAGTCGTTGGCCGAGGCGATGCCGGTCTCCGCGCTGTAGTCGGCAATTGCCGCGTCGAGGAAGGCTGTACGGTAGAACATCGGCTTGGGGTAGGCGATGGTGCGCTCGATCAGGCGCTCGACGTGCGCGTCCGGGGCTTCGATGTAGACCAGCTGCGTGCGCCGGGTCAGGTGCTGCAGCACCGGATCCTGCGCCGGGTTATCGAGATCCACGACTTCGATCAGGCTGCCCCCGGCATCGACCAGGAAGTGATCATAGCCGTAGACGGTCGAGGCGCGGTCCATGAAGTACCCGACATCGAGCAGGGCAGCGATTTCGGCCTGCTCGTGCAGGCTCTGCCGGCGGGCAAACTCAGCCCGCCCGTGGCCGCCCTGATCGCTGCGGCCCAGCGTGCCGATCCACTGGCTCAGCGGCGCAAGGTTATCCATGCTGATGTTCGAGCGGATATAGATGCTGTCCGACTTGAGCAGGGTCGCCAGTTCAGGCTGCCGCATGGCGGCCAGATAGAGGTCGTCCTGAATGGCCTCGCCCAGATAACGGGTGCCGATCCGATAGTCGCCGGAGTAATGGAACCAGCGCTCTCGCGGAAGCTTCAGCGCCAGCGTGGTCTTGCCCACGCCGGACATGCCCAGCAGCGTAAAGGCCTGAGATTGGGGTATAAGCGTTTGCATGTCCCTTCGGTGCCTGATCACTGTGCACGGGTCAAGCATGCCGATTTTGCGGGGAGATGTGCCGCGCATGGGATTGTCGTTTCACCACGGTCATGCTGTCTTGCGGCCGCAGTAGGGTGTCTGGCCCGGTCGCGTGCGACTTCGCACCCCTTGACCGAGCCCGCCGACCCGCATAGTGAAATGACGATTTTACCTTGGAAGTGTGAGAGGCTCAGCCGATGAAGGCGCTCGTATGTGTAAAGCGCGTGGTGGACTACAACGTGAAGATCCGGGTGAAGCCGGACAACAGCGCTGTCGATCTGGCCAACGTGAAGATGTCCATGAACCCCTTTGACGAGATTGCGGTTGAAGAAGCAATCCGGATGAAGGAAGCGGGCATCGTTGAAGAAATTATTGCCGTGTCCATGGGTGAGGCCAAGAGCCAGGAAACCATCCGCACCGCCCTCGCCATGGGCGCTGACCGCGGCATCCTAGTCGAGAGCGACGAAGACCTGCAGCCCTTGGCGCTGGCCAAGATGCTCAAGGCGATCGTCGAGAAGGAAGAGCCCGGCATCGTGGTTCTGGGCAAGCAGGCCATCGACGGCGACAACAACCAGACCGGCCAGATGCTGGCGGCCCTGCTGGGCTGGCCGCAGGGTACCTTCGCCTCCAAGGTCGAGAAGAACGGCGACACGCTCAAAGTCACCCGCGAAGTCGACGCCGGCCTGCAGGTTGTAACCATGCCGCTGCCTGCGATCATCACCGCCGATCTGCGCCTGAACGAGCCGCGCTATGCTTCGCTGCCGAACATCATGAAGGCAAAAAAGAAGCCGATCGACACCATGACGCCCGCTGATCTGGGCGTCGACGCGGCACCGCGTCTAGCCACGGTCAAAGTGACCGAGCCACCAGCACGCGCAGCCGGTGTTATCGTCGGCAACGTGGGCGAGCTGGTTGATAAACTGAAAAACGACGCCAAAGTCGTCTGAGAAAAGAGGGAACACGAACCATGAGCATTCTGATTTTTCTCGAACACGATGCTGACGGCATCAAGGACGGATCGCTGGCAGCCGTGACCGCGGCCAAGTCCATCGGTGGCGACATCACCGCGATTGTCGTCGGCGAAGGTGCGGTTGCCGCCGCTGACGCTGCGGCGAAGATCGACGGTATTTCGGCCGTGGTGAAGGCGGGCGACGATGCCTACTCCAACGCCATCGCGGAAAACATTGCGCCGCTGCTGGTCGAAGCTGCTGCGGGCAAGAGCCACCTGATCGCCGCTGCGACCACCGTGGGTAAGAACATCCTGCCCCGCGCTGCGGCGCTGATGGACGTGCAGCCGATCTCCGACATCTCGGCCGTGATCGATGCAGAAACCTTCGAGCGCCCGATCTACGCGGGCAACGCGATTGCAACCGTGAAGTCCTCGGACAGCATCAAGGTGCTGACCGTGCGGACCGCCAACTTCGACGCTGCAGCGGCTGAAGGTGGCTCGGCATCGGTCTCCGACATGGCGGGCGCAGGCGCGGCGGGCATGACCGCCTGGGTCGCTGACGAGCTGTCGGCGAGCGACCGTCCGGAACTGACCTCGGCCTCGGTCGTCGTCTCCGGGGGCCGTGGCATGGGTTCGGCAGACAACTTCGTTATCCTCGACGCGCTGGCAGACAAGCTGGGCGCCGCCGTGGGCGCATCGCGCGCGGCCGTGGATGCCGGTTTCGCCCCGAACGACTACCAGGTCGGCCAGACCGGTAAGGTCGTCTCCCCGGATCTGTACATCGCCGTCGGTATCTCCGGCGCGATCCAGCACCTCGCGGGCATGAAGGATTCCAAGGTGATCGTGGCGATCAACAAGGACGAGGAAGCCCCGATTTTTCAGGTGGCGGACTACGGACTCGTGGCTGACCTGTTCGACGCGGTACCCGAACTGACCACCGGCATCTAAGGGCCAGGCTCAGAACGAATTCGCCAGCTCTGACGGGTTCGGGCGACGAAGGAAGGGCTTCGGGATGACCGAGGCCCTTTTTTGTTGCCAAATCCTCCACTTTGTTCGACTTTTAGTCAAGATATCAGAGCTTTGAGCGCGCAACGGAAGGGATTCCGAGACCATGGGCTACAATCCGCTTTCCCTGCTCCTGCACTGGTTTACCGTCCTCTGGGTCGTGGTCATGTGGGTCGCCGGCGTGCTGATCAGCCGCTGGGACGACGCACCGGATGCTGTCTATGACCTGCACGTCACCGTCGGCGTTCTGGGGCTGGCTTTCATCGTCTACCGGATTGTGCGCCGCATCCTGCGCGGCTTTGCCGAAGCCAACCCGGGGCATGCGGGGTGGGAGCGGTGGCTGGCCCGGGCCGTGCAGTGGGTGTTTCTGGCCGCACTGTCGGTGTCGATCATCACCGGGGTGATCAAGACCTTTCTGGGCACCAGTACGCAGTATTTCCTGTGGGGCGCGGAAGTGCCAAAGATCGGGCGGGTGCGTCTGGGGGAGGCCGGGGAGTGGATCGAGACCCTACACGAAATCGCAGCCTACACCCTATTCTTCGCGTTGATTCTGCACGTCGGTGGCGCGCTCAAGCACGTGGTTTTCGACCGCGACGGTACGCTGATGCGGATCCTCAAGCCCTCCAGCCCGGGCAAGTAATCCGGCCCGGCCCGGCCCGGCTCGGTCAGAGGGCGAATTCAGGCGCGGTCGGCGGCCGGTCCTGCGCCGAGCGGAAGCTGGCGATGTAGGACACGCCGGTATCGTCGGTGAGCAGCCATTTGTCGAGCAGCGGGTTGAACATGAAGCCCTTGATCCGCTGCGGGTGCAGGCCCTCCGCCTCGACCATCTCGAACATCTCCGCCGGGGGCACGAACCGCCGCCAGTCGTGGGTGCCCGTCGGCAGCCAGCGCAGCACGTATTCTGCAGCTACGATCCCGAGGGCAAAGCTGCGCAGGGTGCGGTTAAAGGTGGAGAACAGCACCTGCCCGCCCTCGGCCCGGGCACCGATGACATCGGCGACAAAGGCCGGCGGGTCGTTCACGTGCTCGATGATCTCCAGCGCCAGCACCACGTCGAAGCGCTCTCCGGCCTCGACCAGCTCGGCGACCGTGGCGACGCGGTAGTCGATCTCCAGCCCCATCTGCTCGGCATGGATCTCCGCGACCGGGATGTTTGCCGGCGTCGCGTCGACCCCGGTGACCTGCGCGCCCAGCCGCGCGAGCGGCTCGCACACCAGCCCGCCGCCGCAGCCGACGTCGAGGATGCGCAGCCCAGCTAGCGGGTTCGGCGCGTCGAGGTCGCGGTCGAAGTGTGCCGCAATCTCTTCGGTGATGAAGCGCAGCCGGGTCGGGTTGATCTTGTGCAGCGGGCGAAAGTCGCCGTCCGGATCCCACCAGCTCGCCGCCATGGCGGTGAACTTCTCGACCTCGCCCGGGTCGACCGTGTGGCCCGTGCTGGTGCTCGTTTGCTTTGTATCCCGCATGCGTGTCCTGCCGTTGCAGCTTCGGAGGCGTTTCTGTACCCCTTATGTCAGGTCTGACAGACTATTACGCAAGCAGGTTGGGTCAATGGCGCGCATCGTCATGAAATTCGGAGGCACCTCAGTGGGTGACCTCGACCGCATTCGCAACGTCGCCCGTCGGGTCAAGGCGGCGCACGACGACGGCCACGAGGTCGCGGTGGTGGTCTCGGCCATGTCGGGGGAGACCAACCGTCTGGTCGGGCTGGTCTCTGACGCGGCCCCACTCTACGACACCCGCGAATACGACGTGGTCGTCTCTACTGGTGAACAGGTGACGGTCGGCGTTTTGTCGGTGATCCTGCAGTCCATGGGGGTTGACGCCCGCTCGTGGCTGGGGTGGCAGCTGCCGTTCCAGACCGAAGACGTGCACGGCAACGCCCGCATCCTCGACATCGACACCAGCGAGATCGAGCGCCGCTTCGCCGAAACCCGCGAAGTCGCCGTAGTGCCGGGGTTTCAGGGACTGAGCCCGCGCAATCGCATCACCACTCTGGGCCGGGGTGGATCGGACACCTCCGCCGTCGCGCTGGCGGCCGCGCTGCGCGCCGACCGCTGTGATATCTACACCGACGTGGACGGGGTCTACACCACCGACCCGCGCGTCACCGACAAGGCCCGCAAACTGGATCGGGTCAGCCACGAAGAAATGCTGGAGATGGCCTCGCTCGGCGCCAAGGTGCTGCAGACCCGCAGCGTGTCCATCGCCATGAGCCAGGGCGTCCAGCTCCAGGTTCTCTCCAGTTTTGAAGACAAGCCCGGCACCCTGGTGACCGCTGAGGATGAAAGCATGGAAAAAGACGTCGTATCCGGGATCGCCTTCTCCCGCGATGAAGCCCGCGTGACCCTGATCGGGATCCCCGACCGCCCCGGCGTGGCCGCTGCGATTTTCGGCGCGCTCGGCGACGCCGCCATCAACGTCGACATGATCGTGCAGTCGCGCACGGTGATCGACGGCGATGCCAAGACCGACATGACCTTTACCTGTGGGCAGTCCGACCTGCCGCGGGCGCTGGCGCTGATGGAAGAACGCCACGACGATATTCAGTATACCGAGCTGGAGAGCGATGAGGACGTCGTCAAAGTCTCGATCGTCGGCGTGGGCATGCGCACCAACTCTGGTGTCGCCAAGACCATGTTCGGCGCGCTGGCTGAGAAGAATATCAACATCAAGGTGATCACCACCTCCGAGATCAAGACCTCGGTGCTGGTCGGCGCGGACTATATGGAGCTGGCCGTGCGGACCCTGCACGATGCCTTTGGTCTGGAGGGGCCGTCACCCGCTGACAGCTAGGTCTGATCGACCTGCCCAACCAAGGATTGCTGACAAGAAAAAGGGGCGCCGGAGCGCCCCTTTTTGCATTGATCGTGGAAGGAAGTCAGAGGAGGAGAAAGGTAAGAGGCTGTTTGTCAGCTTTCGAGGTACAGATCGTCGGCCTGGCTGACCCGATCCATCATGAAAGTCTTGAGCTTGGTCATGGCACGGTGCTCCAGCTGGCGCACACGCTCCTTGGAAACGCCGAAGTACTTGCCCAGCTCTTCGAGCGTCACACCGTCATCGGTCAGGCGGCGCATGCGGATGATCTGCGCCTCGCGGTCGCCGAGGCTTTCCAGCGCCTCGTCGAGCCAGTTGCGGCGAATGTCGCTGTCGTGTTCGAGGATGGTGTTCTCTTCCGGCGTCGGGCGGTCGTCGGAGAGCATGTTCTGCCACTCCTGATCACCGTCTTCACCGATCACTGCGTTCAGGGAGCCATCGGCGGCGGACAGGCGCCCTTCCATGGCTTCCACGTCGCGCAGCGGCACACCGAGGGTCTCGGCGATCTTGACGCGGCCGTCTTGGTTCAGCTGCTCGCCCGTGGACTCTTCGATTTTCGAGCGCAAGCGGCGCAGGTTGAAGAACAGCGACTTCTGCGAAGCCGTCGTCCCGGTACGGACGATCGACCAGTTTCGCAGGATGAAGTCCTGCATGGCGGAGCGGATCCACCATGACGCATAGGTGGAGAAGCGCACATCGCGGTCGGGCTCAAACCGGTTGGCAGCGTGGAGCAGACCGACGACGCCTTCCTGAATGAGGTCACCGACCGGCAGACCGTAGTTCTTGAAGCGCCCNGCGGTGGAGACCACCAGACGGTTNTAGGCGTTGATCAGTTCATGGAGCGCCGCATCGTTGCTTTCGTCGCGCCATGCACGGGCGAGGGCGTACTCATGCTCGCGGCTCAGGAGAGGNGTCTCCATCGACCGCTTGATAAAGGCGATATTCGCGCGGCGGGTTTCGCTGTCTTCGTAAGCCGTCATGATNCCGTTCCCTGTATCTTGNCCTGNGCTGAATGCNCAATTGGTATGACCGANACNTATGGTACTACCAAATGCGACAATTGAAAGGGCAAAAGNTCCTACCAGAGCCAGGTGCGACAACTTGACTAAATGTAGCCGCAGGAATCTTTAGATACGGATAAATTCTTCAACAATTGCAGTAGGTTAAACCAAGGATGATGAAGCTCAGTCTCTACCATTCATCCGCCTCGGGCCGGTCACAACAGCGTGCCAAGGCGAAAATCAGAGCTCAATCAGACCTCAATCAGGCCTCAATCAGGCCTCAAAGGCCTCGATGATTTCACCGTTTCCGTTGATGCAGNAGGCCAGCAGCGGTCCACCGAAGCCGCAGCCGGCGTCGATGAAGGTGGCGTGATCCATCTCGGAAATACCCAGATGGTTGGGGTGCCAGCCGACGAACACGCGCTGGAAACCATCGAAGGGCCGCTCGAGGCGCAGGAAGTTCGGATGCCCCCACCAGAAGCTGTCGGTCTGTCGATCCAGTGGCAAGCTCGGGTTGATGCCCGCGTGCGCGAAAAGGAACCGGCGCTGGTCATCCATGGCCGCGCGCCGCATGGCCATGATCAGGGAGTAGTGGCCGGGCCAAGCGCGGATCGCACTGCGCAGGCCGACGGTATAGTTGGCGATTTCGCTGACCGACATACGGGCGAAGCGGGCGGCTTCCCTGCCGTCCGAGCCGTAGCCGCGCAGCGTGCCTTCCAGCCCGTGTTCGAGCATCCACGCGAGCACGGCGGGCGGGGACTTGGCGAAGTGCAGCTGCAGCATCTGCTCCAGCATTTCCTCCTGCGCGCCNCGGAGGTAGGCGATATCGCGGGGAAAGAGGGTGAAGCGCCCCATCAGGTGGCGGCGGAAAGCCAGCACCTCGTCCATGACGTCGATGACCTGCTGACCGTAGCCGAGCAGATTGCCCATATAGACCAGCCGGTCGCCNAGCTNGAACCGCTGCTCGATCACGTCGTGGATGGCGGCAAGGCGGCCGAGNTCGCCATGGACGCTGGAAACGACCCAGAAGCGGNGGGCGGCGGTCAGTGTTTCGAACCGGTCAAGACGACTCATGGGGCAGTCTCTCTGGTGGCACCTTGAAATACGGGGTGCGGGTGGTCGGCGAGCATCGCGATATACGGGGATGCAGGGACGTGAATGTTATGTTGGGTTGAGGTTTGACCGCTGCTAGGNGGAGGGTCAAGCAAACNCGCCTCGATTCCATTTTATGCGCACACCCGGGGCGCTTTAGACAAAAAAAGGGGGGGCAGAGCCCCCCAATTCAATCATACAGACAGAAGTACGTTTGCGGTCTACGTCGTGGTTCAGGCCGCGCGCAGGACCGTTTCCAGCCGTTCCGTCGCGGACTCTTCGTCGATCTGCTCGATCGCCGCGAATTCACGGGTCAGGCGGGCCAGCGCCGACTGGTAGATCTGGCGCTCGGAGAAGGACTGCTCAGGCTGCTCCTCCCCGCGGTGCAGGTCGCGAACCACCTCGGCGATCGACACCGGATCACCGGAGTTGATCTTCGCCTCGTATTCCTGCGCCCGGCGGGACCACATGGTGCGGCGCACCTTGGCGCGACCACGCAGGGTGGTCAGGGCGGAGTCCATCACCTTCTTCGACGACAGCGGGCGTAGGCCCGACTGAGACGCCTTGGCGGTGGGGACGCGCAGGGTCATGCGCTCCGAGGCAAACTGGATCACAATCACCTCGACCTGAATGTCGCCGAGGTCCTGGGTTTCAATGCCTTTGACNTGACCAACACCGTGGGTTGGGTAGACGACGATGTCGCCCGCGTCGAATGAGTCCTGGGCCATATTTGTTTTCACTCTTTAGCTCTTTTTGTCTTGGCGGCGGGAACAGGCTGTTCTATTCCTGCTTGGACTACTGATGAATTCCCTGNACTCCGTGCGTCTCTGNGCACCGGGGCNCAAGGGATGTTTCACTGTTGTCATCCNCCCAAAATAGCAAAATTACCGTTGTGTGACAAACACAGGCAGCGTTCTGCGCCTAAGTTTTCCACAGTTACAGGCATGCGGCCCCGGCATGCCGTGTGGCATCGCCGAGTCGCCTTATACGACTAAAGATCGGGGGAGGGCCGTGGCCCGGGCTTGCAGCAGGTCGAAACCGGGCGTCAGTCACCCTTGCCGGGGGTGGGGGAAAAGTACTTTTCCAGCTTGCCGCTGATGCCNTTGAAGTCGTCGGCGTCGGCCAGCGGCTCCTTTTTCAGCGTAATGACCGGCCACTGTTCAGAGAAATCGCGGTTCAGCTCGATCCACTTAGTCGCGTCCGGGTCGGTATCGGGCAGGATCGCGTCCGCCGGGCACTCAGGCTCGCACACCCCGCAGTCGATGCACTCGTCGGGGTGGATGACGAGCATGTTCTCGCCTTCGTAGAAGCAGTCGACCGGGCAGACTTCCACGCAGTCGGTGTACTTACATTTGATGCAATCATCGGTGACGACGTAGGTCATGCGCGGGCCAGTCTCCAACAGGGGCAGCAGATGCGGGTGGTGGACCGCACCGGTCGTATTCTTTGTTTTTGTTTCGGCGCCGGAAGGCCTGGGGTCAGTCCGGTAGCTTCACGGGGGAGGATTTGTGAAGCCGGACCGGCTCCGCCTTGCGCCGCCGAGAGAGGATATTGAGCATTTCCACGAAGATGGAGAAACCCATGATTCCGTATATCAACGCCTTGGGAGTCTCATAGTGGAGCCCCTCACCCAGCAGGATGCCGCCGATCAGCAGCATGAAGGCGAAGGCCAGCATCTCCGTGGTCGGGTGGCGCTCCATGAACCGGGTCAGTGGCCCCGCGGCCACCAGCATGATGAACGTCGAGATCAGCACGCCGCCGACCATGATCGGTACCAGCTGCTGGTAGGCGATGCCCACGGCCGTCAGCACTGAGTCGATCGAGAACACCATGTTGAGCAGGAACAGGGTGGCGAGGATCTGCAGCAGCGGCAGGCGCTTCTGCTCCCCGTCGCCGTGGGCGTGGTCGCCCTCGAGCTTCTCAAAAATCTCCTGCGTTGCTTTGTAGACGAGGAAAGCACCCCCGACGAACAGGATCGCGCCCTTGACCGTGATCTCGCTGTGGTCGTCGGGCAGGAACGGCATTTTGAACANCTTGACGCTCTCGAACCGCAGCATCAGCCCGATGGAGAAGATCAGCGCGATGCGGGCGGCCATGGCCATGATGATGCCCAGCGTCCGCGCGCGCTCTTCCTGCCCCTTGGGCGCACGCTTGGCGATGACGGCGATGAANACGACGTTGTCGATGCCCAGCACCACCCCCATGAACGATACCGTCAGCAGCGACAGGATCGCCGGCAGGGTCAGCAGCTCGGAGAGCGAGAGGAATTCGGAAATCATTTCAAGGGACATGGACGCGCGCCTGCTGGTTGCGATTACGCGTCTAACCTAGCGCTGAACCCGGAGAATTCAAAGGTCGCGCAGACGGTCCAGATTACGCCGNTCGCGCTTGGTCGGNCGGCCGGTGCCACTTTCGCGTCGGGCAACATCGGCGGTGCGGGGGTCGGGCGAGGGGGCCGATNCCGCCTGTGCCGGGTTGCCCTGCGCGTCGCGTTGGGACCGGGGCAGGCGCTCAGGCAGGGGGGCGAGGTCGTTGTAGAGCAGGCGCGCCTCCTCGTAAGGGCGCCGGGCGCTGCCCAGCCCCAGCACTTCGACCACGCGCACGTTTGGCCCCTGGTGGAAGGTCAGGATGTCGCCGACCTTGACCTCGGCTGAGGCCTTGCGGACGGAGGCTTTATTGACGCGGATTTTACCGCCGTTGGCGACTTCGGCGGCGAGCGTACGGGTCTTGAAGAAGCGGGCGAACCACAGCCACTTGTCGACCCGCAGCTTTTCAGCCGGTTGATCGGTCACCGGCGCGCTACTTNTTCAGCTGGGCCAGCACGGCGAAGGGGCTGTTCGGGTCCATCGGCTTATCGGCCTTGGGTGCCTTGCCGCCCCGGTTACCACCGGCGTTACCGCCCGGTTTGCCGCCCTTGCGGGGTGGGCGCCGGCCCTTGCCGCCGCCCTTGCCCTTGCCTGCGCCATGCTTGTCCTGAGCGTCGTTGCCGCTGTCGCCCTCAGCGCGGCGGTCGCGCTGGGGTGGGCGGCCTGCGCCACGCCCGCGCCGGGTCCAGACTGGCGCGTCTGCGGGGGTTGCCTCGGCCGGGGCTTCCGCTTCCGGGGCAGTCTCAGCCGGAGTTTCTTCTGCCGGCGGAGCCTCAGCAGGGGCCTCTTCAGCCGGCGCCGCTTCAGCGGGGGCTTCTGCTGCGGCCTCTTCAGCCGGCGCTGCTTCAGCGGGCGCATCTTCAGCCGGCGTCGCTTCAGCGGGGGCTGCTTCCGCCGCTTTCGCCGCCGCTGCTGCTTCTGCCTTGGCTTTGCTCTCCGCCGCCGCCGCCGTGGCCTCAGCCACGCTCAGCCGCGAGGGGACGTAGCCAAAGGCGAACATCAGTTTCCGGACCATGGCTTCGTCACAGCCCAGCTGCTTATCCAGCCCCTCAGGCTGCACAAAATCCGGGTTGGCGCGGAACAGGCTGTGCAGATGCCCGGCAAGGCGATCCAACGCCTCGACCTGCCCCACGATCGGGCGGTCCTTGCGATCCCCGCGCGAGGGCGGGTTCAGCCCGGCAAAGCCAAGGGTCTGGTACAGTGACAGCGGCACGTCGTGTTCGGGGTGCATGACCTTGACCCCCTGCGCGGGGAGCTTCTCCCGTACTTCGGGCTGGTCGTGCCAGAGCGACCACAGCAGTGCCCGCCAAGGCCAGTGCTGGGTGTTGGCNAGCCCGCGCATCCACACCGCAAAGCGGCCGATGCGCACGCCCTGCTCATAGAGGGCCTTGCGCTCATCCTTGCCCAGTTCGGACAGGAACCCGGCGATTTCATCCCGGTTGATCAGGCCGAAGTTCTCGACCAGCTGGAAGGCCAGCCCGCGCGCGGTTCCCTGCAGCGTGGCGGATTGCAACTCGTGGAAGACCTTCATCCGGTTGCGCAGGTGGGCGCGTACCCACTTTTCGGCGCGCTGGCGGATCTTTTCGCGGTCGGTCCCCTGCAGCATGTCGTTCTGGATGACATCGACCCCGGGGAACAGCAGGCTCTCGCCCTTGATCAGCGTGGCGANCTGGTTTTCCCGCCACAGCAGCTGTCCGGATTCCGTCAGTCGGAANGCGCCGTCATTGTCCGCAAGCAGCTGCTGGACCCGGTTNTCGACTTCCTTGACCATCGCACGCCGCGCGGCCGTGAACACCGGCCGGACCGAACTGTCCATGATCGATGGGTCGGGGGAGAAGACCAGGCCTTTGATATGGCCGACGTGCTCGCCCTCGACGGTGACTGTGCCTTCCTTGGCATCAATCTCTGCGTTCAGCTCCGAACCGTCCATCAAAACCCTCGCCATAATCGTTGCGCGCCGGTCGACAAACCGCTGCGTCAACCGTTCGTGTAGCGCGTCAGATAGCTTGTCATCAATCTTTCGTGCTTTTTCTTGCCAATATTTGGCGTTTGTGACCCAGGAACCGCGGTGGGAGATGAAAGTCCAGGTCCGCACAGCCGCGATCCGATTAACCAGCGCGTCGATGTCACCCTGCAGATTGTCCAGCCGGGAGACCTGCGCCTCGACAAAATCCTCCGGGATGCGTCCCACGCCGCGCAACAGGTAGCGGTAGATCTGCCCCAGCAGCTGTGTGTGCTGGTCGAACAGCGTTTTACGGAAGTCCGGCACCTGTGCCACGTCCCAGAGCGTGCGCAGGGCCGCCTTTGACCGGGCGATCCCGGCGATTTCCTCGTCTTTCACCAGCACTTTCAGCGCCTGATGATCCTCGGCATCGCGGGTGCGGGTCAAAAGCGCGTGCGGCGGGGCCTTCTCCAGCGAGCGCATCAGGCCGGAAACCGATGAGAAGTCCAGATTGCGTGAGCGCCATTGCAGCACCTCGACTGGGTCGAAGCGGTGGTTCTCCACGGCCTCGACGATGTCTTCGGGGAAGCCGCCGATCTCGGTGGTTGTGCAAAAGCTGCCGTTGTTCATATGGCGCCCGGCCCGACCGGCGATCTGCCCGATTTCCGGGGGTCGGAGCCGCCGTGCCTGCCGACCGTCGAACTTGCTGGTTTTGGCAAAGGTAACGTGGTCGAGGTCCATGTTCAGGCCCATGCCGATCGCGTCGGTGGCGACCAGATAGTCGACCTCGCCGGCTTGGTACATCTCGACCTGCTTGTTGCGGGTTCGGGGGCTCAGTGCGCCCAGAACAACCGCGCAGCCACCACGCATGCCCTTGAGCGACTCAGCGACGTGATAAACATCGGTCGCCGAGAACACCACGATGGCGCTGCGCCGCGGCACCTTCTGTAGCTTCTTCGGTGCGACGTAGCTGAGTTCGGAAAAGCGCGGCCGGGTTTCGATCTCGCAGTCGGGCAGTAATTCCCTGATCACCCCGGCCATGGTGTCCGACCCCATGAACATGGTCTCCATGGTCCCGCGGGCGTGGAGCAGGCGGTCGGTGAAGACGTAGCCACGCTCGGGGTCGGCACAGAGCTGCACCTCGTCGATGGCAAGGAAGGCCACAGACACATCCAGCGGCATGGCCTCGACCGTGCAGATCCAGTAGCGGGGGTCGCGGGGGATGATCTTCTCTTCACCGGTGACGAGCGCGACCTGCGCCGCGCCCTTCTGGCGGACAACCTTGTCGTAGTTCTCACGGGCGAGAAGGCGGAGGGGAAAGCCGATCATACCGGTCGCGTGGCCGAGCATGCGCTCGATGGCCAGAAACGTCTTGCCGGTATTGGTAGGGCCGAGAACCGCGGTCATCGGCCCTTCGTAAGGCGCACCAGTCATGGTGGAGACCTCTATCTGCGAGGTTAGGTCGTCGCAGGATTAGCGGACAACTCCATGACGGGAGCGTGACAACATTTGCGGCCCCTGTGCAAGGGCTCAGGGCGGCAAAGGCCGATCAAAGACGGGTCAGTGCCTCTTTGGTCTTCAGTTTTTCTCTTTTGAGGGACTGGAGGCGAAGGCCATCGGGGAGGGGGCGCTTCTGTTCATCCAGAATGGAGGCTTCGAGTTGCTGGTGTCGTTGTGCGAGTGATACCTGGTAAGACAATGGTGAATCTCCCTGCTGTTCTCGGTTTACTCCTATAACTTGGGCGCAAGGGAGGGTCGCGTCAAGTGCGTAACTAGGCGCAAATATTGCGATTTTGGCGAATTTTTTCGATTTTCGACTGTGCGATTGCGATTTGGCACCCGCAAAAGGACGTATTTTTTATGCGCCCATCACCCGCTTCCGGAAGCCGCCCATCCGCCCGAAGATGCGCACGACCTCGCGCAGGCGACGGTCGAGAAACCGCTGGGTGGCTTCAAGGTCGTCATCGCCGTTGGCAAGCCAGTAGGTGAGCGTCGCCCCGTAGACCGAGGCGAGCAGCGTGCGCTTGGTCACGTGATTGAAATCCCGGTCCGCCGGCCCGACGGCATTCCACGCGGCGTCGACCGTATCCCACGTCAGGCGCGTGCCGGTGTAGAGGTTTTGCGGCAGAGCCAGCACCGTCAGCCCCCGGCGGACGGCTTCTTTTACCGGTGCGGCATTTTCCAGCCGGCGCGACAGGATCGCGTGCAGCTTGTCGGTGACCCCCAGTTCGGCAAAGTCTGCCCGGTCATCGACCACGGCGAGCATGCGTTCGTCACCCAGACGGGAGTGGGCGGCGATCATCGCCACCGGTTCGGGGAACCAGTCGGCGGCCAGTGCCAGCGGAACCCCGGTTTCTTCGGCGGCGCGGCGCAGAGCCGCCTGACTCCAGCCGTCAAAGGCAGCGTGGCTGGCCAGCGCGTCGATAAGCTGGGTGCGATCGTGTGTCTCTGTCATACGNGAGAAGTGTGATTTCGCGGTCGACAGGTCAACGGGCCGAAAGGCCGCATCGCCTCTGACCCGCGCTACAACGGGGTCTCCATGCACAATATGCACGGCCCAAGGCTTTGCTTTCTCGGAAGTTTTTGTTAAACAGCGTCCGCACTTGCGCGGATCACTGCGCGAGATCACTGATTTTATGCCCGTGATGGGCGTCCAGAAAGGCTAGGGAGCACCCCGTGGAAGTATCTGTTCGCGATAACAATGTAGATCAGGCGCTGCGNGCCNTGAAAAAGAAACTACAGCGCGAAGGTGTATTCCGTGAAATGAAGCTCCGTCGGCACTTCGAAAAGCCATCCCAGCGCCGCAANCGCGAAAAGGCAGAAGCCGTTCGCCGCTACCGCAAGGTGATGCGCAAGCGCATGGAGCGCGAAGGCTTCTAGGCCTGCGTTCGACGGCACGGCACAGCCGTGATTGACGCGCAACTCCGTCAGTTTGTCGACCCGCCAGCGGACCGCCTTGCTTCCTGGTTCGTTGCTCGCGGCATAAACGCCGATCAGGTTACGCTGGTCGGCTTTTTTGTTGGCATGCTTGCGGTTCTGGCGCTCTGGCTGGGGTGGCCGCTGCTGGCGCTGGTGCTGGTGCTGGTCAACCGGGTCGCCGACGGCGTCGATGGTGCCATCGCCCGCCGCACCGAAACCACCGATCGCGGTGGCTTCCTCGACATCTGCCTCGATTTCTTCTTCTACAGCGCGGTTCCGCTGGGCTTCGCGCTCATGGACCCCTCGCGCAATGCGCTGGCGGCCTGCTTCCTGATCTTCAGCTTCGTCGGCAGNGGCACGTCGTTCCTCGCGTTCGCAATTCTGGCGGAAAAGCGGGGTGAGTCGACGNATATCCGGGGGCACAAGTCGTTCTACTATCTCGGTGGCCTGACCGAGGGCTTCGAGACCATCCTGTTCTTCGTGCTGATCTGCCTGTTCCCGGATGGGTTCTGGTGGATGGCGCTGATTTTCGGGTTGATGGCGTGGATCACGGCGGTGACGCGGTTGATCGCAGGCTGGCAGCTGTTCCGTTGAGGGCAGTGGCTGGTTANTCCAGCTCGCTGGGCATGGGCTGGCCGTGGCGGCCGAACAGTTCGGCCTGACGGGCTTCCATGGCATCAAGGTCAAAATCGGTGATCAACTCGTTGAACATCTGGTGCCAGTTCATCTCCGCATCCAGATGCATGAACACCGACCCCAGCCCAACGGCGGCGCGGTCCATGAACACAAATTCGCGCGGCAGTTTGACCCCGCCCACGCGCTTCAGCTCCTGATGCACGTCGCGGGCAACCGCAGCGCCNTATTCGCCGGTGTTGGTCTCCGAAATCAGCCGNGGCTTGTCTTCGAGCAAGGGCGAGAAAATGAACCCCGCCCACATATGCAGCACGTCGATCAGCTCGCGTCGGATGTCCTTGAAGCCCCAGGCCTCATAGGCTGAGACGGCCAGCGCTTCATCGCCGGTCTGCAGGGCCTCATAGAGGTCGATCACGCCCTTGACGAAGCGGGCGGGGAAGAACCGCACGCAGCCAAAGTCGAGCATGTTGATGCTCAGGTCGTTGCGGATCGAGTAGTTGCCGAAGTGCGGGTCACCGTGGATGACGCCGAAGTTGTAGAACGGCACGTACCAAGCGCGGAACATGTTGCGGGCGACGGTCTGGCGCTGCTCTTCGCTCGGCTCAGTGCGGATGAAGTCCATCAGNGGCGTGCCCTCGACCCAGGTCATGGTCAGCAGCCGTTCGGTCGAAACGTCGTGGTGCACGNGCGGGATGTGCACCTCGCTCTCCGCGCTCAGCATTTCTTCATAAAGACCGAGGTGACGCGCCTCGCGGAAGTAGTCGAGTTCT
The DNA here is from genome assembly GCA_002711265.1 of Rhodospirillaceae bacterium. GTDB lineage: Bacteria > Pseudomonadota > Alphaproteobacteria > UBA7985 > UBA7985 > UBA7985. Next base: position 31,854 of record PAGB01000032.1, read on the forward strand.
TCGCGCAGCCGCGCCGAAAGCTCTTCGAACACGCCCGAAGGGTCGATGGCCTTGTCATAGCTGCGGTAGAGCCCGAAAGCCCAGGCGAGCTGCCGCAGGTCGGCTTCGACCGCGCTGGACATGTCCGGGTACTGGAGCTTGCAGGCGACTTTGGTGCCGTCGTGGAGAACCGCGCGGTGCACCTGCCCCAGCGAAGCCGCGGCCGCTGCCTCGCGTTCGAACTCGGCGAAGCGGCCCTGCCAGTCCGGTCCCAGCTCGGCTTTCATCCGGCGCTTCACGAAGGTCCAGCCCATGGGCGGGGCGTTGGACTGCAGCTGGCGCAAATCTTCAGCGTATTCCTTGGGCAGTGCGTCGGGGATCGATGCCAGCAGCTGCGCTGCCTTCATCAGCGGACCTTTGAGGTCGCCCAGAGCATCCTTGAGGGCAGAAGCATGGCGGGTCTGGTCCAGCTTGGTTCCCAGCACNCGGTTGGCACCGAGTTGGACGGCGAGACCGCCCAAAGAGGTTCCGACCCGCGTATAGCGACGCAGGCGGCTGCCCAGGCGGTTTTCATCCATGCGGTCTGTCATAGTTGGGATATGGCGCATTCATNCCNGATTTGCAGCCCAAATTCCGATGAATGGGCTGCGACTTATTCGACCCTGAGGCGAGACGCAGCGGNAAGACCGCTGAACCGCTACAGGGTTTCGAGCTCGTCGATGAAACTTTCCAGCAGGCCCAGACCCTGTCGCCAGAAGCTCGGTTCTCGGGCATCAAGGCCGAAGGGGGCCAGCAGCTCGTGGTGGCGCAGCGTGCCGCCCGCGCCGAGCATATCCAGATACTTGCCNGCGAAATCATCGCCGCTGTTCTGGTAGACCGCATAGAGCGAGTTCACCAGGCAGTCACCGAAGGCGTAGGCATAGACGTAGAACGGCACGTGGATGAAGTGCGGGATGTAGGACCAGTAGTCGCCATAGACGCTCTGCTCGAGGTTAAAGGCTGGCCCGAGGGCCTCGATCTGGGTCTCCATCCAGTGCTGCTGGAAGTCTTCGCGCAGCAGCTCCTTTTCCTGCCGTGCGCCGTGGACGCGGGTCTCGAAGTTGTGGAAGGCAATTTGCCGGACCACGGTGTTGAGCATGTCCTCGACCTTGCCTGCGAGCAGGATCTTGCGCTGGGTGNTGTCGCNGGCATCAGCAAGCAGGCTCTGGAAAGTCAGCATTTCCCCGAACACCGACGCGGTTTCGGCGAGCGTNAGCGGGGTTGAGCCGTTGAAGTAGCCCTGTCGCGCGGCCAGCACCTGATGCACGCCGTGGCCCAGCTCGTGGGCGAGGGTCATGACGTCCCGCGTCTTACCCTGATAGTTCACCAGCACGTAGGGGTGGGAAGAGGGCACGCAGGGATGAGCGAAGGCACCGGCGTCCTTGCCGGGGATGACCGGCGTGTCGATCCAGCCCTTGTCGAAGAAGTCGCCGGCGATCTCAGCCATGGCGGGGGTAAAGCCAGCGTAAGCATCGAGCACGCGCGCCTTGGCGTCGAGCCAGGGGATCTTGGCCTCGTCGGCCTCGGGCAGGGGCGCGTTGCGGTCCCACGGCTCGAGCTTGTCCAGCCCCAGCCACTTGGCCTTCATGGCGTAGTAGCGGTGGGAGATGCGGGGGAAGGCCTCGGTCACGGTGTTGGCCAGCGCCTGCACCACCTCGTCCTCGACCTCGTTGGCAACGTTGCGGGAGGACACCGGGCGCTCATAGCCCCGCCAGCGGTCGTCAATTTCCTTCTGCTTGATNACCGTGTTGTTGATCCGGGTCAGTAGGCGCTGGTTGTCGCCGAGGGTCTCGGTGATGGCAGCGGCGGCCTTGGCCCGGGTTTCGCGATCGGGGTCGGCGAGCAGGTTGAAGACCTCGGCGTTGGACAGCGTCTTGCCGTCAATATCGAAGCTCAGCGCGGCCATGGTCTCATCGAACAGCTGCACCCAGGCATTGCCGCCGACAATGGCGAAGTCGTGGGTATAGCGCTCCAGCTCGTCGGAGAGCTGGTGGGGCTTCATCAGCCGGGTGCGGGCGACGAAACTGGCCCAGGGCTTCATCGCGTCCTGCGCCAGCTTTTCCGCCATCATGTCATCACTGATGTCGTTGAGTTCGAGCGAGAAGAANACCAGTTCCGAGCCGATCAGGGTCGAACGCTCGTTGATCCCGGCCTGAAACTGCATGGCCTCGCCGTCGGTGCGCTGGGTGGCGCCATTGAGAAAGGCGAAGGTGCCGAGCTTGCCCAGGNGTTCGTGGATACGCTCGTACCACGCGATGGTCTCGGCCAGCTTCTCCGCTGACATTCCCGCCATCTGACCCTTGGCGGCCGCAGCCAGTTCCCGCGCCTGACTTTCCGCCCACTCCAGATCGCGGTTGATGGCCGGGTCGTCGGTGCTGGTGTAGAGGTCGCTGAGCTTCCAGCGCGGCAGCGTGCCGAGCGCTTCGTCGTCGATCGGGCTCAGGTCGCTGTTGGCATCACGGGGCAGGGGGGGCGAGGGGAATGCATTCATGGTTTCAGGTCTGACTTAGGCAGTTGCTCGGGGACATGGAAACCAACATGGCCCGGACCGCAGGGTGCGGCAACCTCTAGCGCGACAGTGTGAGGAGAGGCGCTGCTTTTCCGGCGCCTCTCACCCTGCCTCAGTTCGGCGAAATCAGCCGTTTTCGCGGTTGAAGGCAGCGAAAATGCCTTCAGGGATCACCGCCTTGGGCTGGTTCTCATCGAACATGGCCTGATTGCTCTCGGCTTTGGCCGCGGCTTCGGGGTTGGCGGCGGCGGCCTTGACCAGCGCAGCGTCAAGGTCAGCCTGCTTGCAGATGCCGAGCAGCACCGGGTCCCGCGGCTGCAGGTTGGCCATATTCCAGTGGGTGCGCTCGCGGATCGCGCCGATGGTGTTCTTGGTCGTGCCCACCAGCTTGATGATCTGCGCGTCGGAAAGGTGGGGGTAGGTCTTGACCAGCCAGGCGATGGCGTCGGGCTTCTCCTGCCGGCGGGCAACCGGGGTGTAGCGCGGGCCTTTGGTCCGGCGAGACAGCTCCGGCATATCGCTGACGGCCAGCTCGAGGCTGGCTTCGCCGTCGGCTTCACAGCGCTTGATCTCTTCCTCGGTCAGCTGCCCGTTCTTGGTCGGGTCCAGACCCATAATGCCGCGCGCGACGTCTCCATCGGCGATGCCTTTGACTTCGAGCTTATGTAGGTGACAGAAATCGGCGATCTGCTCGAACGAAAGGGCGGTGTGGTCGACTAGCCAAACGGCGGTCGCTTTGGGCATCAGTGGGGGTTGCTGGGCCATGCCACGCTCCTGTGTACTGTCGGAATTTCGGAAATTCGCCCCTGATATAAGGCACTTGGGCAGGGAAATAAATGCCTTTAGCGCGCACAACTGCCGGTCGCTGGGCGTGCCGCTAGGCGCAAGCGCTCCGGACTCATGGGCGAAGGCGTCCCGGACTCAGAGTTCGATGTAGAGTCCCCGGCCAGNTTGAGACCCGCCCTCGGGCGCTGCGNCGATCACCCCTGCTGCCGCCTTGATGGCCGTGCAGGCGGCGCTGTCGAGGCCGCTTTCATAGGCNTCCTGCGCGAACGATGTGGCGATATCGGCCCAGGCCTGCGCCTTCTCCGGCGTGTTGGAAAGCGCCGGCGACACCCGCAGATCCAGCCGCCGTTCGTTGCGCGCTATGTGGAACATCACCTGCGCTGCCAGGCCACCTTTGTCCATCCCGGCGATGGCGTATACGGCTTCCGGGGTGGACAGTAGGAACCGTCGTCGCAGCAGCGGCGGGGTCAGCCACTGCCCCAGCCGCGTGGTCAGCAGCGCAACCATGACGGCTGAGAACACCAGCGCCTGGAACCACATAACACCGAAGAGGCTGCGGTCTGTGCCGAGCAGCAGATAGCCCACGCCGGACGCAACAAGCGCGGCGAACAGCACGAACAGCCAGCGCGTGCGGGAGCGACCCGAGGCCAGCGCCACCACCAAGTCACCCTTGGCGCCATCCGACCCATCGTAGAGCGCGTTCTTGATAAGCCCGTGGTCGACGCGGCGCTGGCGCACCCCGCCCTTGGGCCAGGATTTGACGATCTGCAGCGTACCCTCAGGCCAGCTGACCTGGGTCGAGCGGAGCAGCGCCGTCCACTCCGTCCCCCGGGTCAGGAAATAGGAGCCGCCGAAGAGAATGATCAGCAGGCCGGGCGCCAGCAGCACGGACAGGAAATCTGGCGCGGGCCAGCCCTCGGGCCGGAAGAACAGCGTCCAGCCCAGCCCCAGCGCTGACAGCCCAAGGATCAGCGCCACCATCCATCGGGTATGGCTCTCCTCCTTGGAGGTGGTCTCGTCAATTTCGTTGTCGTCGTCGAGGTGTGGATCGCTCACCCGCAGGCCTGTCGCGTTGTTGTCGGGAACTGGCTTGGTTGCTCAGCCAGACTGCAGACATAACAAAGCCGGGTCGCCATGACGACCCGGCAGTTTCTCAGGAGAGACGGGAAAATGAAGGCTGCGCGGTTCAGGCCGCTTTGGTCTTGGCAGCCTTGGCCGTCGCGTCGGCTCGGGCCGGGGTCTCGGCCTCGATCACCTTGGCGCCAACGCCGTCGCCTTCGCCCGCGTCGATCTTGATCAGGCGGGGGCGCAGTGCCTCGGGCACTTCCCGCATCAGCTCGACGTGCAGAAGGCCGTTTTCCAGCTTCGCACCGGCAACGCGGATGTGCTCCGCCAGATGAAAGCGCCGCTCAAAGGCCCGCGTGGCGATGCCGCGGTGCAGGTAGTGGGTGTTCGCGTCGTCGTCCGCCTTCTCGCCCTGTCGACCGCGAACGGTCAGGGCCTGATCCTGAATTTCGATCTCAAGATCATCGAGGGTGAAGCCGGCCACCGCCATAGTGATACGGTAGGCGTCGTCGGACTGTCGCTCGATGTTGTAGGGCGGGTACGTGTTCGCCGGGTTCGCATCCATGCGCGAGGCTGTCTCCAGCATCGAGGTCATGCGGTCAAAACCAACGGAAGAACGGAAGAGGGGGGTAAGATCCAGTGTACGCACTGAGGCCTCCTTAAGCTTAAGCAAGGTATGAATGGCCGGGCTTCGCAACGGCGACAGCCCGTATCGGCGGAAGGTGGTCCTCAATTCGAGCGACCGGCCCGCTGACACCTAAGCAGGTAAGGAGGGGGATTTGGGTTCGCAAGGGGCGGGATCGCAGAAAATCCACGCGCCCCCGTGCGCAGTCGGCTTGATCAGACCTTGAGGCCGGACATGAAGCCGAATTTGTCGTTGAACTTGCCGACCTGGCCGCCGCTGTCGAGCATGCGCTGAACACCGGTCCAGGCTGGGTGCGACTTCGGATCGATGTCCAGACGCAGGGTGTCGCCAGGCNCACCGTAGGTGGAGCGCGTGGTGAACGTGCTGCCGTCGGTCATTACGACGGTGATCTCGTGGTATTCTGGGTGAATATCCGCCTTCATTGGGGCGACTCCCGTGGTCAAAGCGTCAACTTGCAAACTTAAGCGCCGTGGTTAACGCGGCGCGAGGATGAATTCAATACGTCTGTTGAGCTGGTCTGCTTCCAATTTAGCGAAACCCGTCAGCTCGGTGGCGTCGACCAGGGGCGACGTTTCCCCGTAGGACGAGGCCAGCAGCTGGTTCGGCAGCAGCCCCTGCGTGGTGGTTAGCAGCGCCGCGCGNACGGCCTCGGCGCGCAGGAAGCCCAGCTGGATGTTGTTGCGGAAGCCCCCGGAGAACCCGGCGTTGACCGGCGTCTGGTCGGTGTGGCCTTCGATCCGGATCACCCAGTCCAGNTCGGCGGGCAGGCGTCGCGTAAGCTCCACCAGATCCTCGGCGATCAGGGACAGTTGCACGGTCGAGTCGTCAGCAATCTCGTAAGACCCGAGCTCGAACTGGATCTTTTCGCGGGAGATGAACCGCACTTGAGTCAGCTCTTCATCGCCGACCGTGCTGGTCTCCTCCTGCACCACGATACCGTCCAGACCCGTCGCCGCGACCCGGGCGGCGAAGGCGAAGCTCGACTGCGCCCGGGAGAGGATGGCGTCGCGCTGCTCCAGCGCTGCGGTCAGCTCCTTCTCCAGCGCCAGCTGGTCGGCGAGGGCGGCGGCCATGTCGAGGTTGGCGTCTTCGAGTTCCTGGCTCTGCGCGCGCACCNTGGCGTTGCGCTCGATCAGGGCAGTTTCAATCTTGGTCAGCTTCTGCCGCACGTCNAACAGNTGNGNGTTGAGGGTGTCGATCTCTGCCCGCGCGTCGCTGAGCTGGGCGCGACTGACCGCCGTGCTGCTCTCCGCGGCTTCGAGTTGCGCCGTCAGCTGCTGGATCTGCAGATCCTTGCTTTCGAGGCGGTCGTAGGAGGTGGCGATATTCAGTTCGGCGGAGGCCAGTGCGCTGGTCTGCTCGGCNAGCTGGGCGTCGAGGGCGGCAATCTGCTCGATCGCCTTTGCCAGCTCGGTCTGGTTGANCGTGCGCTGTTCGATCAGGCTCTGCAGATCGGCCTCACCGCGGGCGAGTTGCAGCAGCGCCTGATCCAGTTGCTCGGCCCGTAGGGCAAGCTCCTCGGAGCGGGCGTCGAGCGCGGCCTGTAGCGTCGCCTGNTGGTCCTCGGTCGTCTGCAGCGTCAGCACCAGCTCCGCGATCCGGGCTTCGTAGTTGTCGACCGTGTCGGCGAGTTCGCGGTCGCGCTCACCCAGCGTGGCGCGCAGGCTCTGGATTGCCTCTTCGAAGGACAGCACGGCGGCCTGCATGTCATTGACCCGCGTCTGCAGGTCGTCGCGGACGTCGGTCAGCACCTGAATTTCAGCCAGCTTGGCTTCGATGGTGAATTCATTGACGGCGATGGCCTCGTTGGCGGCGACGAGGTCGCGGCTTACCTCGGCGTTGCGCGCGCGCANCTGGGCCATCTGGATCTGATCGTCGACCAGCTCCTGCTCGGCTTCAGACAGGCGGCTGCGGGCATCGATCAGCGTCCCGAGCAGGATGTTNAGCTCTGATTGCTTCTGCTCAGCCAGCGAGAACATGGCCTCCATCAGGTCCTGGGTCGTCTGCACCGTTGCTTTCAGGCGCGCTGCGCGGTCGGGCGCCACGGTCCCCAAATCGGTCTCGGGGTCGCTGGGGATACGCTCGGCGAGCCGGAGCAGCAGTTCGCGTTCGTCTTCGTCCGCGACCGAAGGCGCGAGGTTCTGGATGCTGGCGAGGAAGGCGTCACGCACCGAAACAAAGCGCTCCAGATTGCGTTCCTGATTGACGTCGGCCTCGGCGATGGTCTCTTCCATCGCTTCGGTCATATAGCCGTCTTCGCGCACCCGCTGGATCAGGGCGACGCGTTGGGCTTCAGCTGCGGCGAGCACTTCCTGCGCCAGCACCATGTCCTCGGCCATCTTGCTGTTCTCGGCGCGCAGCTGGCGGTTTTCCAGCTCTGCCTGTGCCAGCCGCTGCAACAGCGTGCGTTCCTCGTCGCGCAGGTCGTCGACATTGCCTGACAGCGACTGCACCTCGTCCTGCGAGGCGGTAAGATTGTTGATCAGGTTGTTGCGCTCACCGCGCAGCGTCGCCAGCTCCAGCCGCATCGCGTCGAGCTCATTGCCCAGGCGCATGTTGCGCTCTTGCAGCTCGAATTTCTCGAACTCCAGCTGCTCGTTCTCGTTCTCCAGCGAGCGGATCTGGGTGACGTTGTCGTTGAGCTGGGTGGAAAGAAACTGTTGGGCGAAGATGAACACCACCAGCACGAAGATCACCACCATGACCAGCGTGGTCAGGGCGTCGACGAAGCCCGGCCAGATGTTAACCTGATTTCGGCGCGAGCGGCGTGGCATTTACTGGCCCGACTTTTTGCCGGTCGTTGCCTTGGCGGTCGACGCTTTGCCGGCCGTCGCCTTCTCGACGCTGGCCATGGCACTGGCCGCTGCCCTTTCCGTGGCAGCCTTTATCTCGGCAGCAGAGTCCGCAGCGGCTTCTGCCGCCTTGGCGGCTTCGGCCCGCATAGCCCGCAGTTCGTCGCGGGCGCCGTCCATGCTGGTCAGCAGTTTACCCAGCTGATCGCCGGTTTCGCTGCCGGCGAGGAAGTTCTGGAGCTCGGTGAAGGCGCTTTCCGTCCGGCTGGCGCTTTCTCCCACCTCGCGGTTGAGGGCTGCCAGCTGTTCGTTCAGCCCCAGAATGGCGTCGCGTGACTTCAGCAATTGCTCGATATCGGCGGTGAGTTTGACCATCTCCTGCTGGGACTTTGCGGCCTGCTGAAAATACTGTTCGGAGCGCGTGTTCCAGCTCTCCATGATCGCATTCAGGCGGGCGTTGGTGTCGTTGAGCATGTCCAGCGAGGCTAGCTTGCCGTGCTCTTCCTGGCGCAGGCTTTGTTGATTGTCCTGTACCGCCACCAGCGCCTGCAGCGCGGTGATCAGGGCGTCGTGGTTGCGGGAGAGGCCGGCCTCGACCTGTTCGAGGCGGTGGCTGTTCGCTGCGATCGAGCTGTCGAGGCGTTCCATGCTCTCCAGCGTCGGCCCAGGGCTCTCCGGTGCAGCGCCTGCCGCGGTCAGCGCGGCGGTCAGGGCCGAGAGCTGGTCGCCGTCGATACCCGGGCCGGCCGATAGGGTGCCCGCACCCCCACCTGTGCCAAGGTCAAAGCCCTGCGGCACAGTGGTCACCGCGGCATGCTGATAGAGCCAGTTTTCCAGATCGTCGATGAAGCGCCCGTGCGCCCGCGACGACTGCTGCTCCATGAAACCAACAATGATGGTACCAGCCAGCCCGAACAGGGAGGATGAGAACGCGATGCCCATACTGCCGATAGGGTTCTGCAGACTCTGGATCATCTGCCGGAACAGGTCGCCTGTATCGCCCGAGGCCGAGCCCTCGTTGAGCTGGCCGATGGCGCGGCCAATGTCGCCGACTGTGAGTGTCAGACCCCAGAAGGTGCCGAACAGGCCGAGGAAAATCAGCAGCTGCAGCAGGTATTGCGAGAGGTCACGCCGCTCGTCGTTGCGCGCCTTGATGGCATCCATGACGATGGCGAGGTTTTCAGCTGAAAAACCGCTGCGGAACGACTTTCCCAGCATGATCGACTGCAAAGGAAACAGCAGTTGGGGCATGGCCCCATCAGACCCGGCCGCTTCTGCCGAGGCTGCATCGCCGCTCAAGTGCGTGCCATCGACCCAACGCACCGCACGACTCAGGCTCACCACTTCCCAGATAATCAGCCCTGCCGAAACCGCTGCTACGACCAGAATGGCGCCGTTGATCGCCGGCTGCGCGAGGAAGAAGTCGGTGAGGCGACTGGCTTGCGTGAAGGCGAGCAGAGCCACGAACACGAGCACGGTCAGGATGATGATCAGCGGCAGGATCGGGCGCGTCAGCGCTCGGGTGTGATCGGTCGGGCGTTCTGGGGGCGTCTGTTCAGTCATTCCATTCTGGTAACGCGCTCGCGGCGGTTTGGCACGTCCTTTATGGGTGGGGTTGTATCCGTTGTTGCTGCCTAATTGGGCTAAGTCATGGCAGGACGCCGGTCCGAGGGGGCCCGCATCGCCGCAGGTCGCCACGAAAGAGCCCCCGACGCGGGTGCTGCCGGGGGCTTGAAAAAACGGGTTCTGAGGGGCGGTCTAGTTCGCCTTCAGCACCAGCGCGTTCGAAGGCTGGTTGCCGTTCGGGATCAGGGTGTCACGGCTGATCATGCCGTCATCGACCCCGGCCTCGGTCANGGCNTGCAGGGCGCGCAGCACGCGGCCCTTCACGACCCGCAAGGCTTCGGTTTCATCGCNCAAGTTCGCATCGGCGTAGCCGACAACCTGAACCCGCTTACCGGCCGCGGCGCATTCNTCGCCGAAGCTGCGGATCTGGCTGGCCTGTGCNCCAGAGAAGCGGTTTGAACCGTCGTTGAATTGCACCAGAATGCCCTGTGCGTCACAGCTACCGGTGGCGCTGGCCGCGGGAGTTGTGGGTGCGGCCGGGACCGTCGGGGTCACCGAGGCCGCGCCGCTGTCGGCACTGGCATCTGTGTCCGAACTGGACAAGGACCGGTTGCCAGAAACGAAGACGGTAGAGTCACCACCGCCGCTTTCACTGGCGGCCGCCGCGTCACCGGTTGCCGTGGCGCTCGACGCGCCGGTCAGGTCGCGGCTGCTGCTACTCACCAGCGTGTTGGCATCGGCAGCGCCGGCCACTTGCGGTGTGGTNGCGCCCGGGGTCGCGGTCTCTTCGGTAATGCGGCTGAACGACTGCACCGCGTCTTTGGTCTCGTTCACGGGCGAGCCGATGTTTTCTCCGACTGGATCAGAGGTGCCATCCTGGTTGGTCGGGAACGGTTCGATCAGGTTTTCACGCGCGGAGGCTGTCTGCTCAGCCGTAGCGCCAGGGGCTAGAGCCCGATACTCGGNTGCACTCGGACGGATCAACGGCACCGGCCCGGCGTAGCGCTCTGCGATAGGGAAGGTACCGAGCATGGCAATGTTGTTGGCGAGGCTGTCAACGCCGCTGCGGGCTGCAGCTGCGACGGCACCTGCCTGNTCCGCGCCGACCGACGGGATCGGCGTAGGGTTGGAAAGCCCGGCTCCGGGCAGTTGGCTGGCATAGTCGGGGCCGACGATCGGCAGATCGTTGCCGTAGGAGACCAGGATCGAGCCGCCGTAGGCGTTTACAGTGGTCCCGGCGTTGCCATAGCCACTGCGCAGGTTGGTCACCGGCCCTGAGGTCACGGGCACACCGTTGACGATGGCCACAGCTGTCAGCCCGGTATCCTGACCCGCGGGTGTTGTCAGGAGTGGTGCCGATGTTGCAATCGGCGTGACCGTGGTCACGGTCGTGGTCGANCCATTGCCGTCGGCTGGAAGGCTGAGCATCGACGTGGTGGTCGAAGTGGTCACTGCGGCNGCGGGTGCTGCGGCGGCGGGTGCTGCGGTGGGCGTGAGAACGACGCCAGATACACCCGCGAGGGTCACCGGCTCACCGACTGCCTGCGCGGCGAGGATGGCGGCTTCTTCGGGGGTGAGGAAGGCGTAGCCCTGATCCGAGGCTGAGGTGCCGCCAGACGTATTCCGGGAGCTGTAGGCCGTCGCATCGAANACCGGCGCCGCACCCTGCTGCAGAACACTGCTCGCCGGGGGTGCCAGAAGATCGGAGGCGGGAACGGTGCCGGGCTGGAAAAATTCCTGTGCCAGGGCCGGGCTGCTCAACAGCGTGGCCCCCAAGGCGATGCTGAGAATTAGAGCTCTCGGCTGGTTCATTCTGATCCTCATCCTTCAATCGTTTGACGACTGGATCCGACTCCCACAGTGCGACTCGATGGGGTCACGGGCTTCCAAGGTTGCCTACCAAGCACGTCAATTCGTCGAAAATACGATAATGTTCAGGCCGGTTATGACGAAAATCGACTGCGCCTTCAACACTTTCGCAGCCCGGTTTCGATCAAATCTGTTGGATTATCGCGGATTATTGGCAAATTTCGACTCTGGGTCGGTCGAAATAGATTATGCGCANTACTTCTGGCCGACCAGATCGAACAACTGCTCGTATATCATTGGCCCAGCNGCGATTATCGATTTTTCCGAAACGATTCGTGCTCCGCCCGCCATATCGGTGACCCGTCCGCCGGCTTCGCTCACAATCAAACCGCCCGCGACCACGTCCCACGCCGACAGCCCACGCTCCCAGAACCCGTCGTAGCGNCCGGCCGCCACGTAGGCGAGATCCAGCGCTGCCGATCCGGCCCGCCGAACCCCGGCGCTGGCCCAGCTCACGCGCTCGACCGAGGCGACCATGCCCTCTTGATGATCCCGCCCTTTGAAGGGCAAGCCGGTGGCGAACAGTGCTTCGGACAGATCCTCCCGTCGGGTGACCCGCAATGGGCGGCTATTGAGAAACGCGCCCTGTCCGCGCTCAGCCCAGAACAGCTCGTCTTTCACCGGGTCAAAGATCNCCCCGGCGACGATGCTGCCTGCCTGTTCCAGCGCAATCGAAATCGCCCAGTGCGGCAGGCCGTGNAGAAAGTTNGTGGTGCCGTCNAGCGGATCGCAGATCCAGCGTCCCTCCGGCTCCTCCGGACCGGTCTGGCCGCTNTCCTCGCCAAAGAAAGCNAACTCCGGACGGGCTTCGGTCAGGGTGTCGCGGATGATGGCTTCCGCCCGGCGGTCGGCNTGACTGACNAAGTCGGCTGGTCCTTTGCGGGACACGGTCAGGTGTTCGACATCGCCGAAGTCGCGGAGCAGATGGCGGCCGGCCTTGTCGGCCGCCTTGACCATAACGTTGATGAGGGCTGAGCGCCGCATGCTTACTTCGCCCGCTCCATGTAGGTGCCTTCGGCCGTGTTTACGACGATCTTGGTCCCTGCTTCGATGTGGGGTGGGACCATGACCTTCACGCCGTTTTCCAGCATCGCAGGCTTGTAGGATGAAGACGCGGTCTGCCCCTTCACCACGGCATCGGCTTCGGTGACTTCGAGGACCACGCTTTCGGGCAGGCTGATCGAAATCGGCTCTTCTTCGTAGAGTTCGATGGTCACTTCCATGTTTTCCTGNAGGAAGGGCAGGGGCTCACCCACGAGATCGGCGTTGAGCTCGATCTGCTCGAAGGTTTCCAGGTGCATGAAGGTCAGCATGTCGCCATCAGCAAACAGGAACTGGTAGTCGACCTGATCGAGGCGGACGCGCTCGACGCTCTCATCGGCGCGGAACCGCTCGTTCATCTTGGTGCCGTCGCGGATGTCCTTGAGCTCGATCTGCGCGAAGGCCCCGCCCTTGCCGGGCTTGACCTGCTGCAGCTTGACCGCGCGCATCAGTCGGCCCTTGTGCTCGATGATATTGCCGGGGCGGATGGCGTTACCGTTGATTTTCATGACTATAACCCGTGCTGAGGGAGATGTTGGGGCTGGAAGTACCAGTGCGGCCGGGGGCAGGCAATGACCGAGTGCGCCTCAGGGAAGCGGGACGGCTATGAACTCCGGGGCGTAGTCGGGGTCTTCGGCGGCGCTGGCGACAGGGATGATGCAGGGGACTTCCATGATCTCGACCCACCATTCGGCGAGGTCGTCGTCGGTCCCGGCCTGCATCCCTTCGAGCGTATCGGCGCGGAGATCTCCGAAAAACAGGGCATCGGCGCCGAGGTCGCCCGCTTGCATGGCCGCGTGACGCGAGGGCAGGTTGGCGGCGATGATCTGCATNTCCGGAAAATCGTCGCGGAGCGCCTTGTCGGCCTGCATGTCAAAGGAAACGAAGCCATCGACGCCATTCGGCGGCAGGTCTTCGCCGCCATCGGCAACCGAGGCGGTGAGCAGCGCGCAGTCTTCCTTGCTGCACAGGCGAATCCAGTCCGCTATGGCCGCTTGTTCCCCGCNGGCGCCCGATGGCATGCGCAGGATCAGTGCTACGCCTTCGAGCCGATCGGGCAAAGCCGTCACGCCGAGGGTGGCAAGGTGGACCAGCTGCGGGCCCTGATCATCATCATCGTGTCGTGCCATGGTGTTCGGTTCCTTCTCCGGCGGTGGTCTCGCAGACGGGCCTCAGTTGGGNTTTGGTGCCGCAGAAGCCAGGCTGCGACGGCGGCTCCGGGGCAGGGCGGGGGTCCAGTGTGCCTGCATCGCCGGGCGGCGGGTGAGGACGCTGGCGCCCAGCCGCACGGCCGNGCTGTTCAGGTCGNCATAGGCCGGGTCATCTTCGGGCATAAACGCGGCCTTCAGCCCCTGTTCCAGCGCCTGCAGCGCAAAGCCCGGCGCCTCGCTCGCATCGACGACCAGCACGCTGTCCGGGTGCCAGTCCGCGACGGCCTGCTGCAGGCTCAGCGCCCAATCGACCCCGAGGTCGCGCAGGGCGTCCGCCGGCGTCCAGAACGCTGGCGCTGCGGCACCGTTCGCCGGCTCCTGCTCTCGCCCGTCCAGCGCAGCAGCGAAGCGCAGCCCGACTGGGTGAAGATCCTCAGGGTCGGGTCGCGGCGAGGCCACAGCTGTGAGGGCCTCAGAGCCGGTCGAGGACCGACTGCACGATGGCCGCTTTGGTGATGCCGAAGTGCTCGTAGAGTTGCTCGGCCGGGGCCGAGGCACCGAACTGGTCGCCGACGCCGATGAAGTGANCGTCTTCGCGCAGCCAGCGGCGCCAGCCGAAATCACTGCCCGCTTCGATGCCGACGCGCAGGCTGCCCGGGCTCAGCACTTCCTCGCGGTAGTGCGCGGGCTGCTGCTCGAACAGCTCCCATGAGATCAGCGAGACAACAGCGGTCGGAATGCCGTGCTCGCGTTCAAGTNCTTCCTGCGCTTCGACCGCGAGGCTCAGCTCGGTTCCTGAGGAGATCAGGGTGACCTTGCGTTCATCCATGGCCGGACGGAAAATGTATCCCCCGGTGGCCGAGTAGTTCTCACCGATCAGGCGGCGCAGCGCCGGAACCTTCTGCCGGGACAGAGCGAGGACCGACGGGCCGTCGTGGTCCAGCGCCAGTTCCCAGGCTTCGGCCGTCTCGGCGAGGTCGGCGGGGCGGAACACCAGCAGGCCGGGGATGGCCCGCAGCGCCGCGAGGTGCTCGACCGGCTGGTGNGTGGGTCCGTCTTCACCCAGCCCGATTGAGTCGTGGGTCATGACGTAGATCACCCGCTGCTTCATCAGCGCCGACAGGCGGATGGCCGGGCGGGCGTAGTCGGTGAAGACCAGGAAGGTGCCGGCGTAGGGAATGACCCCGCCGTGCAGCGCCATACCGTTCATCGCCGCCGCCATGCCGTGCTCGCGAACGCCGTAGTTGACATAGTTGGCGGCAAAATCGTTGGCGGAGATCGCGCTGTGGTGGCTGGTCTTGGTGTTGTTGGAGCCGGTCAGGTCGGCCGAACCGCCGAGCATGGATGGCATGGTTGGGATCAGGGCTTCGAGCACCTTACCCGAGCAGGCACGGGTCGCGAGGGCAGGCTGATCGCTGATCGCGACCTCTTTGATCGCTGTAAGCGCTTCACGGGCGGCGTCGGTCAGCGCGCCGGCGTGCATGGCGTTGAACTGGTCGGCCTGCGGGGATGCCGCCAGACGCGATTTCCACGCGTCGGAAGCACCCTTGCCGCGGGCGCCAGCTGCGCGCCACGCGTCCATGGTTTCGTTCGGCACCACGAAAGGGTCGTGGGTCCAGCCGATGTTGTCCTTGAAGGCCTGCAGACCTTCAGCCCCCAGCGGCGCGCCGTGGGCCTTGCTGGTCCCGGCAACCNTCGGGGAGCCGAAGCCGATGGTCGTGCGGCAGGCGATCATGGATGGCTTGCNGGTCTCCGCCTGTGCCAGTTCAACGGCGGTNAGGATGGCTTCCTGNTCGTGTCCGTCGACCGCCTGCACGTGCCAGCCAGCGGCTTCGAAGCGCTGGCGCTGGTCTTCGCTGGTCGACAGGTCGGTCTTGCCGTCGATGGTGATCTGGTTGTCGTCCCAGAGNACGATCAGCTTGTCGAGTTCGAGGTGCCCGGCGAGGGAAATCGCTTCCTGGCTCACGCCCTCCATCAGGCAGCCGTCGCCAGCGATCACGTAGGTGTAGTGGTTGACCAGCTCGTCGCCGCAGCGGGCTGCGAGCCACTTCTCGGCCATGGCGAAGCCGACCGAGTTGGCGATGCCCTGACCCAGCGGGCCNGTGGTGGTTTCNACGCCCTCGGTGTGGCCNTATTCCGGGTGCCCCGGGGTCTTGGANCCGAGCTGGCGGAAGTTACGGATTTCCTCGATTGGAACGTCTTGATAGCCCGCGAGGTAGAGCGCTGAATACAGCAGCATGGAGCCGTGCCCGGCGGACAGGATCAGGCGATCGCGGTCCGGCCACTGNGGCCAGCTGGCGTCGTAGGTCATGANATCGCGGAACAGCACGGTGGCGACGTCGGCCATGCCCATGGGCATTCCCGNGTGGCCGGAGTTGGCCGCCTGCACGGCTTCGGCTGACAAAACGCGCACAGCGTCCGCCATGGCTGTTGCGATTGAGTTCGCGTCCTGAGCAGTGGCGTCAGACATGGCNANTACACTCCTGAAAANTAACCCGGGCGAGGCGGTGATTTAGGCCGCAAAGGGCNGTCGAACCGCAANATTGCCGCCNTTATAGCCCCGTTCGTGCAGTCGAATTAACCCCCCAGCGCCTTNATGCTGCCATGACGTACTGGGTGGGTTNTGAGGGCTTTTGATGCGACTTATCCACCGCTGTTGTACTTTTGTGTGAAGGACTACGCAGATGTCCTTGAAACACAAGCTGAATTAATCTAGGCCCAACGAATAACGCGAGGAAGAGTACTGACCCCATGGGCCGACTGGAAGACGCGAAAACGCGCTTAGACANCGTACTGCATCGCCTTGAAGCGATTGGCGACCGANTGGGGCCGGAAACGCAGGAGATCACCCGNCTCCAGCGGCAGATTTCGACCATGGAAGAGGCTCAGCAGGATCTGCGCTCCGCCGCCGCGTCTGCGACGGAGCAGGTGGCACAACTCATGGCCGAGCTGCAGACGGCCGAGAGCTCAGAGGAATAACGACCCATGGGCCAGGTGCGCATTACCCTTAACGGACGAGGCTACGATATTGCCTGTGACGATGGTCAGGAAGAGCATGTCATGCGGCTGGCNAACGCTATGTCCGAACGCGTCAATCAACTGGTTGCCGCCAACGGGCAGGTGGGCGAAGCCCGGCTGCTGCTGATGGCCGGGCTGCTGCTCGCCGACGACCTGCACAGCGTCCGCGCCAAGGCCGCCGCGCAGAGCGCTACGGCAGGCGCTGCGGAAGCTGGTGAGGGCGACCCCGACAAGACCGACGCCGTTCAGCAGGCTTACGAGTACGTGGCCGATGTCTTCGAGCAGCTCAGCGAGCGCCTCGAAGCCGTTGCCGATAACCTCGAAGGCGACAGCGCTGACGCCTGACCTGATCCCGCGCAGGCTCCGGTCCTGTGGGTTCNGCGGTCGGCCCGCCTCACTCAACNAGTTCAAAACGACTGAGATCGAATTAAGGGTAGCAGAGCATGCAGCCGTCGCCAGACTACGACATCGTTCAGGGCTTTCAGATCGACGGGATCGACCCGCNGGCCCGCGCACTCATCCCCAAGNNAGGAACGGTGAAGCACCTGCTGGTGTTAATGCACGGCTACGGCGCCAACGCCGATGACCTGTTTCCACTNGCGATGCAACTGGCCCCCGCCCTGCCGGAAACCGCCCTTGTCAGCCTCGACGCGCCGGAAGAAATTCCCGGCGGGATGTTTGGCGGGCGGCAGTGGTTTCCGCTCNCGCGGATCGACGAAGACGAGGTCGACCACGGCGCGGCCCATGGTCGCGGCTACGTCACCACCGCGCTGGAAGCGCTGCGTAAGCGCTTTGATCTGCACTGGTCAGATATGGCCCTGTTCGGCTTTTCGCAGGGCTGCATGATGGCGCTGGAGGCGTCGCTGCGCCTGCCCGGAGACCTCGCACAGGTGCTCGGCTACAGCGGCGCTTTGCCCGCCCCCGAGCGCGCNGCGGGTGAAGCGAGTGCACGGCCGCCNGTGCTGCTGGTGCACGGGGAAAAAGACGCGGTGGTGCCCTTCGCATCGATGCAGGCGGCGGCCGAGGCGCTGGCCGCGATCGGCGTGGCCGTCGAAACCTTTGCCCGGCCCGGTCTGGCCCACGGCATCGACGGACCNGGGCTTGAGGCGGCGCTGGTCAAGCTGCGGGCGGCCTTCGGCATGGATCCTGAGCCCGCGAACGAGCCCGGCTGAATTTCCGGCAACCGCTGCCGTCATGAGACTCCTGTCTCAAGCCTCAAACATTATGCGCCTCTGGCTTGTCCATTTGTCATTGGCTTGTCATAGTGCCTCCATAACTTCCGGCCTTAACGGAAGGGTAGGAGCGCATGACGACTGGCAGTCTGGAAAACTATCCCGCTTTGGTGCTGAACGCTGACTTTCGGCCGCTGTCCTACCTGCCGCTCTCGCTCTGGGGCTGGCAGGATTCCGTCAAGGCCTGCTTCCAGGGCCGTGTGAACGTCGTCGCCGAGTACGAGCAGGTTATCCGGAGTCCTTCGTTCGAGATGCAACTGCCCAGCGTGATCGCGCTCAAGGACTACGTGCCCATGAACCGGGCGCCGGCCTTCACTCGTTTCAACGTGTTTCTGCGCGACCACTTTAACTGCCAGTACTGCAGCACGCGGTTTCCGGTGCAGAGCCTGACCTTCGACCACGTCATCCCACGCTCGAAGGGCGGTGGCACGAGTTGGGAGAACGTCGTTACAGCCTGCCAGAAGTGTAACCTGCGAAAGGGCAATCGGTACCTGCGCGACAGCGGCATGCGTCTGATCAAGGAGCCCTTGAGGCCGACGGCCTATCAGCTGCAGGATGTCGGGCGGTCATTCCCGCCGAACTTCCTGCACGAAAGCTGGGAAGACTACCTTTACTGGGATTCCGTGCTCGAACGCGACTGAAGCGTGTGGCTGAGCAAAATGTCGCGCAGCGCGACCAGCGCCAGCAAGGCCGAGAACAGCATCAGCCCGAAGTTTGCGAGCAGGTTGTAAGTCGCCATGGACAGGCCGAACAGGCTCCACGTCCCTTCCGAGCATGTCATTTCAGGCACGAAAAACAGCTGGTTGAAGCCAAGCCGCTGACGCTCTGATTCCTGCACGAAGTCGGCCATGACCCCTTCGCAGAAGACGGCGCCATCCCACCACTCTTGTTCCACACCGACGTGCTGGAAAGCCGTGAAGGTGCCGAACATGAAGGCGAGGCTGCAGACCCCGAGCAGCATGCAACGCTCCAGGTTCTGCTCATCAGCCCGGCCGATGTAGGCCGCTGCGCCGGCGATCACCGCAGCGACCACGTAGGACGTGCGCTGGGCGATACAGAGGGTGCAGGGGTGGTGGCCGCCGACGTACTGCGAGACCAGCGCAATCCCGGAGATAAAGACGCAGGCGAGCAGGATCAGCAGCGGAAAAATCCACGGCCAGTTTCGGTTCACGCGGGCGGCGAGTGCAAGCATGCCCCTGATTTAGTGCAATTGCACGTACAGGACCACCGCCAGCACCAACACAAAGCCGGCTGCGAGCGTGAACCAGCCAAAGTGCCGCTCGATCAGGGGTTTGATGCTGGGGCCGAACAGCGCGAACAGCCCGGCGACCAGAAAGAACCGCGCCCCGCGCGAGATCACTGAGGCGCCGATAAATACCGGCAGCGCGATTTCAAAGAAGCCTGAGGCGAGGGTAAAAACCTTGTAAGGAATGGGGGTGAAGCCCGCGAGGAAAACGATCTGCCAGTCGAAGCTGCGGAAGGTCTGCTCGAAGGCCTCCAACGCATCCGCACGCCCGATCATGTCGAGCAGGGGCTGGCCGACCTGCTCGAAGGCGAGGCGACCAATGGCGTAGCCGATGATGCCGCCGATGACCGATCCGGCGGTGCAAACCAGCGCCGCCAGCCACCACCATGCGCGGCGTGCCAGCACGATGGGAGCAATAAGGACATCCGGGGGGACGGGAAAGAATGAACTTTCTGCCAGTGACACGAAAAACAGAACGATCAGCGCCCTTGGCCGTTCGGCCTGTTGAAGTGTCCAGTAATAAAGGGATTTCAGCCAACCCATGCGCTAAAACTCCTTGGCGCTGCAGAGGTCGCCCCTTATACACGGGCAGCCTGCACTGTGCAGTGCCCCCGTGGCGGAATTGGTAGACGCGCGTGATTCAAAATCACGTTTCTTCGGGAGTGCCCGTTCGAGTCGGGCCGGGGGCACCAGTTCCTGTTTCT
>PAGB01000033.1 GCA_002711265.1 Rhodospirillaceae bacterium
GGTCGGCGCAACCCTAGTCTTCAGCAGCGGCTTCACCATCCGTGCGGCTCAATTTCCGCCTCGCGTGCACCGACTCCCGCCACGCTGTCACAATCCCGCCCGTCATGATCAGCGCCACGCCGAACCAGATCCCCGCCGGCGGGATCAGTGACTGGGTGAACCAGGCCAGACCAGTCGCGAAGATGATCGCCACGTATTCCAGCGATCCCACCACCGCCGCCGGCGCTGAGCGATAGGCAATATTGAGCGCCTGCGCCGCCCCGATCGCCACCACGCCCATCAGCCCGAACTGCCACCAGTGGGCCGCCCAGTCCAGGGGGATCCGCTCGCCGAACAGCACCCAGACCGGCAAGATTGTCAGCAGCGATGCGATCCCGCCGACGTACGTGATGGAAATCGCCGGGACGCCCTTGGGCATGAACCGCAGCGAGATCATGTTCACTGAGAACATCACCGCCGCAGCCACGGGCAGCAGGGCGTAGGTCGCCGTCAGCCACAGCGGNCGGCCGCTGTCCTCGAGCGCCCATTCNCCCCCCTTGGCCAGCCACAGCGCCACCTGCACCGCCACCACCCCGGCGAAGCCAATCAGCAGCGCCCCCCATCGCCAGACCCCGGCGCGTTCGCCCAGAAACACCGTCGCCAGCACCGTCAGCATCAGCGGATAGGTGAAAATCAACGCCGTCGCCGACCCCTGATCGAGCAGCTTGAACGACGAGAAGAACAGAAACCCGATGGGGACAATCGTGATGCCACGAAAAACCGCGATGCTAGCCCCACCAAACCACGGCACGAANCGCTCCCGCCGCAGCAGCATCAGCGAGACCAGAAACACCATGGCTGAAACGTTCCGGATCAGCTGCATCTCGATCACNCCGTAGGTCAGCCGCAGATTGAAGGCGATGGCATCCATGGTGGTCAGCATGAGGGCAGCGACGATCGAAGCCGCAATGCCCAGCAGCAGTCGACCGTCGGTCTGGAACCGACGTACGGTCCCGTCGGTTGTTTCCGGNATCTCANGCTTGTCGGTGTTTCCAGAACCCGTCACAGGGACCTCAAAAGTACAGAAGAGCCGGCCCCTCAGGGATGCGGCACCAATGGCGCCGACGGCATGGTCGGNAAGCTCAGCACAGACCGCAGCGGTTCAGGCCGCGACGCTGGTTCTCACGCGAAGGAGGATATCAGCGCAGCAGCGCTCGATCTGGTCAAGGGCCAAGTCGTAGGCCTCCTGCCCTTGCGAAAAGGGATCTGCGATTTCCCGGAACCCCGGATTGGTTGAAAAGGCAGTAATGAGCAGGATCTGCGCCTGATCATGGCTCCGCCGCCGCTCGCGAAGGAACTGCTGATGCTCCCGGGTCATGCCNATGATCCANTCAAAGCGGTCAAAGTCGCTGGCCTCGACCGGACGGGACCGGAGCTCGTTGATGAAGTACCCCCGCTCCCGGGCTGCAACCTGTGCCTCCGGTGTCGGTGGCTGGCTTTCGTGCCAACGGGTAGTCCCGGCAGAGTCGATCAACACCCGGTCACCNATGCCCCACAGCGCTACCTGCGCCCGGAGGACGCCCTCAGCCATGGGGGAGCGGCAGGTGTTCCCTGTGCAAACGAACAAAATGTTCAGCCCTGAAGCCCTCTCCAGCACGTCACGCAAAACCTTAAGCCTGTATCGATATTATGCGCCATTTTGGGGCGTACCAGCAGGCGGGTCTAGAGGTCCTGTGGAGCGAATACTGAACAATCTGTGGAAAATAATGGCCCCCGCATAACTTATGCGCCGAGCCATAATCTCTGCCGAATGAGCAATCGACGAGGCGCAGGAACGCTCGGTCAGAGGCGCTCGCGGCGACCGTCGGGGTGCATCGCGATGACCGATCCAGGCTCATCACCGTTGGTGTCCATGATCACCCGGTAGTTGAGAATGTAGCTGTCGTCGATGGTGCTTGCCCGGGTCGAAGCCAGCTCTCCATCCTCATTGAGATCGTAGCGCGCGGTCAGGCCTTCGCACTCGACATAGACCTTCCGTTCGCCCGTGTTCCAGTCCATTTCCTTGGTGATCTGGCCCACCGACGCGGTCTTGCACAGCTCCCGGCCCAGCAGCGGTGCCGCCTTGGACAAATCGCGGGTGTGGGATATTGACCCCCCGGGTAAAGCATTGAAAACAATCATGTAAGTCGGATGGATGAAGTCGAGTTTAGCAGCAGCATAGTTGACATCAGGGTCGACATAGTTGCGCTCGAAGGCGTTCGCATCGCGCAGGAAGTAGGCACGCACGGGGGTCTGTTTGCCCTCGGAATCGGTCATCACCCGGGCGTAGATCAGGTCGGCACCGAAGTAGGGCGACGAGGCCCCACAGGCCAGCACACCCAGCGCCGCAACCACAGCCAGAACAGACGAAAAAAGCGCACGCGGTGACATCGCGGATCCCCATTCCAAAGTCAGATTACCTGAGCAAAAACCGGGCGGCACCGGGCCGTTCTAAGCTCTCTTTCAGGTACCAGAAATCGGTGTCACTGAGGCGTCACGGTCCGGCGAGGGCAGCGTGATCAGCCACGAAACACCCCGGCAGGCGCCATAGCACCTCAGTCTTTCGACAAATTTCGGTGCCTGAGTATATGCTCATAATCAGCGTCATATAGCGCGGAATCTGGAAATTCCGCTTCGCCGAGAACCGGACCCACAAAAATGATCGCAGTGCGGGTGATTTTCGCAGCGCGAACGTGCTCCCGGATGGTGGCAAGGGTGCCGTGGATGAACTGTTCGTCGGGCCAGCCGACCCGGTAGGCAACGATGCAGGGACAGTCCTCGCCATAGTAGGGAATCAGCCGCCGCTGGATATCGCGCAGGTACCGGATGCTCAGATGCAGAGCCAGCGTCGAACGGGTCTCCGCGAAGTTCTCCAGCGTCTCGTGCTCGGGCATGTCGGTCGCCTGCCCGGCCACGCGGGTTAGGATTATCGACTGCGAGACCGTGGGCAGGGTCAGCTCGACCCCGAGGGTTGCCGCCGCCGCCGTGTAGGCCGAAACACCGGGCGTGATGTCGTAGGGAATATTCGCAGCGCGCAACCGTCGCGCCTGCTCCGCCACCGCGCCATAGAGCGAAGGGTCGCCCGAGTGCACCCGCGCCACCCGCTTCCCGGCGCNATAGGCGGTTTCCATGATCTCCATNATCTCGTCCAGCGCCATAGGGGCCGAATCGCGGATATCTGCACCCTCCCGCGCGTGAACCAGCACGCCTTCAGGCACCAGTGACCCGGCGTAGAGCACCAGATCGGCCGCGGCGATGAGGTCGCGCCCGCGCAGGGTCAGCAGGTCCGGCGACCCCGGCCCGGCGCCGATGAAGTGGATGGGTTCAGTNCTCATTCCTTGGGGTCCTCTCCGCGGTTGAGGTAACCGCGCGGTGTGAATAGGTGCGTGGGGCCGTTTTTGACCGGCTGGAAGCGCCGGGTCTGGGACGAACCGACCATGACCATGCAGAACATGTCGACGTCAGCCGGGTCGAGGCTGCCCAGATTACGGTGGGTATAGCTCTCTTCCGCGCGGCCGATCTGGCGACAGATCACCACGGGGGTCTCGGCCGGCCGGTGGACGAGCAGGATGTCGCGCGCCGCAGCCAGCTGCCAGTCGCGTTTACGGCTGACCGGGTTGTAGAAGCAGACCACGAAGTCTGCGCTGGCAGCCCCCTGCAACCGCCGCTCGATCACGCTCCACGGCGTCATCAGGTCGGAGAGCGACACGGCGCAGAAATCGTGGCCCAGCGGCGCCCCCAGCCGGGCGGCTGCGCCGAACATGGCGCTGATCCCGGGGTGAGCCTGAATATCGACCGCCTGCACCCGCCGGTCTTCAGCGCGGGCGGCGAGTTCGAAGGTCAGCGCCCCCATGGCGTAGACCCCGGCGTCGCCCGAGCAGATCAGGGCGACCGAAGCGCCGGTCGCGGCCAGATCGAGGGCAAACTGACAGCGCTGCTCTTCTTCGCCCAGCGCGAAGGTATGAACCTGCTGATGGGGCAGTGGCTGGACCTGATCGGTGTAGTAGCCGTAACCCACGAGGTGGTCGGCGCTGCGCAGGGCAGCGGCGGTACCACTCAGGCGCCAGTCTGCACGACCCGGACCCAGCCCGATCAGCTGCAGCCGACCGCGCGGCGTGCCAACGGCCTCAAAATCAGTGATTGCCTCGGGCGCGCGCGCCAGCGCCAGCGTACCGATGCCGAACTTCTGCTTTTCGAGCACCAATGCGGCGGCGGACTCGCCACTGTCACCGGCGCCCAGAAGCGCGGCCGCCTCGGCCACCGACGGGGTGCCGATTTCGGCTTCCACCACCGACGAAGGGTTGGGAACGCTGACCCCGACGAGGGCTTCGGCGCTGAAAAACCGCAGCGGCAGGCCCAGCCGCTCCGACAGACGTGCCAGCGCCGGTTCATCCTGCTTGAGGTCTACGCTGGCGATCCCGGCGAGGGCCAGCAGGTCGATACCGGCCTGCTCCAGCGCCTCGATCACCGCCGTGGTCATGGCCTCTGGGTCGGCGCCGCGCTCGCAGCCCAGCCCCAGCACGAGGTCGCGGCGGCAGTAGCGCAGATGGGTCTCACCGCCCTCGCCTTCTGTCCCCAGCGACAGGATCGCAGCAGGGTTTTCACGGGCGGGGCCATCGCTACGCAGCGGCCAATCGCCCTGCACCCGCAGGCCATCCGCTGCCTCACCGCCGGCCAGCCGCCGCTGGAACGCCGCAGCGTGTTCCGGGTTGGTGAGCGCATAGCCGGGCGCAGGGTCTTCGACCGCCGCACCGAGAGCTGCATCCGATGCGGTGCTGATCAGGGCGAAACCAGCCCCCGCCTCCGCCAGATCCTGCGCGAGCCGGTTAGCGCCGTGGTGCCCGCCCAGCAGAGGGACGAAATCCCCCGCCTCGGTCGCCATGACCACCGGCGGCTCGCTATGCTTGTCGTGGAGTTGATCGGCCAGCAGCCGGATCAGAATCCCAGCCGCGCACAGGCCCACGGTGGGGCGTCCTTCCGCGAAGGCGGTACGCAAGGCCTCGGAGAACCCGGTTCCGGCCAGCACCTCACCGCCGCCAAAAGCATCGCGCAGCCCGGTCAGCGCCGAAGCGTGGCGTTCCAGCGGTGAAAGAAACAGCACGTCAGAGGACATGGGCACCCCCGCGACGGTGCACCAGCACCATGGAGAAATAGGGCGCGCGATCCTCATCGAGGGCCGCGAGCGGCACCACCCGCTGGTTGGGCAGGCTGGCGCGCTCGACGTAGACCGCATGGTCGATCAGCCCGGCATCGGAGAGTAGCGCCTTGAGCCGCCCGAGGTGGCGGCCGACCTTCATGAACGCCAGTCCTTCGGCGTCGTCGATCTGCTGGCGCAGGGCATCGTCTTCGAGGGTTGCAGGCAAGACGCGGAAGGCGTCATTGCGCGCCACCAGCGGCCATCCCGCCGCCGCCGCGCAGGCCATGACCGAAGACACCCCTGGCACCACCGTGATTGGAAAGGCGCCGTCGAGGCGGCCGAACAGGTACATGAACGAGCCGTAGAACAGCGGGTCGCCCTCGCACAGCACCACCACGTCGCGCCCGGCCTGCAGGTGGTCGCGGATTTCGGCCGCGCCCTGGTCATAGACCTCCTGCGCGGGAAAGCGCTCGGCGACCATGGGCATGACCATGGGGATTTCGACCTTGGTCTTCAGGCCTTCGAGGTGGGGTTCGACGATCGAGCGGGCGAAGCTCGGGACGCCTGCCGCCGCCGCATAGGCGAGCACCGACGCTTCGCGGATCAGGCGCTGGGCCTTGAGTGTCAGCAGTTCGGGGTCACCCGGGCCGACACCGACGCCGTAAACTGTGCCGGTGGCGCCTGTCATTTCAGTACCGCTCATGGCTTTCGGCCCACCCACTGCAGCACTGGCATCAGCGGCCGCAAGCCGGTGAAACGGCCCACGGCCTCGCCCCGGCTGACCGACAGCGTGGTGAAGTCTCCATGGACGCGTTCGCGCCAGGTCGACAGCACCGCCTGCCCCTCCAACGTGACCGCGTTGGCGACCAGCACGCCGCCGCTGTTCAAGGCCTGCCACGCACCCTCGAGCAGCCCTTCGCGGCTCAGCCCGCCGCCGACAAAGACCGCGTCGGGGCTGAACCCCGCGGCGTCGAAAGCATCGGGGGCGTGGGCACCGCTGACGGTAAAGCGATCGCGCTCATCGTGGCCCAGCCCGAAGCGGCGGGCATTCTTGTCCATGAAGCCGCGGCGCTCACCGTGGGGTTCGATGGCGAAAACCTGTCCTTCGGGCCGCGCGCGCAGCCATTCCAGCCCAATCGCGCCGCTGCCGGCACCGATATCCCACAGCCCACCGCCGGGCGCAGCCAGCAGCGCGGACAGGCTGACGGCGCGCACCTCGCGCTTGGTTAGTTTGCCGTCGTGGCGGAAGGCGCCATCGGGCAGGCCGAAGGGCTCGTGCCGCAGCGCCGGCCAGTCGGGGTTGGCGTCTTCATCGGCCTCAGGCGTGATCGCCCAGGTGGTGATCGGGTCGACGCTCTGATCCCAGTCGCGGGCGCGGGCGTCGAGGCGGCTCTCCCCGGCACCATCCATCTGGGACAGCGCTGTCAGGCTGCTCGCGCCCAGCCCCATGGCGGTCAGCGCCGGGCCAAGGCGCAGGCCCAACTCTCCGTCACCCAGCACCAGCAAGGTCCGGCCCGGCCGCGCCTGCAGCAGCACCGCGCCCAGCGACCGGCCGTAGGCGGAAAGACAGGGCGTCGTCTGCTGGCTCAGCCCCAGCCGCGCGCAAGCCCGGTCAAAGGCCGACGAGGCCGGAAACACCCGCAGCGCCCCGATCCCGAACCAGCGCACCAGCGATGTACCAACGCCGAAATGAAAGGGCTCGCCGGTCCCCAGCACTGCAACCGACTGGCCCTCCAGCGGGCGCAGGACGGCTTCAGCCTGATGCCAGGCGGGCCAGTGATGGATGGTCTTGCCAGCGAGTAGCGCTTCGGGCAGCAAACCAGCGTGGCGCTCAGCACAAACAACGTGCGCGACCTCGCCCAGCGCGGCCAAGGCCCCGGCGGTCAGGCCTGCCTCACCCTCCGGCCCCAGACCGATGACGGACAGCCACGGCCGGGTCACGCTGCGTCCTCCGCCTTGGCAGCCGCTATCCGCGCCAGCGCGTTGAGCACGGCGGCGGCCATGGCGCTCCCGCCCAGCCGTCCGGTCAGGGTCAGAAACGGCAGCCCCAGTGCTCCGGCGTGCTCGGCCAGCGCGTCCTTGCTCTCCGCCGCACCGACAAAGCCGACCGGCAGACCGACGACGGCGGCGGGCTTGGGCAGGGCGCCGGCGGCGACTTGCTCAAGGAAGTAGAACAGCGCGGTCGGCGCGTTGCCGAAGACGGCCAGACCGCCCTCGATATCATCCTCCCACAGCCCGACACCGGCAGCAGAGCGGGTGTTGCCGATCTTGGCAGCCAACGGCGCTGAGCGTGGATCGTGGGTGGTGCACAGCAGCGGCACCTTCGGCGGAAAGGCTGCCCGGATTACCCCCATGCGCACCATCTCGGCGTCGAGATAAACCGGCCGTTCGGACGCCAGCGCGCCCAGCGCTGCGTCGACGAAGTCGTCGGACACGACGATATTGCCGGCAATGGCAGGCTCGCCGCAGGCATGGATCATCCGCACCGCGATGGCCCGAGCCGCAGAAGGCAGGCGGTCGAGCGCAGCCCCGGCCTCGCTTTCCACGATGCCGAAGGACTGCGCGTAGATCGCGTCCGGCTGCTTCTCGTAGTCAAACTTCACGGGGGCTCAGGCCTCGAAGCGTTCGTCGTGCTTGGTCACGGCCCAGCGACCACAGGGGCAGACGAGGTGCTCACCCTGCTTGGTGCCAGGCAGCGACCACGGCCCCATGGGGTGATCAGCGTGGGGGTAGGGATGGTGGGTGTGCGGCTGGTCGTGGCTGTGCCTGTGGGCATGATCGTGGTCGTGGCCATGGCTGTGCCCGTGGGCGTGATCGTGACTGTGATCATGGCCGTGCCCGCCACCGGTCTTGTCGCCGCCCTCGACGTGGTGGTGATGCGATTCCTGCGGCAGGCCGACTTCGGCCTCGAAGCCCAGAACCTGCTCCCGGTACTTACAGTTCAGGCAGTTCATGACGTTCTGCCCAGTCATGCACTCTTCGACCCGGTCCTTGAAGGTATCGAGCACCAGATCGTGGTCGTTGAGATAACCGGCCTTGATGAACTGCAGGCCAGGGAAAGCCGCCGCAACTTCATCGGTCTGGTCATAGATTCGGTTGACTAGCACGCCGGTGAACAGGAAGTAGGGGAAGACCACGATCCGCTTGAAGCCGAGCATGGCGCATTTTTCCAGCGCCGGAATGACCAGCGGGAAGGTCACGCCGGAGTAAGCGGTTTCGGCCCAGCCGAAGCCTAGCCCTTCCCACAGCATGCGGGTGATCTTGGTGACGTTGGAGTTGGCATCGGGGTCGGACGCACCGCGACCGACGACGACCAGCAGGGTTTCATGAGGGGCGATCTCGCCCTGCTCCGCATTGGCGCGCTCGACCGCCTCGCGGACGCGCTCACCGGCTGCACGGATCATCTTGTTGTCGACCCCCAGCTCGCGGCCATAGTGCATTTCGATGTCGTGCTGGGCGCCGTAGGTGTTGAGCACCGAGGGAATGTCGTTCTTGGCGTGGCCTGCCGCGAACAGCATGCCGGGCACGGCGAGGATCCGCTTACAGCCCTTCTCCCGCAGGCGGTCGAGACCATCGCGGATGATCGGGGTCGCGAACTCCAGATAACCATAATCAACGTCGAACTGCGGCATGCGGGTGCGCAGGCCCTCGGCCACTTGCGCAAACTCACGCACGGCCCCTTCATCGCGGCTACCGTGGCCGCATACCATTACGCCTGTCTTCATGACCCTTGCTCCCCGGTACAATGATTCCTGAGTTTCTGCTGATTTAGCGCGGAAGAGCAGCATGGAGCAGCCCACTTTGACGCGACACAGTGCGGCGCGTGCTGTATTTCTGGCGCCATGATGACCCTGATCCTCCATTTTGTCGCCCTGAACGCCGGGGTTCTCGTCGCCGTTCTGCTGGTCGAGCTGGCGCTGTACCGGCTGCGGCGCAGTTTCGAGCCACGCTGGCACCCCGTCGTCGCCTTTGGCGGGCTGATTTCGTGGGTCGAAAAGCGGCTGAACAGCGACGGACTGAGGGCCGCCGTCCGCCGTCGCCGGGGCCTGTGGGGGTGGCTGGCGCTGGTGGGGCTGGCCGACGGCCTCGGGGTGCTGGCCTTCGCGCTGCTGCCGGGCTGGGCCTACGCGCTGGTGTTCTTCGCGCTTGGGCTGATCCTGCTGGCGTTCTCCACGCTGGCGCAGTTCGTCGGTCGCGTCGCCGATGGCCTTGATCAGGGCCTGCCCGAAGGGCGCGAGGCCGTCTCCCACATCGTCGGCCGCGACCCGGAAGCGCTGGACGAAGCCGGGGTCTCCCGCGCTGCCATCGAATCACTGGCCGAAAATTTCTCCGACGGGGTCACTGCGCCGCTGTTCTGGGGGCTGGTGTTCGGCCTGCCGGGGCTGCTCGCCTACAAGGCGGTGAACACCCTCGACAGCATGTGGGGCTACCGCAACGACCGTTTCGAGGACTTTGGCAAGGCCGCCGCGCGGCTGGACGACGCCATCAACTGGATCCCGGCGCGGCTGACCGGGGCGCTGGTCTGTCTGGTCGCCGGTGGCGGTTGGCGCACTATGGCCGCCGCAGCCCCCCGGCACCGCTCCCCAAACGCAGGCTGGCCCGAAGCCGCCTTCGCCGCCGGGCTGGATATCTCGCTCGCCGGGCCGCGCAAGTACGACACGGGATGGAGCGACGATCCGCCGATGGGCACAGGACGGCGCGCGCTGACCAGCGGCGATATCCGCCGCGCATTGGCGCTGTATTTTCGCTGTGGCGTAGTGATGACGGCGGCGGTTGCTGCCCTGCTGCTGGTAACGCTGTGGCTGGCCTGAAAAACCTCCCCGGCTACACTCAGCCGGCGCGGGCCAGATCCCAGACCTGATCGAGATCCAGACTGTCTTCGAAGTGCACCGCCAGCGCGTCGAGCGTGGCTTCGACCCGCGCCTCGAAGGCCAGATCACTCTGCAAGGCCGGATCGAGGCTGGCCAGAAACGCAGCCCGGAAGCCGTCGCTGTTAAACAGCCCGTGGAGATAACAGCCTTGAACCGCCCCCTGCACCGCGCCGTCGGGCTGGCCGTTGCCGCTGGACGCACCGAGGCTGAGCATGGGCGCAGGCGGACGGTCCGACTCAGTCGGTGTGGTCACGCCCATATGCATTTCGTAGCCTGCGACGGCCGCGCCGCTGGCGGGGTGAAGGCCGCTGATCTCGACCAGCGTTTTCGGCCCCTTCATCACGGTTTCGACCGGCAGCAGCCCCAGCCCCGGTGCCGACGACGGCGGGCCTTCGATCCCCTCGGGATCGGCGATATGGGCTCCCAGCATCTGATAACCGCCACAGATGCCCAGCACCGGCCGCCCGCGCCGCACGTGTGCCTGCAAATCCACGTCCCAGCCCTGTTCCCGCAAAAACGCCAGGTCGGCGAGGGTCGCCTTGGATCCGGGCAGGATCACCAGATCGGCGTCGGCGGGTACGACCTCGCCCGGCTGGACGAAGACCAGCTCGACGCCCGGCTCGGCCGCCAGCGGGTCGAAATCGTCAAAGTTGGAAATCCGTGCCAGCCGCAGCACCGCGATTTTCACACGCGCTTCGGGCTTGGCGGCCGCGCTCTCGTCGAGCGCGAGCACGTCTTCGGCGGGTAGGTCACGGGCAGCGGGGAAGAACGGAATGATGCCAAGGTCACGCAGCCCAGTTTCACGGCGGATCAGCGCGCTGCCGCTGGCGAACAGGCTGGCGTCGCCCCGGAATTTGTTGATCAGGAAGCCGCGCAGCAAGGCGCGGTCTTCGCGGGGAACCAGCCGGTGGGTACCGATGATGTTGGCGATCACGCCGCCCCGGTCGATGTCGCCGACCAGTACCGTGGGCACCGACGCCGCGCGGGCAAAACCCCAGTTGGCGATATCGCCCTCGCGCAGGTTGAGTTCGGAAGCACTGCCCGCGCCCTCGACCACCACCAGCTCGGCGCTCTGGCTCAGGCGGTGAAAGCTGTCCAGCACATCGGGCATGAGGCTGCCCTTGATCGCCTGATACTCCGCGCCACGGGCCGAGCCGCGCACCTGCCCCTGAACCACGATCTGCGCGCCGGTCTCACTTTGCGGCTTGAGCAGCACAGGGTTCATGTCGGTGTGGGGCTGGAGGCCGCAGGCCCGGGCCTGCAGCGCCTGTGCCCGCCCGATTTCTCCGCCGTCGCGGGTTACGGCAGCGTTGTTGGACATGTTCTGCGGCTTGAAGGGTGCAACCTGCAGCCCGCGCCGGGTGAAAGCCCGACACAGCCCGGCCGCGACCAGTGATTTGCCGACGTCCGACCCCGTGCCCAGCAGCATGAGTGCGGGCGTCCGCGCTGGCACGATCAGAACTCCACGCCCACTTGCGCCTTGACGTTCTGCTCGCGGAAGGGGTGCTTGATCTGCCCCATTTCCGTGACCAGATCGGCCGCCTCGATCAGGGGTTCCTTGGCGTTGCGGCCGGTCACGATGACGTGCAGCATCTCCCGCCGCGCCTGCAGCACCGCGACCACCTCGGCAATGTCGAGATAATCGTAGCGCAGGCAGATGTTGAGCTCGTCGAGCAGGACCATGTCGAAGCTCGGATCGTTGATCATCTCCTGCGCCATGGCCCAGGCCCCCTTGGCCGCTGCGATGTCGCGCTCGCGGTCCTGGGTCTCCCAGGTAAAGCCCTCACCCATTGAGCGGATGACGCACTGATCCGGGAACTTCTCCAGCACCGCGCGTTCGCCGGTTTCCCAATTGCCTTTGACGAACTGCACCACGCCGACCTTCATGCCGTTGCCCAGCGCACGGAACACCATGCCGAAGGCGGCGGTCGACTTGCCCTTTCCCGGCCCGGTGTGGACGATGAGCAGGCCCTTTTCGATGGTCTTGGTGGCGAGAATCTTGTCGCGGGCAGCCTTCTTCTTCCGCGCCTTCTCATTGGCGCGGGAGATGAACTCCTCGTCGGTCATGCCCTCGGGGCGCTTCAGTGCCATGCCTGTTCTTCTCCGCTGGACCAGCCCGCCAGCGCGGCGCCGGCCGTATTCGAACGCGGCGTCCAGTACCCGCGCCGAATAGCCTCCAGATACCGAGCCGCCATATCCTTGAGCGCCTCGGGGTTATGCTGCGCTATGAAATCACGCACCTGATCCTGTGCCAAGGTCGCATCGTAGAGCGCCTGAAAATGATCGGGTGAAACCGCATCCGTGGTCGCGGCGAAGGCGAACAGGTAGTCCAGCGTCGCCGCCATCTCGAAGGCCCCCTTGTAGCCGTGGCGCATCACGCCCTCGATCCACTTCGGGTTGGTGGCGCGACCGCGCACAATCCGGCCCATCTCCTCCGACAGCGACCGGATGCGCAGCCGCTCAGGCTCGGAATGGTCGTTGTGGTAGGCCGCAGGCGACTGCCCCGACAAGTGCCGGATCGCGGCGAAGGCCCCGCCCTCGAACTGGTAGTAGTCGTCGCTGTCGAGGATATCGTGCTCGCGGTTGTCCTGATTGTGGATCACCGCTTCGACCTCGCGCAGTTGCCCGCGCAGCGCCTCCCCCGCAGCCTCGCCCTGCACCCGCTGGCCGTAGGCGTAGGACGACCAGCTGAGGAAAGCCTCAGCCAGCTTGGTCGGTTCTTCCCAGGCACCGCTGTCGATCAACGCCTGCAGCCCCGCGCCATAAGCGCCGGGTTTGGAGCCGAAGACCCGGAAACTGGCCTTCCGCTGCGCCGCTGCCGGGTCCAGACCGCTGGCCTGCAGCCGGGTTGCCTCGGCCCGCACCCGCGCGGCGAGCGGGTTCTGCCCTTCGGTTTCACCGGCGGTTTCATCGAGCGCAGCGACGGCCTTCACCGCCGCATCGAACAGGTCCATCAAGCCCGGGAAAGCGTCGCGGAAGAAGCCCGAGACCCGCAGGGTCACGTCGACACGCGGCCGGTTGAGCACGTCCAGCGGCAGCACCTCGAACCCCGTGACCCGGCCGCTGGTCGTATCCCACTGCGGCTTGACCCCGAGCAGGGCCAGCGCCTGCGCGATGTCTTCCCCGCCGGTGCGCATGTTCGCCGTACCCCAGCACGACAGCAGCATGCGGCGCGGCCAGTCGCCATGATCCTGTGCATAGCGCTCCACCAGCAGCGAAGCCGACTTCCAGCCCAGCCGCCACGCAGCCTGTGTCGGCACCGCGCGGGTGTCGACGGAGAAGAAGTTGCGCCCTGTCGGCAGCACGTCCAGCCGCGCCCGCGTCGGCGCACCCGAGGGGCCGGGCGGGACGAAGCGGCCGTCGAGCCCCTGCAGGCTTGCCGACAGCTCACGCGTGGCCGAGGCGTCGATCAGCGGCGCAATGACTGTTTCAATGGCGGAAAACAGCGTTGCGGCTGCTTCGGTGGGCGCGGAGGCATCGCCGTCGAGGATGGCCTGCGCCCGCTGCTCCAGCGCTTCGATGTGGTCGGCGACGGTCCGGCGCCCGTCGATGCCTTCGATGGATAGCGCCTGCCCCGGATCGAGGCTCAGCAGCGGCGCGCTGATGCCCTCAGCCTGCGCCAGCGCATCGATGTAGGAGGGGTGATCGCTGAAACCCGGACGGGCCAGCGCGAGCAGCAGATCACGGCGCTGCGGGCCTTGGGGCGCTGCGCCGAAGATGTGCAGTCCGTCGCGAATCTGCAGATCCTTGAGATCGCACAGGAAGCCGTCGAGCTTGCCCAGAACCGCTGCGTCGCCGTCCTCGGCGCTGAGCCCGAGGTCGCCGGCCAGCCCGAAGTCGTGGACCTTGTTGACAATGTCCTCGGCCAGCAGCGTGGCCCGGGCCGGGTGCAGCCCGGCAGCCTGAAAATACTCGTCAACGTCGGCTTCTAGCACCGACAGGTCGCCGTGCAGGCCGGCGCGGGTCAGCGGCGGGGTCAGGTGGTCGACGACCACGGCGGCCGTGCGCCGCTTGGCCTGCGACCCCTCGCCGGGGTC
Organism: Rhodospirillaceae bacterium; assembly: GCA_002711265.1. Lineage (GTDB taxonomy): Bacteria > Pseudomonadota > Alphaproteobacteria > UBA7985 > UBA7985 > UBA7985. The sequence continues at coordinate 14,064 of PAGB01000033.1, forward strand.
ATTAACGATGAACGGATAGAGCTGCGGCATGGGGCCGAACACCGCGTCGGGGAAGCAACCCTCGGACAGCGCCAGCGCCTTGCCCGGCAACCATTCGAGGTTGCCGTGCTTGCCGACGTGGATGACGGCGTGGGCCTGCGCCCGCACGGTGGCGTAGAAGGCGAGATACCCGTGTGGCGGCACCAGATCGGGGTCGTGGTAGGTGCCTTCGATGTCGAGGTGATAGCCGCGCTGCGGCTGGATGCCGATCAACACCTTGCCGAAGCGGTGCAGGGCGAGGTGGAAGCCTGCGCCGTCCCAGAACGGATCCTGCGCCGGTCCGCCCCAGCGGGCTTCGACAGCCGTGCGGACCGTCGCGGGCAGCTGGTCGAAAAAGGCGCGGTAGTCAGCCTCGCTCAGCCGGATTGTGGTGCTGGCATCGCGCCCGGGATCACGCTCGGGATCGCGGTTGGTTGGCCCGCTGAGCAGCAGCTGCATCAGCGCCTCGGGCGAGGTGGGCGCGGCCGGGGCCTCGCCGACGTCGTAGCCGGCGCCCGCCAGCGCCTGCAGCAGACCGATGGTGCTGGCCGGGGCATCGAGGCCGACACCGTTGGCGATGCGGCTGTCCTTATTGGGGTAGTTGGCGAGCACCAACGCGACGCCGCGCTCAGCGGGGCTGAGGGCGCGCAGGCGGGCCCAGCTCTCGGCCAGCGCGGCCACCCAGTCGACGCGGTCTGCCAGCGGCTGGTGCCGGACAACGGCGCATTCGGTCGCCGGGGACGGGTCGCCCGCCGACTTGAAGGAAACGGCGCGGCTCAGGATCCGGCCATCGACCTCTGGCAGGACCACGTTCATGGCCAGATCTCGGGGGCCGAGGCCCTGTGTGCCCTCGCGCCAGGCCTCCAGCGAGCCACCGGAGAGCACGGCCTGGATCACCGGCGCGTCGACGCCGAAGGGACTGTCGTCGCTGGCCTGTCCGGGCTTTGCGGCAGAAAAGGCGGTGAAGTTGATGATTGCGCTTGGCGGGGCCTCGGCGAAGGTCTCGGCGAGGAAGGCGCGGGAGCCGGCATCCTTCAGGCTCTTGAGAAAGATCGGTAACGGGCGCAGGCCGCGCGCCGACAGGGCCTGTGCCAGCGCCTGCACCGGGGCGAGGTCGCCCGCCTGCACCAGCGCGCGGTAGAACACCAAGGGCACCACCGGCGTGTCGGGGGTCGTCTCGGCTGAGGGGTCGAGCAGGCCGTTTTCCGGCAGCGCTTGGGCGGTGCGCACAGCCGGAGCGGGATCACCGGGGTTCAGCGTCGCCAGCGCGCCCAGCGCATCGACGAAGGCGCGGGCGTTGATGGCCCCGCCCTGCCCCAGCAGCGCCCACAGCCCGTCGTAGGTCGCGGCATCGAGGTTGGACCATCCGCGCAGTTCGGCGTCTGGTCGGTCGTCACCGGGCAGCAGCGCGAGCGCTGCACCCGAAGCCTGGCATGCGGCGACCAGCTGCTCGACCCCGTAAGACCAGTAGGCCTTGCCCCCGAGCAGCCGCACCACCACCACCCGGGCGTAGCGCACCACGCGGTCGAGGTAGAGATCAACGCTCATCGGATGCTGCAGCTGCATGAGGTTGGCCGCGCGCAGCGACGGCCTCTCGGCGGCGTCGGTGGCGTGCGCGGCATCGGCCAAACTGGCTTCCTGAGCGGCAGTGATCAGCGCAAGGTCGGTGTCGGCGGCGGACAGGAAAACAATGGCGCCCGGCGACTGTTCAAGGTCGATGGCCTCGTCGTTGTCGCTGAGGGCGCCGGGCTGGGCGGCGAGCAGGTGCACGGGAGCGGCCCCGGCCTAGGCGGCGATCCCATTGACGGCTTCGGCGAGACCGGCCCAGTCGAGATCGTGCTCACCGATGCAGACAATGGCGGTGCCGCGGGTTTCATCGTCGCGCCATTCGCGGTCGAAGTAGCCCTGAAAGCGGGTGCCAACCCCTTGCAGAGCGAACCGCCGGGGCTTGCCTTCAACAGCGATAAAGCCCTTGGCACGGAGCAGGCTGAAGTCGCCGGCAATCTGTTCAAGCGCGGCCTGAAACGCCGCTTCAGACTGCATTTCACCAAGGTGAAAGACCTGGCTGTCGAAGTCATCGTGGTCGTGCTCGTGGCCGTCATCGTGGTGAGAAGGGCGGCTGTCGAGGTCGTCTTCAGCGGCGGCATCGAGGCCCAGCGCAACCGCTGGCGGGACCGCGCCATAGGTGGACTTGATCAGCCCGGCACCAGCGCGGGCGTCTTCGCGCACGCGGCCTTCGATATCGGACCAGTCGGCGTCGCCGATCAGGTCGGTCTTGTTGACGATGATCAGGTCGGCACAGCCCAGCTGTTCTTCGAACAGTTCTTCGAGCGGGGTTTCGTGGTCGAGGGCATCGTCGGCTTCGCGCGCCACCTGCACTGCGACCGGGTCGGGCGCGAACAGGCCGTCGGCAACCGCTCGGCCATCCACGACCGTGACCACACCGTCGACGGTGACGCGAGGGCGCAGGGTCGGCCAGTCCACCGCCTTGACCAGTGGCTTGGGTAGCGCCAGCCCGCTGGTTTCGATGACGATATGCTCAGGGGGATTGTCGCGGTCGAGCAGGGCTTCCACGGTCGGAACGAAATCGTCGGCAACCGTGCAGCACAGGCAGCCGTTGGCCAGCTCCATGATGTCATCGTCAGAACAACTGTCGATGCCGCAGCCGCGCAGGATTTCGCCATCGACCCCGACATCGCCGAATTCGTTGACGATCAGCGCGATCCGGCGGCCGCCAGCGTTCTCCAGCCAATGCCGGATCAGGCTGGTTTTGCCGGCCCCGAGAAACCCGGTGACGACGGTTACTGGCACCTTCTGAGCCACGGCCCTATCCCTTCAGTCTCAGCGGCAACCCTGCCGCGATAAAATCGACGCGATCCGCACAGGCGGCAATGCGCTGGTTCAACAGCCCGGCCTCGTCGCGGAAGGCATTGCCCAGCGCCGTTTCCGGCGCCACGCTCAGGCCGACCTCGTTGGCGACAAGGATGACGTGGGCCGACAAGCTGGGCAAGGTTCGTTCTAACCTCTCGACATGGTTTCCGATATCCTCCTTATCGAGCAGCAGGTTTGTCAGCCACAGCGTCAGGCAATCCACGAGGATTACGATGCCGGGCTGGTCCAGCCGAGCCAGTGTCTCCGCCAGCGCGATCGGTTCTTCGTGCAGCTGCCAGTCAGGGTCGCGCGCGGCGCGGTGTTTAGCGATGCGGTCTTCGTGGGCGCTGTCGTAGATGCGGCTGGTGGCGAGATAGAGGCGCTGACCGGGCTGAAAGCCACCGTTTTCAGGCGGTGGCGAGGCGGCGTATTCCTGACTGATTTCTCTGGCGGCGGACTCGGCAAAGGTGGATTTGCCCGAACGCGCACCGCCGAGGACTAGGTGCAGGCCCATGTGCGCCTACCGGTCGTCGAGCGCGGCGAGGACGCTGCGCTTTTCATCGGCGGTCATGATCATCCAGTCGCGGATCTCGTCGATGGTGCGCTTGCAGCCCGTGCACTGATTCCGGGCCTTGTCGATCTGACAGATCTGGATGCAGGGGCTGGGAACGGTGGTGTCGATCATGCGGCGCGCGCCCGCGCCCCGCCGACGATTGGTGCGGCGGTCGCTGCGGCGGCGCTCTTCAACGCTGGCGGGATCGGCGACAGTCATGGCGGTGACCTTAGGTCCAAAGCGAGTGCGCGATGGCGTTGGGCGAGACTCAATCTATCGCAAATCCGCCACGGCCAGTACAGCGTCACTAATATCCGACCAGCGGCTGTAGGCGGGGCCTGCGAGCCGGGGTGGGTTGAGCAGGAATACCGGCAAACCGGCCGTTGCGGCGGCGTCGAGCTTGGCGGGTCGCGGACCACCGCTGTTCTTGGTTACCAGAGCGGTGATGCGGTGGGCTTCGATCAGCGCAGTTTCGGTTGCGAGGTCAGGGTCGGGCGAGCCATCGATCCACGTGACGAGATGGTCGAAGGCTTCACCCCGAGCGCTGTCGAAGCGACGGGTAAACAGCGCCGCCTCGATCCCGGGACCGGTCAGTGGCAGGAAATCGGCCAGCGACTGCGGACCGACTGTGAGCAGCAGCCGGTGGCGGCGGGCGCCCGTGTCTGTGTCTGTGTCTGTGTCTGTGTCTGTGTCTGTGTCTGTGTCTGTGGCCGCGTCCGTGGCTGTAGCTGCAGCTGCGGCCGTGACGGTGGCGGTTTCAGGTTTGCCGTGGGCGGGCGGACCGATTCTTGCGACCCCGGCGATCAGCGCCTCGACGCTGTCGTGCCGGGACCAACGGTCACCCGCTCCGGGCTGCCAAAGGGGTCGTTCGAGGCGGTGGAAGGGCAGCCCGACCGCCGGCGCCAGTTTGATCGTCCGCGCCTGCATGGTCGCGGCGTGAGGATGCAGGGCGTTGACCCACTGGGTCACCCCCTGCGCGCGGATGAAGTCGGCAAGACCCTCTTCCCCGCCGAAAGAGCCGAGGTGCAGGCTGCATCCGGACGGCGGCGGGACTGCACCCGTGGGCTTGTGGAGCGCAAACGTCACCCGGAGCCCCTGCGCGGCGAGGGCTTCGGCGAGCTGGCGGGCGTCGCGCGTGCCGCCAAGGATCAGCACGTGATGCCCGGCGCCGGGATGCTGCGCGCCGGGATGCTGCGCGCCTGGACGCCGCGCGTTAGTCGGCACGACCCACCAGCCTGCCGCTGCGGTCAAAGACGAGGATGTCGACCCGGGAAGCGTCATTCACCACCGCCTGCGCCGTCTGCTGGGCCCGGGCGGCAACCAGATCGCCAAGCGGCACCGAGGCCGCCTCGCAGGCGAGCAGGGCCTGAGCCGCTGTATCGACCTCGGACAAGTCCAGGGCGCTGCCGGCGGCTTGCTCGCCGGCTTCGACCAGACTGGTGAGGAAACCGATATCGACCTGTGAGCGCCCGGAATGCAGGTCGAGCGCTCCTTGAGCGAGCTTGGTCAGCTTGCCGATGCCGCCTGCGATAGTGACCCGTGGCACCGGATGACGGGCGAGGTATTTGAGCATGCCCCCGGCAAAGTCGCCCATGTCGAGCAGGCTTTCGTCTGGGGCATTGAACAGCTGGCGGGCAGCCTGCTCCGAGCGGTCGCCGGTCGAGCCGATGACGTGGTCGATGCCGAGCGCCCGGGCGACGTCGATCCCACGGTGGATGGAATGGATCCACGAGCTGCAGGAATAGGGGATGACGATCCCAGTGGTGCCGAGGATCGACAGGCCCCCGACCACCCCGAGGCGTGGGTTCAGGGTCTGGCGGGCCATGTCCTCACCGCCGGGGATGGACAGGGTGACAACCACGTCAGGGATGCGGCCGCCGTTCCGGGCCTGCAGCGCGGCGGTGATCTGCTCGCGCGGCCCGGGGGTGATCGAGGGCTCGCCGACGGCGATGGGCAGGCCGGGTTTGGTCACGGTGCCAACACCCTCGCCGGACTCGAACCGCAGGCCGCTGCCGCTGGGACCCGGGCGCAGGCGGGCTTTGACGAGAGCGCCATGGGTGATGTCGGGGTCGTCGCCGGCGTCCTTGATGATGCCCGCCTCTGCCCAGGGATTGGAGGGGTCTTCGGATCGGGCTTCGTGGGCGAGGGCGAAGGCCGGGGTCTGGCCGCCCGGCAGGGTCAGCGTCACCGGGTCTTCGAAGCCACGCCCGGAGAGCGCCTCGAAGGCAGCAGCCGAGGCAGCAGCCGCGCAGGCACCCGTGGTCCACCCCCGGCGCAGGGCCGTGGTTTCCTCGGGTCGCTTCGGCGTTGGGACGGTCGAGATGCTCATGGGGGCACAAAAGCCTGTTTCGGGGGCAGCTGCCAAGCCTCTCCGCGCAAATAACCGGCGCTGGTTGCTCGGAAGAGGGCGCGCAGACCTGTTCCAGGCCCCTTCGCCAACCCGCGTTTGAGCCCAACTTCAAGAGTGCGCGTGGGAGGGCCGAAGGCCGCGAAGCGGCCGAGGACCGAGCGCGCCACCCATGGGATGACACTCAACACGCGATGTTCAGCCTGATCCTGTCGAAGCGTTTTAAGTGTCGTTCCTCCGAAGCTCTTCCACACGCTCGCAGGTGCACCCGTTTTGAGGGTAAAGTGAAAGAAGTGGCGTGCTNGATTTGACGCCGCTTCGCGGCTTACAAATCTCCCCCGCGCAGTCAAACGGACAGGCCGCGCTACGCGCGACCTGAAGCCGTTCCGCATTTTCTGTGAAAATGCGCGACGCTTGGCCCCGCCNCGAANCCTGAAGCCTGCATCCTGAACCCCATTGAGCTNAGACGGCTGGACCCCTGTCTTAAAATGCTGAAGACTGTGGTCCTCTGCCTTTAACGGTCCCGGAGTGGCCCCCACCCATGCCCCGTCCCATCATCATCGACACCGATCCCGGCCAGGACGACGCCTTGGCGATCCTGCTCGCCCTCGCCTCGCCCGAGCTGGACGTGCGCGGCGTCACCTGCGTGGCCGGCAACGTNCCCCTCGCCCTGACCAGCCGCAACGCCCGGATCGTGTGCGAGCTGGCCGGCCGGACCGACGTCCCGGTCTATGCCGGTGCAAGCGCCCCACTGGAGCGTGAACTGGTCACGGCGGAATACGTCCACGGCAAGACCGGTCTGGACGGCTATGACCTGCCCGAGCCCTCGATGCCGCTGGCCGAGGGCCNCGCCGTGGACTTCATNATCGAAGCCGTCATGGACGCAGAACCGGGAACCCTGACCCTCTGCGCCCTCGGACCGCTGACCAATCTGGGGCAGGCGCTGCGTCAGGCGCCAGAGATCAGCNCGCGCCTGCGCGAAATCGTGCTCATGGGCGGTGGCCTGTTCGAGGGCGGCAACACCACGCCGGCGGCCGAGTTCAATATCTACGTCGACCCGGAAGCCGCCGATCTGGTCATGCATTGCGGCGCGCCAGTGGTCATGATCCCGCTGGATCTGACACACCAGACCCTGACCAGCGACGCGATCATCGCCGATTTCCGTGCCATGCCCAATGCCGCCGGCCCGGCGACGGCGGGCCTGCTGGACTTTTTCGAGCGCTTCGACGTGGAGAAATACGGCTCGCAGGGCGGACCCNTGCANGACCCCAACGTCGTCGCCTACCTGCTGCAACCCGACCTCTACGGCGGGCGTTTCATCAACGTCGAAATCGAAACCGGCTCCGCCTTAACCCGCGGGATGACGGTGGCCGACTGGTGGCGTGTCACNGATCGCCCGGCCAACGTGCTCTATCTGCGTCATGTCGATGTCGCGGGTTACTGGCAACTGCTCANNGACCGGCTGTCACAGCTCCCCTAACCCCGCAGTCCGGTGGTGTCTGGCTCTTATCTCACCACAAAAAAGGGCGCTGAAGCCGAGACTCCAACGCCCTGTTCTCTGCCCGNCCCCGGAACCCCGGGGCCAGTGAAAGCGGTGATTTACATCATGCCGCCCATGTCGGGCATGCCGCCCGGCATACCGCCGGCCGGTGNGTCCTTGACCGGTGCGTCGGAGACCATGGCCTCGGTGGTGATCAGCAGCGCTGCCACCGAAGACGCGTCGGTCAGAGCGGTACGGACGACCTTGGTCGGATCGACGATACCGGTGGCAATCATGTCCACGTACTCTTCGGTCTGGGCGTTGAAGCCTTGGCTTTCGTTGCCGCCCTCAAGCAGCTTGCCGACGATGATCGAACCCTCGACACCGGCGTTGGCCGCGATCTGACGCAGCGGCGCCTGCAGCGCACGCCGAACGATGGCGATACCTGCGGTCTGGTCGGNGTTCTCGCCTTCCATGCCGTCTAGCACCTGCGTGGCGTAGAGCAGGGCCGTGCCGCCGCCGGGCAGAATGCCCTCTTCGACTGCAGCGCGGGTTGCGTTCATCGCATCCTCAACGCGGTCCTTGCGTTCCTTCACTTCAACTTCGGTTGCACCGCCGACGCGGAGGACAGCCACACCGCCGGACAGCTTGGCCAGACGCTCCTGCAGCTTCTCGCGGTCGTAGTCGGAGGTGGTGACTTCGACCTGGGCGTTGATCTGGGCGCAACGGCCTTCGATCGCATCCTTGTCGCCGGCACCGTCAACGATGGTGGTCTCTTCNTTGTTGATCACCACGCGCTTAGCCGTGCCGAGCATCTCGAGGGTCACGTTGTCGAGCTTGATGCCGACGTCTTCGGAGATGACGGTCCCGTTGGTCAGGATCGCAATGTCTTCGAGCATTGCCTTACGGCGGTCGCCGAAGCCAGGCGCCTTAACAGCAGCGATCTTCAGGCCGCCCCGCAGCTTGTTAACCACCAGCGTCGCCAGCGCTTCGCCTTCGACGTCTTCAGCGATGATCACCAGCGGACGGGAGGACTGGATCACAGCCTCGAGAATGCCGACCAGTGGCTGCAGCGAGGACAGCTTCTTTTCGTGGATCAGGATCAGCGGATCGTCGAATTCGGTAACCATCTTTTCGGTGTTGGTCACGAAGTATGGCGAGAGGTAACCGCGGTCGAACTGCATGCCTTCGACGACATCGAGTTCGGTCTCAAGCGATTTGGCTTCTTCGACGGTNATCACACCGTTGTTGCCGACGCGCTGCATGGCTTCCGCGATCATGGAGCCGATTTCGACTTCGCCGTTCGCGGAGATGGTGCCGACTTGCGCCACTTCCTCGTTGGTAGAAATGTCCTTGGACATCGCGTGCAGCTTGTCCACGACCTTGGCAACGGCAGAANCGACACCGCGCTTGAGGTCCATAGGGTTCATGCCGGCGGCAACGGACTTGGCGCCTTCGTTGACGATGGCCTGAGCCAGAACCGTCGCCGTGGTNGTGCCGTCACCGGCCACGTCGTTGGTCTTGGATGCAACTTCACGCAGCATCTGCGCGCCCATGTTTTCGAACTTGTCCTCGAGTTCGATTTCCTTGGCAACGGATACACCGTCCTTGGTCACGCGCGGTGCGCCGAAGGCNTTGTCGAGAACAACGTTACGGCCTTTCGGGCCGAGAGTGACTTTCACAGCNTCAGCGAGGGTGTTCACGCCGTCCAGCATCTTGGACCGGGCGGAACCGCCGAACTTTACAATTTTTGCAGCCATGAGTGAGGCTCCTTCTTAATTCGATATCAGATTGAAGTGATCATTGGCGGCGAAGCTCAGGCTTCGAGCACGCCCATGATTTCGCTTTCTTTCATGATCAGCAGGTCTTCNCCGTCGATCTTGACCTCGGTGCCGTTCCACTTACCGAACAGAACCTTGTCACCGGCCTTGAGGTCCGGCTTGATGCGGTCGCCATCGTCGTTGTAGGCGCCTTCGCCGACAGCGATGACTTCGCCTTCCATCGGCTTCTCTTTGGCAGTGTCGGGAATGATCAGGCCGCCAGCGGTCTTTTCTTCGCTGTCGAGCCGCTTGATCAGAANGCGGTCGTGCAATGGACGAAACTTCATCTGTCCCTCTCCATANTCATGAAGTTAAAAAAATAGTCCCGGATACGGGGCGGGGCGCGCTGATTAGCACTCCTCGCTTACGACTGCTAATTAGGGACGCAGAAGGTGCGCTTCAACCGCCGGGGGTCTGCAANCTGTGCATCCGGCTATTGCAATAATTGAGGGACGACTCCGCACACCCCTGAAAACGGGCGCGATTCAGCGCCTGAACGCCCATCTGCGANCCGGGCTTCGGGCGCCTTTTTCTCAGACTGCTGCGACCACGTAGCGGCCGCCCTCGACCCGGATATGGGGCGGAACGCGGCTGGTCTCGAAGGCGTCATAGCCCGCCTTCAGTTGCTGCCAGAACCCGAGCCACGGACTGTCCTGCTGTCCGGCAAGGGCTTCGGTGTTCATGTGAAAGGGGAAGGCGTGGATCCAGAACCCTTGCGCCGCCGTNGCTGCCGTCGCCGAACCCAGTTCAAAGAGTTGCTCGACGAAAGGGTCGGTCATGGCGTAGCAGCCGCTGGAAACACAGTTGCCATGGATCAGCAGCTCGGTTCCGGTGTAGCCCTGCGCGGCGTCATAATCATTGGGAAAGGCGAAATCGATGGCGCGATGATACTGCGACTTGGCGCGCATCTGCGCCGGTCCGACGAAGTAGAAGCCCTCGGGCGACTGCATGTCGCCCTCCTTCACCTTTGGCCCCAGCTTGCCCGAGTAAAAACAGATCGGAAAAATCCGGAACAACACAAAGGTCTGCTGGTCCTCGGGCTGCACCCAGACCTCGACCTCCCGCTCCTGCTTGAACACCCGCAGCAGCATGGGTGCGCCCAGCCGGGCGCCGATGGCAGCCANATCGCCCGGCAGCTGCGCGGTCTTAAAGGTGCGGGTAAAGCGCTGACGCACGTCTGCGGCGGTGGCGGCGGAAGACTGGCCCAGCGCTGGTGCGCCACCCAGCATGCCCGCCAGGGAGGCCCCAAGCCCCGCCACGACCCGGCGGCGTGAAGGTCGGTCTCTTCTTTCGCCAGCACTCATGCGCTTACCCTCATACTTTCACCGCTCCGGCCCTGCACCTGTGCAGGCCAGCTGCCTGCGACGCTCAATCGCCTGTGACTTTCGCCCGCGCAGCTTATGTGTAACCAAACACGGCGTATAGGCCCCAGGCGTCAACGCCTGCTCAAGGTCAAACCACAGGCACTCACGGCAATATGAGCTTCGCNACCCCCCCTTCCTCCTCTCCGGCTTCAGCCGCCGCTGCACCCAGCAACCCCGCACAGCCTGCGCCCTCAATCGGCAGTCTCGCCGTCGTCCTGATCTGGCTCTGGGGTTCCGCGGCGCTGGTCTTCGCCATGGCGCTGATCGGGGCCATCACCCGGCTGACGGAAAGCGGTCTGAGCATCATGGAATGGAACCTGCTCGCGGGCACCTTTCCACCGCTGTCTGAAGCTGAGTGGCTGCGTGTTTTCGACGAATACAAGCTCACCGGCGAGTACCNGAAGCAGCATCTCGGCGCGCTGACTATGGAAGGCTTCAAGCAGATTTTCTGGTGGGAATATATCCATCGGCTCTGGGGTCGCCTGATCGGCATGGCCTTCCTCGCCGGGCTGGTGGTCTTCGCCGTCGCCCGGTTCCGAGGCCGCTGGCCACAGCTGTCGTGGCTGATGCCGCACGCCGTGTTCGGCTTCGTGCTGATCTGCTTTCAGGGCTTTCTGGGCTGGTACATGGTCAGCAGTGGCTTCGACACCGACCTGATCGACGTGTCGGCCTACCGGCTCGCGGCGCATCTGTCGCTGGCGGTGATCATCCTGCTGTACTTCGTTGGTCTGGGGGTCCGGGCCCGGAGCGGCACACTGCCGTTCAGCGCCGCTCACTGGCTCAACCTGCCGACCGCGCTGCTGGTGCTGGTACTGGCGACGCTGGTCTCGGGGGCCTTTGTCGCTGGGCTGAATGCGGGGCTGGTCTACAACGAATTTCCAACCATGGGAGAGGGGTTGGTCCCGCCAGATTATCAGTCATCGCTGCCCCTTTTGCGGAACCCCTTCGAAAACCCGGTCGCGGCTCAGTTCCACCACCGCATTTTCGCCAGCATCACCGTGCTGCTGGTCGCAATTTTGGCGGTGATCGTCGCCCNGCGCGCCGGGCCGGGTCCAGTCCGGTTCTGGGCACTTGCAGCCCTGCTGGCCGTGGTCGGACAGTACCTTCTGGGGGTCGNGACCCTGCTNTATGCCGTGCCGATTCCGCTCGGCGCGGCGCACCAGGGTGGCGCNCTGATTCTGCTNATGAGCATAACGCTATGGCGGGCGCATAATAACGGATAGCGTTGCAGAAAGCGTCATACCGGGGTGTTCCGTCCCTGCGCATAATGTATCGAAATACGCGCATAACGTGAAAAATCAGAACGAAGTGGGGCGGTTCGGTACCCAATCAACACAGCCACCCCCCCTAAATTCAGGGAAAATCGCAGGTTTGGCCCGAGTGGCCGCGTATTTGTACCGCTGAACCCAACAAAGTCCCGCCGTTGCAATTTGCGTTGCTCGATTATTTCAAAGGGCTCTATTTTTGATGAGACACGCCATTATTCATGGTTTGGCGCAGGCTGCCGTTGTGGTTGCAGCCTTCAGCGCCGTTCAGGCTGCCAAAGCCCAGACGCTGATCCCCGTGCGGGGGGCGTCCGTGGTCGAGAGCTTTGCACCTGCCACCGGGATTGCCGGGGCCGTTCCCAACTATGCCGCTTACGGCCTGAACCCGGTTCAGGTCAGCAACGGCGTTCCTATGGGCGGCGTCGCCGGGCCACTGGCTGACGCATCGCGTGACGCCCTGCCCTTCGCAACCACGGTGGTGAGCCGCAGCAGCGCGCCCGAACGGGTGATCCTGTCCAAGTCCTCCATGACACAGATGACGGCAACCCCGCTTTCAACCACCGCCCATAACAGCGACAAGTCCGGCGCACAGGCTGATCCGGCGTCCTATACTGAAGGCGCAAAGACTTTCCTCAACGAAAGCGCTGGCTCCATTACCATTCCGGCGTCGGAAACCATCCTCATCGGCCCGACCGAAGTGGTCCGGCCAGGCTCACCACGCCTGGCAGAAGCCGCCGTGCAGAGCGGACAGCCGCACTGCCGGGGTTTTGCCCTGACCAGTGGCGGCGCCCTGATCGCAACGGGCGGTTCTGGTTACGAAGCGATGATCCTCGGTACGGACTGCGACACGCTGATCCGGGCAGCTCTGGAAGCCGGGCACGGGATAATTTTCTCGGCATCGGTCCTCTTCAGCGGCAGCAGCGACGCCATTTCGAAACAGGCTGAGCGTGCGCTGGAAATGACCGCAATCGCCATCAATGCGTCGACCGGACGCTATGACGTTGTCGGTTACGCGTCCCAGGACGGAACTGATTATGTCAACAANCAGATAGCACTTAAGCGTGCAAAAGCTGCGGCGTACTTCCTGACACAGTCTGGGGTCACACGCGCCAAACTCGACACAGCGGGACGCGGTGGAACCCGCATGTTCGGTCCAGAACCGGCTGTGAACAGGCGAGTCGTTATCCGCAGAAAGTCATCCTGATGTTTTATCCACAGATTTTGGAAAGTCGTCCACCGATTGGACCTGAAGGGGCAATTTCGCCCCGATTTGACGGGTGTTTGCCCACGAAGTCCGTGCCATTGAAGCAGTCTAACGGGGCTGAATCAGGGCTCAAACGCGGCAATTTCTACTGTTCGCGTAATTTTTCGTCGCTTTTTCGACTTTTTGCACTGCTTGAAGTGACGTTTACGCCACGCTTTGACCGATTTTTGCATATATCAAAAAGAGAACGGGTCTCAGCTGGTGCTTGTTGATATTTTGGTTNCACAAGGCGGGAGTGGGTGTGCAGTGGCCCATGAGCGCGGTTTGAACTTTCGGGTTTCGGGCGGTCCACCTCGGTGGTCAGTAACGAAGTCAGGATCACCGGAAGCAAAATTGAGTGTGACCTTGTTTTGTCATGAATGCCTCGGCTTCGCCGCGGGCTTGAATTGAAGGAAAAACAATGAAGCGTTGGATTATTGCAGCTTCAGCTCTGGTCTTTTCCTTTGCGACTGCCGGCGTTGCGTCGGCAGAGTGTAAAGGCAACTGTCACAACTTCGTCACCGCTGCGCTCTCCGGATCGTGGGTGCGGACCGCCAGTGGTGGTTACGTGCACGACAAGTCCGCCGTTTGCGACATCATGATCCACTTCGAGATCGCCTGTGCAGATCTGACCGAAGAAGGCGAGCAGGTTCTACTGGATAACCTCGATATCATCATGCACTCCGGCGCGGTTGGTTTTGCCAATACGGGTTTTGCATCGGTCGATGGCCCAGAGGACTACAACCAGACCCTGTCTGAAGAACGCGCCGCAACCGTCTATGAATTCCTCGTCGCCAACGGCGTTGACATGGACATGATAACCCCTGTGTCCGGTGCGGGTGAAAGCGAAGCGTGGAGCGACACGCTCGAAGGCAACCGCGTGGTGGTTCTGTCGTTTAACGGCTAAGGCCCCGCCGCTCGGGTCACCGACCCCCGAAATTACAAGGCTGCGCAGGGCTCACCTGCGCAGCCTTTTTCATGCTTGGCAATCGCCCCCTGCCCTTGTCTGATCCGGCTGCGAGGGAGGCATTCCATTCATGCCCAACAATCTGATGGCCGTCCTGTACGTCGTGCTCGCGGTCCTGTTCTTCAACATCAACGACAGCCTGATGAAAGAGCTGTTCGTCAACGAGCCGATCTACGTGGTGATCAGCATGCGCGCGCTGCTGGTGGTCGTCATCCTGACCGCCAGTATTCTTGCCATCCTGCGCACCAACCCGCTGCTCGGACTGCGCGACCGGGGGACGATGATCTTCGGTGTGGGCGAGTGCCTGATTGCCATGCCCTATCTGACCTCGCTGCTGTTCCTCTCGCTCGGGGTGTCGGCGGCGCTGATCTTCACCGCGCCGCTCATCACCACGGCGCTGGGGGCGATCGTGCTGCGGGAACAGGTCGGCCGCTACCGCTGGAGCGCGGTGGTCCTGGGCTTCGTCGGCGTGCTGCTGATCGCCCTTGCCGAACCGTTGCTGCGCGCACTCCTGCCGGAGCTGGGGACCCGGCTCTATGGCGCGGCGGCGCCGGGCGAGGACAACGGTCTGGCCAGCCAGCTGCGCTGGATCCTGCTTGCGCCTCTGTTTGCAGCCCTTGGCCTTTCCATCCGCGATATGCTCGCCCGCGCGATCCCGTCCCGGCTGCCCACGGCCTACAACGCCACCTACGCCGCTATATTCGTGCTGCTGTCGTCCGTCGTTTGCTTCATCGTGGTCACCCCCCTGTTCCCCGACGTGTTCCAGCCGACGATGCAGGGCCGCGACTATTTCACCGTGCTTGCAGACTTCCGCCCGGTTGTCTGGCTCAAGCTGGGGCTCTCAGCCCTGCTGATCAGCGTCGCCTACTACCTCTCTGCCCTCGCCCTGCGCACCGGGGAACTGAGCGTGATCAGCCCGTTCCGCTATGTCGGCCTGCCCAGTGCCATGGTGCTGGATTTCGTCATGTTCCGAGCAGTGCCGCAGTGGAATGAGTACACCGGCGCTATTCTGATCGTGCTCGCCGGGCTGGTGATCCTTTGGCGGGAAGCCAGCTTGGGGCAACTCCGCGCGCGCCACCCGGCCAACCGACGGGGCTGAGCCCTCTGGCGCTTTGGTCACAGCGGTCCCCGCTTGATTAGGCAGCAGGCTTCGCTATCTTCGCGCCTGATATCACCGACGCCCGGGAGGCGGTCCCATGACCTACCAGAGCCCAACCCAAGACATCGTTTTTGCCCTGCAGACGCTGGCCGACCTCGACCGACTGGGTGACCTGCCCGGCCTCGAAGACACCAGCAGCGACCTTGTTGGACAACTGATTGAAGAGGGTGGCAAGTTCTTCTCCGAAGAGCTGGCGCCCACCAACTGGGACGCGGACCAGGCGGCCTGCACCCTCGAAAACGGCGTGGTTCGGACCTACGAAAAGTTCCCCGAGCTGTACCGGAGCTACCGGGAAACTGGCTGGATCGGTGCGGCCTACGATGCCGAAATCGGCGGCATGGGCCTGCCCTGGGCAGTCAATGCCGCTGGGCAGGAAATGCTGTTCGCCGCCAACATGTCGTTCTCGCTGTGCCCGCTGCTTTCTCAGGGGGCGATCGAAACCATCGAAGCCCACGGCTCACCCGAGCAGCGCGCCACCTTCCTCGAGCGCATGGTCTCCGGCGAGTGGACCGGCACCATGAACCTGACCGAGCCCCACGCCGGCTCCGATGTCGGCGCGCTCAAGTCCCGCGCAGAACCGCAGCCTGACGGCACCTATCGCATTTTCGGGCAGAAGATTTACATCACCTTTGGCGAGCACGATCTCGCCGAGAACATCGTGCATCTGGTGCTGGCCCGGACCCCGGACGCCCCGGCGGGCACCAAGGGCATATCCCTGTTCATCGTGCCGAAGTTCCTCGTCAACGAGGACGGTAGCCTTGGCGCGCGCAATGACGCCAAGTGCATCAAGCTCGAAGAAAAGCTCGGCATCCACGCCAGCCCGACCTGCGTCATGCAGTACGGCGACGACGGCGGGGCGGTGGGCTACCTGATCGGGCCGGAAAACGGCGGCATGTCGTGCATGTTCACCATGATGAACAACGCGCGCCTGAGCGTCGGC
Source organism: Rhodospirillaceae bacterium (assembly GCA_002711265.1). Classification (GTDB taxonomy): domain Bacteria; phylum Pseudomonadota; class Alphaproteobacteria; order UBA7985; family UBA7985; genus UBA7985. The sequence continues at coordinate 30,091 of PAGB01000033.1, forward strand.
ATTCAGGGGCTGGGCATCGCCGAGCGAGCCTTCCAGCACGCTCTGGCCTATGCCAAGGATCGGGTGCAGTCCGCCAAGATCGGCGGCACTTCGAAGGACAGCGTGCGCATCATCGAGCACCCGGATGTGCGGCGGAACCTGCTGTTGATGAAATCGCAGGTCGAGGCCTTCCGCGGTCTCGCCTATCACGCCACCAGCCACATCGATGTGGCCCGCCGCAATGCGGACAGCGATGAAGCCGCGCGCGCCCAGCGCCGGGTGGATCTGCTCACCCCAATCGTCAAGGGCTGGGGCACGGACATCGCCTGCGAAATCGCCTCCACTGGGGTGCAGATCCATGGCGGCATGGGCTTTGTCGAGGAAACCGGCGCTGCGCAGTACTACCGCGACGCCCGCATCCTGCCGATCTATGAGGGCACCAACGGCATTCAGGCACTCGACCTGATCGGTCGCAAACTGGCACGCGACCACGGCCGGGCGGCAGGTGAAATGCTGGCCGAAATGGCCGCCGTTATCGACCGGCTGGAGGCTTCCGAACACCTGAGCCTGCGCGCGATCGCGGTGCGGCTGAAACCGGCGATCGCCGACCTCGAAGCCGCCTCGAACTATCTGCTGGAAACCGCCGGAGACAACATGCCTTCTGCGGCCGTCGGTGCGACGCCGTACCTGACGCTCTGGGGGACAGTCGCCGGCGGTTGGGTGATGGCGCTGCAGGCGCTGGAAGCCCATCAGCGACTGGACGATGGCGACAGCGCGACCCGCTTCCTGTCCACCAAGCTGGTCACCGCGCGATTCTTCGCAGACCAGTTCCTGCCCCGGTCCTCGGGCCTGCTCGAAGCCGTGAAGTCGAGCGCCGACGAAGTCATCGGGCTCGACGAAGCCGCATTCTGAAAAAGTCTTCCGGTTTCCCGCCCCGGGGCTGGCGAGCCGCAGGCGTTATCCCTAGGGTAGCGCTCAGGCCCGGCATGACTTTGGGGAGGATAAGGCAGTGGCAAAAGCCGTAATGGCGATCGATCAGGGCACGACGAGCAGTCGCGCCATCCTGTTCGATGAGGATTTCAACAGCCTGAGCGTGGCGCAGCAGGAGTTCACCCAGTTTTACCCGAAATCCGGCTGGGTCGAGCACGACGCCGATGAAATCTGGCGTTCGGTCGTCGACGTGGCCCGAGACGCAGTGGCGCAGGCGGGCCTGACCGCCGCCGATATCGCCGCCATCGGCATCACCAATCAGCGCGAGACCGTGGTTGTTTGGGACCGGGCGACCGGGGAGCCGATTCACCCCGCCATCGTGTGGCAGGACCGACGGACAGCGGACTTCTGCAGCCAGCTGAAGACAGCGGGCCACGAAGCCATGGTCACGGCCAAAACCGGGCTGCTGCTCGATCCCTATTTCTCCGGGACCAAGCTGNCGTGGTTGCTGGACNGCGTCGAGGGCGCNCGCGCGCGCGCNACNGCNGGAGAGCTNGCCTTCGGCACCATNGATACCTGGCTGCTGTACCGGCTCACCGAGGGTGCGGTTCACCGCACCGATGCCACCAACGCCTGCCGTACGCTGCTGTTCAACATCCACGAACAGCGCTGGGACCCGGAGCTGCTGGCCATGCTCAATATCCCTGAAGCCATGCTCCCCGAGGTCTGCGACAACGCTGCCGACTTCGGCACCACGGCCTTGCTCGGTGAGGGAACTTCCGTGCCGATCACCGCCATGGCCGGGGACCAGCACGCGGCAGTGGTGGGACAAGGCTGCTTCCAGCCCGGGATGCTCAAGTCGACCTACGGCACCGGCTGTTTTGCCGTGCTCAATACCGGGGCGCAGGCCGTNCCGTCGAACAACCGCNTGCTGACCACCCTCGCCTACCGCCTCAACGGCGAGCCAACCTACGCATTGGAGGGGTCGATTTTCATCGCTGGGGCCGCCGTGCAGTGGCTGCGCGACGGCCTTGGCATCCTCGAGAACGCGGCCCAGTCGGGCGNACTNGCCGACANTGCCGATNCCGANCAGGACGTGGTTCTGGTCCCCGCCTTTACCGGTCTGGGCGCCCCGCACTGGGACAGTGAGGCACGCGGCGCCATCTTCGGGCTGACCCGTAACTCCGGCCCGGCAGAATTCGCGCGCGCGGCACTGGAAGCCGTGTGCTTCCAGACCAACGATCTGCTGACGGCGATGAAGGCAGACTGGGCCGACGCTGCGCGCACCATCCTGCGGGTCGACGGCGGCATGACCGCCAGCGACTGGACCATGCAGGCGCTGGCCGACATCCTCGACGCCGCGGTGGAACGGCCAGTGGTCACGGAGACAACGGCGCTGGGCGTGGCCTATCTGGCCGGGGCGCAGGTCGGGTTCTATGGGGATCAGGCCGACTTCGCCCAACGCTGGCAGCTCGATCGGCGGTTCGAGCCGGGCTGGGACTCTGAGCGCCGCGACCGCAAGATTGCCCTCTGGAACGATGCGGTACNGCGAACGCTGAGCGAGGCCTGACCAAGACGACGAAGGAAGGGGCGAAGGGCAAGGAGAAGGCTCCGGCCCCCGACAAACGGGGTTTTTAGCGTTGGAACGCCGGAGCCATGAAAAGAGGGGAGCCGGGGCTCCCCTTTTCGGTTGGCAGAGACTGCTGATCAGTTGGCGGGNCTGCGCAGGGCGTCCCGGATTTCTTCGAGCAGCACTTCCTGCCGTGGCGGTGCCGGCGGCTTGGCTGGCGCCTCTTCCTGCTTCCGGCGGAAACGGTTGTAGGTCCGCACCATCATGAACAGCACAAAGGCAATGATGATGAACTCGATGACGGTGTTGATGAACACACCGTAGTTGAGTGTGGCGACGCCGGCTTCCTGCGCGGCGGCGAGCGTGTCAAAGCTGCCGCTGCCCATTACGATGAAACGGTTGGNGAAATCAGCACCGCCCGTGATCAGCCCGACGACGGGCATGATCATGTCGTTGACCAGCGATTTGACGATGGCGTTGAACGCCAGACCCAGGATGAAGGCAACGGCAAGTTCNATAACGTTACCGCGCTCGATAAACTCCCTGAATTCTTTCAGCATAGGCTCGGGGTATCCTCAGACTTCNAGAATGGTCGACCCGATGGTTTCACGGGCCTCCAGGCCGCGGTGAGCTTCTGCCACCTCGGCAAAGGGAAGACGCCGCCCGATGACGGGTTTNACATCACCAGACTGCATNACGCTAAAGAGGTCCCCCGCAACCCGGTTGAGTTGCGCCCGCGTGGCAATATACGCGAAAAGCGTTGGTCTTTGCATGTATAAACAGCCGCGCGAGGCCAGAGCCGACGGCGCGACCCCGGCAATGGCCCCCGAAGAGTTGCCAAAGGTGATGAAGTAGCCCAGCGGCTTGAGGCAATNGAGAGAGCCTTCCAGCGTTGCCTGCCCCACAGAATCATAGACCACCGGCACGCCACCNTCCGAGAGGGCAAGAACCTGCTCGACCCAGTCGTCGTCGCGGTAGTTGATGCAGTGGGCTGCGCCGTTATCCAGCGCCAGCTGGCATTTTTCGGCTGTGCCTGCGGTNCCGATCAGCTTGACCCCCAGGGCGCGCGCCCACTGGCAGGCGATCAGACCGACCCCGCCCGCCGCCGAATGGAACAGGCAGGTCTGGCCGGGTTGGATGGCGTAGGACTGCTTGAGCAGGTACTGCACGGTCATGCCCTTGAGCAGGGAAGCGGCAGCGGCCTCATTGCTCACCCNCTCGGGCAGAAGCANGGCCTTCTCTGCGGGGATCAGGCGTTCTTCGGCGTAGGCACCGGGGGCNAGGCTCGCCACACGATCCCCGACCTTGAAGCCGTCAACGCCCGGGCCGACGTCGGTGATCTCGCCGGCGCTCTCCGAACCCAGCACGAAGGGCAATTCGCCCGGATACAGGCCGTCTCGGAAGTAAACGTCGATGAAGTTCAGGCCGATATGGGTGTTACGGACCCGGATTTCGCCTTCGCCCGGCATGCNAACGTCGCNGTCTTCCATGGTCAGGGCTTCCAGACCCCCGGTTTTACGGATGATTACGGCTTTGCTCACGTCTGTTCCCTTCCNGTTTTCTCTGTGACCGGGGGAGCCCCGGCCGCTGTGATTGAGACTTTGCCTCAACGCCTGCGCATAAAAAAGAGCCAAAACCAACCTAAGTGGTTGCATGATTCTGGCTAAGGCGCAGAATGTCGGTTCATGTGTCCCGCAGCATTGAGACGATAATCGATGACATCCAAAAAGCCGTCGGGGGCGGTTCGTACGTCGATCCTGAACATCGGTGCCGCCATCCTCATCCTCACCGCCGTGGTGGCTGCGCTGGCGTTGGGGCGGCCTTTCCTGCTGCCTCTCGTGCTGGCCATCGTGGTCTGGTACGTGATCGCCAGCCTTCGGGATTTCATGTCCGGGCTGAACATTGCCGGCTTCCGGATGCCGCGCTGGGTGTCACTGCTGCTCGCCATGGGTGTGATCGGGTCGATCGCTTATTTCGTGGTCAATATCGTGCTGGCGAGCTTTTCGTCACTGCTGGGAGACTTCTCGGCCTATTCCGCCGATGCCAACCGCCTGCTGGCCCTGCTGCAGGGGCTGCTGCCCGAGGGACTGACCCTCGACATCAATCTGCAAGACCAGTTCGACCGCATTCTGGGCATCGCCAACAACTTCGCCGGGCAGCTGCGGCTGGTGACCCAGAACCTGGTGATCGTGGTGATCTACGTCGCCTTCATGCTGGTCGAGGACCAGCGGTTCTCCTCCAAACTCAAGCATCTGTTCCCCCGCGCCGATGACTACTCCCGCGCGCGGATCATGCTCGGGACCATCAGCCGAAAGATTCAGGCCTACCTTGCGGTGAAGACGCTGATGAGCCTGATCACGGCAGTGCTGGCGTACATCATCCTGCTGGTGTTCGACATCAACTATGCGCCGGTCTGGGCCATGCTGGTGTTCTTCCTGAACTTCATCCCGGTGGTGGGCTCGATCATTGCGGTCATGCTGCCTGCTGCCATGGCGGTGCTGCAGTTCTGGGACGGCAGCGCGTGGGTCATCCTCGTCGTCACAGGTTTGTTGATCGGCGTTCAGCAGCTGGTCGGCAGCTTCCTCGAACCCCGGTTCCTGGGCAATTCGCTCAACCTCTCGCCGCTGATCATTCTGGTATCGCTGTCGTTCTGGGGCTTCCTGTGGGGCCCGGTCGGCATGCTGATTTCCGTGCCAGTGACGGTCATGCTCGCCATCATTTTTGCCTCGGTCCCGGCGACGCGGTGGATCGCGGTGCTGCTCAGTCAGAACGGCGACAGCGTCGAGGAAGAATTCGGTCCCGTGGTCGCACCGGTGGCTGGCCGTGACGCTCAGGACTGAGCCCCGGATGACCCTCCGAGCTGGCGCTGGGAGGCGGCCGCGATGACGGCGCCGCTGTGCCGGCTCGATGATCGCGCCGTGCTCGCGGTATCGGGCGAGGACCGCTTCGATTTTCTCAACACCCTGCTGAGCGCGGACGTGGCCAAGGACGAGGGCGGTGCAGCCTTTGCTGCGCTGCTGACCCCACAGGGGAAGCTGCTGGCCGACGTGCTTTGCTACACGGACAGGGACCGGATCCTGATCGACTTCCCGAGAGGCAGCGACTTCGACAAGCGACTGCGGATGTACAAGCTGCGGGCGGCGGTGGACCTCGCGCTGCTGGAAGACTGGGGGGTCGGTGTGGTCTTGCCGCTGAACCCGGCCGCCCTTCAGCAGGAAGAAGCGCAGCAGGCGTCGAAGCTGCACACCGGCGACGACCAACCCGGTGCGGGAATGGATGGCGGCGCAGTGACTTTTGCCGATCCCCGGTCCGATCGCCTAGGATGGCGGGTGCTTGGACCGGACTGGAGCATCGCCGCTGGCGACGATGAACCGGCCGGGGCGGGTATTCGGCAGGACTATGACCGCGCCCGGATCGCCGCCGTCGTTCCCGAGGGACCGGTTGATCTCAAACCCAACAAGGCGCTGCTGATGGAGAGCGGGTTCGAACGCCTCGGGGGGTTGGACTTCAGAAAGGGGTGTTACGTCGGGCAGGAAGTCACGGCGAGGATGAAGTACCGCAATCTGGGCAAGAAACGTCTGATGGCGCTGTCGTCTGAGGCAGCTTTGCAGCCCGGAGAAGCCGTGCTTGCCGGGGAGCGGCAGGCAGGCGAGGTCCTGACCGCCGTAGGTGGGACTGCGCTCGGGCTGATCCGGCACGAGACCATCGGCGAGAGGCTGCGGGCTGAGGGTGGCGCTGCGGTGAGCATCAGTGCCGACCCGGATGCTGTCGCACCACCCAAGCCCTGAACCCGGAAAAAACGCTAACGCTCACCCCCCAGCGCAGCCTGCGCCGCAGCCAGTCGGGCAATCGGCACGCGATAGGGCGAACACGACACACTGTTAAAGCCGAGGTTGTGCGCCAGCCGCACCGATTCAGGTTCAGCCCCCTGCTCCCCACACAGCGCCATCGGCATGTCGTGCCGCGTGATCCGCCCGCGTTCGACAGCAATCGCCAGCAGCTCGCCCACGCCCTGATCATCCAGCACGCGGAACGGGTTGTAGGCCAGCAGCCCGAGGTTCCGGTACTCGGGCATAAAGGTACCAGCGTCGTCCCGCGACAGGCCGAAGGCCAGCTGGGTCAGGTCGTTGGTCCCAAACGAAAAGAAGTCACAGCCCCGCGCGATCTCTTCCGCGCGCAAGCACGCCCTCGGCGTTTCGATCATCGCACCGATGCCAATGGCCTGACGCGCGTCCTCAGCCGCAATTGGCTCCAGCCGTTCGCGCAGGATCGTGACCTCACTGGCCGAGGAGATCAGCGGCAGCATGATGTCCACCCGTGGCTTGACGCCCTGCTTGCGCGCCTGCCGACAGGCAGCCACGAGAGCCCTCACCTGCGATTCATAAATCTCGGGGAACATGATCCCCAGCCGGCACCCGCGGAGCCCCATCATCGGGTTGGCTTCGCGCAGGGCTTCCAGCCGCCGCTGTACCCGCAGCAGCCCCAGCCCGGTCGTCTCAGCGAGCTGTTCGATCTCACCGCTCTCGGTCGGCAGAAACTCATGCAGCGGCGGGTCCAGCAGCCGCACGGTGACCGGCTTGCCCTGCAACACCAGCAGCAGGCGCAGGAACTCCGCCTGCACCAGCGGCTCCAACTCCTTGAGCACAGCCTCCCGTGCCTCGATGGTTTCGGCAAGGATCATCTTCTGCACGTCGCCGAGCCGTTCCGCGTTGAGGAACATGTGCTCGGTCCGGCACAGGCCGATGCCCTCCGCCCCGAACCGCAGCGCCAGCTCGACCTCAGCCACCGTCTCGGCATTGGCGAGCACGTCCATTGACCGCGTCGCATCGCACCAACCCATGATCTTGTCAAAGGCCTCGGACAGGTTCGGTTCCTGGGTCTCAACCCGCCCGGGCAGCACCAGACCGGAGCTGCCGTCGATGGTTAGCCAGTCGCCCTCGTAGAACAGCTGATCACCGATCCGCAGCGTCCGCGTCTCCGGGTCTACGTCCATTTCCCGCACGCCGACGACGCAGGGCTTGCCCAGCCCGCGCGCGATCACCGCGGCGTGGCTGGTCATGCCGCCTGCCCGGGTCACAACACCCGCGGCCACGGTGATGGCGCGGATATCTTCAGGTGTGGTTTCCTTGCGCACCAGCAGCACGGGACCGGCGCCAGAGGTCTGCGCCACGTCGATCGCGTCTCGCGCCGAAAAATAGATCCGGCCCGCAACGGCGCCGGGGCTGGCATTGATGCCGCGGGCAATGGTCAGGTTCTCACCCCCGGGGGCCAGACGCGGGTGCAGCAGTTCTTCAAGATCCGGCGCCGAGATTAGGCGCAAGCCTTCGGATTGGCTGAGGCTGCCGTTTTCAACCATGTCCACCAGCGCAGCAAACTTGGCCTGAGAAGCAAGGTTTAGCGGCTCTACATCAAAAATCACGCCCTCTGCGATGGTCAGCTTCAGCGGTCGGCCCAGGGCGGCCTCGGCCTGCGCAACCAGATCGTGACCTGTCGGTGCACCGCTCGCCGCGTCCCGGCTGTCGACCTCGACCAGCGTGGCGGTGGGCGTCTCCTGCACGATCCAGCCCACCGACGCCACAGCACCATCGCCCTGATCTGCGCCACCGCCGTCGGCGAGACCGAGCATGCGCGCGCGCTCCAGCGCCTGCTTCTGTGCATCGAGGGCCGTGTCGAGCCCCGAACCCAGCGCCGACTCAATCACAGTCAACGGGCTAGCGGACCGCAGCCGCGCGCCCTCATACCGCAGCGAAATCCCGTGCTCATGCGCGCCGAGACCAGCCCGCAGGGCGTCTTCGTCAGCAAAATAGCGCACAGCAGAGACGGGCAGGCCTGCCTTGGCCAGTCTATCGAGCCGGTCGGTTACCAATCCCATGGATAAGCAAGCTCTCGTCAAATCCGCCACGGCGATCCCATGCCGGGCGCGGGTGAAATTCAGGACGCGGAAACGGGCCCGGGTAAGGGGTCAGAAACAGCGGTTAGCGGGGATAGTGGTGCGACCCGGAGGGCCGGCAAGGCGAAGGGGCCGGAATTTAGCCCTCAAGCGCCGACAAGCGAACCACTTTATCGACCGACCCGATGAACTGCGACAGGAGCGCGAGGCGGTTTTCCCGCACTTGAGCCGCGTCAGCATTGACCATAACCCCTTCAAAGAAGGTATCGATCGGCCCACGGAGCCCGGCCAGCTCCCCGAAGGTTCCCGCATAATCCTCAGCTGCCAGTAGCGTCTCGGCCTGCGAAGCGGACAGGGCGGCGTGCAGGGCGCGTTCGGCTTCGTCCTCGAACAAGGTCGGATCGACGGCACCCAGACGCAGACCACGCCCGGTCTCGTTGCTGGCCTTCTTCTCCTCGGCGCGGAGGATATTGGCGGCGCGACGGTAGCCGGCAAGCAGGTCCACGCCCGCTTCGGTGCCGACAAAATCACGCAACGCCTCGACCCGGCGGGTCACCCGGACCAGATCGTCATCCATGGTCTTACCAGCCTCGAACACGGCCGCGATCCAATCGTGACGCAGCCCGCTGTCCTTGAGCGTGACCCTCATCCGGTCGGCGATAAAGGCGAGTAGGTCACTGCCGATGCCGCCCTCGCTGCCCTCACCACCGATGTCGCCGTACAGCGTCTCGGCTTCGGCAAAGGCCTCGATCAACGGCACCCGCAGGCCGTTTTCGACCATCAGTCGCACCACACCCAGCGCGGCACGGCGTAGAGCAAAGGGATCCTTGGACCCCGTCGGCCGCTCGTCAATCCGCCAGAACCCGACCAGTGCATCGATCTTGTCAGCCAGAGCCACCGCGACAGACAGCGGTGCGGATGGGCAGGCGTCGTTCGGGCCCAGCGGTGAATAGTGCTCGGCCACCGCTGCCGCAACGGCATCGCTTTCGCCGTCGTGTCGAGCGTAGTAGGCGCCCATGACCCCCTGCAGCTCGGGGAACTCACCGACCATGCCGGTGGTGAGATCGGCCTTGGACAGCCGCGCAGCGGTCCGGGCAGCATCCCGGTCGGCGCCGGGAATGTACTGGCTAAGCCAGGCCGCAAGCGGCCCGAGCCGGTCCAGCCGGTCGCCGACGGTTCCCAGCTTGGCGTGGAAGACGATCGAAGACAGCGCTGGTACCCGGCTGCCGAGGCTCTGCTTGCGGTCCTGATTCCAGAAGAATTCAGCATCGGAAAGGCGCGCGGCGAGCACCCGCTCGTTGCCGCCGGCAATCCGCTCGAAGGTCTCCGCTGGCCGCTGACCGTCGGCCACGGTGATAAAGAACGGCGCCAGCGAGCCGTCGGCCTGCTGCAGGGCGAAATACTTCTGGTGCTCCTTCATCGACAGCACCAGCACCTCCTTGGGCACGGCCATGAACCGCTCAGGGATGGCCCCGCGGACGATGGTCGGCCATTCGACCAACCCCGTCACCTCGGCGAGCAGGCCCGCGTCTTCGATCAGGCTGCAGCCCACGGCCTTGGCCGCCGCGCGCGCGCCGGTCAGAATAGCCTCGGCGCGCTCCTGCGGGTCGACCATGACAAAGCCCGTGCGCAGCGCATCGGTGAAGTCGTCCGGCGTGCCAAGCGACACCGCACCGTCACCGGAAAAGCGGTGGCCCTCGGTCTCACGGCCGAAGGGCAGGCTGACATCGTTGCCCAGATCGAGCGCGCCGGGCACCACGGCATCACCGAACAGCGCGACAATCCGGTGCAGCGGGCGCACCCAGCGGAAGGTGCCGCGGCCCCAGCGCATGGACTTGGGCCAGCTGAGATCGCGGATCGCGGCTTCGATCAGGCCAGGTAGCAGGTCGATAGTCTGCTGTCCCCGCACGTGCCGGACAGCGAAATAGAAGTTGCCCTTGGGCGTCTCGCGCACCTCGGCCTGATCCAGCGACCCAAGGCCATTGGCGCTGAGGAAGCCGGCGACGGCCTGCTCGGGTGCGCCTTCACGCGGACCACGGCGTTCTTCGGTACGGTCGGCCTGCGCAACCGGGATACCATCGATCCGCACGGTGAGGTGCCGGGGGGCGTACCAAACCTGCACAGCGCCGGTTTCCAGCCCTTCGGCCTTGAGCGCGTCGGTCAGCAGGCGGGCAAAGTCATGGGCGGCGGTCTTCTGCATCCGCGCCGGGATTTCCTCGGAAAACAGGTCGATCAGCAGGCTGTCGGTCGCGCCGGAAGTCACGGTTGAAGTCGTGTTCGTGCTCATGATCAGGCCTCCACCGACATCGGCGCAGGTTGGACACCCCGCCCACCGGGGCTGTCCGCCCAGGCCTCGGCGCAACCGCGCGCCAGCGCCCGCACCCGGCCGATATAGGCCTGTCGTTCTGTCACCGAGATCACCCCGCGCGCGTCGAGCAGGTTGAACAGGTGCGAGGCCTTCATGGTCTGGTCATAGGCCGGCAGCGACAGCGGCGGGTCCTGCGCCAGCAGGTGCCGGGACATGGCTTCGGCGTCCTTGAAGTGCTGGAACAGGGCTTCGGTGTCGGCGTGCTCGAAGTTGTAGGCGGAGAACTCCTGCTCGGCCTGCAGGAAGACGTCACCGTAGCACTTGCCGCCCTCCTCGGTCGGGATGCCGTCCCAATCCAGTTCGTAGACGTTGTCGACGCCCTGCACGTACATGATCAGGCGCTCGAGCCCGTAGGTCAGCTCCAGCGGGACCGGGTGACAGTCGATGCCGCCGACCTGCTGGAAGTAGGTGAACTGGCTCACTTCCATGCCGTCACACCAGATTTCCCAGCCCAGGCCCCAGGCGCCGAGAGTCGGGCTTTCCCAGTCATCCTCGACAAAGCGCACGTCGTGCTTCTGCAGGTCGATGCCCAGCACCTCCAGCGACCCCAGATACAGCGCCTGTGCATCGATCGGGCTCGGCTTCATCAGAACCTGAAACTGATAGTAGTGCTGCAGCCGGTTGGGGTTGGCCCCGTAGCGACCATCGGTAGGGCGGCGCGAAGGCTGGACGTAGGCAGCATTCCAGATGGTATCGCCGATCGAACGCAGCGTCGTCGCCGGGTGGAAGGTCCCCGCGCCGACTTCCATGTCGTAGGGCTGCAGCACCACGCAGCCCTGCTCGGCCCAGTAGGTCTGCAGGTTCAGCACAAGGCGTTGAAAACAGGTGGCCTTGTCGGCCTGTTGTTTCTGGAAGGTCACGGCGTCTGGCTCTCGCGGGCTGGTCACGGGTCACGTTCAGCGCGGAGACTAACCCCAAGCCAGCGCGGGATACAGCCGCGATCTCAGGGACCGCCCCCGCCCTGGCTGCAACCCTTGCCCGGGCAAACGCCCGTGCAAACGGCTCTCAGACCCGGCCCACCAGGCAATCTAGAGCCCGTGTCTGCCCCAGAGCGCCCGGTGTTCGAGCGCCGTGACGGCGGTGCTCAGCGGGTCGCTGCCTGCACCTCCACCACCCGAGCCGAGCAGGCCCAGCAGCGGCAGGCCGCGCTTGGGCTTGTTGATCAGCTTGATGCGAACCTTGTCGCCGAAGCGTGCGCGCAGGGTCGAGCGCATGTCGCCTAGACCGTCAACCAGCCCGACTTCGAGCGCCTTGTCGCCGAGGAATACGTCCCCGTTCATCAGCGCGCGCGGGTCGTCGACCGTGAACCGCCCCGAGCGGCGGGTTTCGACGTAGCGGCGGAAGATTTCATGCAGATCCAGCTGCAGGTCCTTGATCCATTCGACGTCAGCGGGGCGTTCCTCGCTGAAGGGGTCAAGCCGGGACTTGTTCTCACCCGCCGTATAGAGCCGCCGGTCGACGCCGAGCTTCTCCATCAGGCCGGTGAAGCCGAAACCACCGCTGATCACCCCGATCGAGCCGACAATCGACGCCGGATCAGCAAAAATCTCATCGGCGGCGCAAGCCAGCCAGTAACCGCCGCTGGCGGCCACGTCTTCGGTGAAGGCCAGCACAGGCACCTGTTTTTCGTCGGCCAGCTGGCGGATGCGGGCGGCGATCAGGTTTGACTGCACCGGGCTGCCGCCCGGCGAGTTGATCAGCAGGGCGACGGCGGCAACATCCTTGGGCTTGAAGGCCTTTTCAATATCGGCGGCGAGGCTTTCGAGATTGAGCACCGGGCCACTGCCGCCCAACGGTCCGTTGCTGCGGGACGGGCTGATGACCCCATGCAGACGCAGGACATGGACCGGGCCGGAAGCGGCGGCGCCACCCCGGAACAGGCGGCCAAGGACGGGGATTTTGCTGAGCATCGGGTTACTGACCTTTGAATTCGGGCTTGTTTCGACGGATGAAAGCATCGACGGCCTGCCGATAGTCTTCGCTNTCATAGAGATGGTCAGTCAGGTGNCGCTCCGCCAGAGAGNCCGGCTCAGGTCTTTCATCAANAAGCCGTTTGTGCGCCCGGTGGGACAGCGGCGCNAGGGCGAGGATCTGCGCCAGCCGCGCATCGAGCAGCGCGTCGAGCGCCGCCACATCCGGGCTGACGTCGTTGACCAGCCCGATGGACAGGGCTTCGGCCGCGTCGAGGGTCCGCGCGGTGAATAGCAGATCGCGGCAAGCCCCAGGCCCGACCAGCGCTTCGAGGCGCTCAAGCGCAACCATGTTGTAGGTAAAGCCCATCTTGGCCGGCGGCGCGCAGAACCCGGCGTCGACCGCCGCGTATCTAAGATCACAGGCCAGCGCGAGCATCAGCCCGCCGCCGAAGCAGTTCGCATGAATACGGNCGAGGGTCGGCACCGGCACCGCCGCCAGAGCCCNGAGNGCCTGATCCACATCGTGATTGTAGGCCTGAGCCGCATCCGCGCCCAACCGGATATCGGCAAACTCCTTGATGTCACCCCCGGCGCAGAAGGCGCGAGGCCCTTCGCCGCAGATCAGCAGCGCCCGCAAACCGGGCAGCGGACTGACGCGCTGGTTCAGCAAGTCGGCCAGCGCCCGCCAGTCGTCCCGCCGGAGCGCGTTCAGCCGCTCGGGCGCGCGCAGCGTCAGGCGCGCAAGGTGGCCATCATCAGAAAGGGAAAGATCAAACATGCCACTCTTTAACAAGGCTGTCGCTTAACCGCGATAGCGAANGCGANGGCGAAGGCNANGGCAAGGGCAAGGGCGAGACCAAGGGCGCGGCCGAAGGTCAGCCCGAGCCAGNCANGCGATTGCACATGCGCGCGGTTTGTCCGCCGGGTTCAGCGGCCCGCGTGCAGCGGCGGAGGCTCCGATGAAGGCTGGCTTATGTCTGAGAGCGAGACTGCTGGCGGAAATCGACGTGCTCGACGTTGTCGCGGTTGAAACCCGTCGCTGACAGCGAAAACAGCTGTTCGACGCTTTCCAGCAGCGTCAGGGCCTTGTCCGAGGCGAGGCTGTAGAAGATCGACTGCGCCTGCCGGCGGGTGTTGACGAGGCCGTCAGAGCGGAGAATCCCGAGGTGCTGCGACAGGGCCGACTGGCTCAGGTTGACCTGCTTGGCGATTTCGCCCACGGCCATTTCCCGCGAACGCAGCAGCATCAGGATGCGGAGCCTGCGGTCGTTGGACATGGAGCGTAGCAGACGGCTGGCCGACGACAGATCGAAGTCGGCCCCACCGTTGCCCGCCGGGGTATCGTTGTGCGATTCCATAGTAGGGATGTTTCTCGCTGCTTTCTAAAGTCAACGNCTGGGCCTTATATTCTTGGTATATCTGCCGAAACCATGGCTCCAGACATATCATTTTGTCGCATCTCAGGCCCGGGAGGATGAGAATTGAACACCGAGAAAGCCACGGAAGCGCCGGGCGTTGATCTGGACCTTTCCGGGCTGAAATGCCCGTTGCCGGTGCTGAAGGCACGCAAGGCGCTGCGCGNCTACGANGACGGCGCCGAAGTCAGCGTGCGCGTCACCGACCCCAAAGCGCCGGCAGACTTCCGCGCGCTCTGTGATACCGTCGGTCACGAATTGCTGTCGCAGGTCGCCGAGCCGGGCGGGCACCGGCTGACGCTGCGGGTGCACAAGCCCTGAAGCCNGATAAGCTGTTTTGTTTGTCANAGAGAGAGAGCCAACCGGCATGACCAACCTGATCTTCACCCACGATGACTGCCGGTACCACGGTGACAANCGCCCGCGCGAGGCCNCCAATGACACGGCCCCACCGGGTGGCTACACCCACCCGGAACAGCCGCCGCGGCTGCGGGCCGTGCTCGACGGACTGAGCGCAAGCCCGGCTCTGGCCGCGATCGAGCGCAGAGATGCGGTTGAGGCCGACCGGGAGCGGCTCAAGACCCTGCACGGCAGCGTCTATGTCGACGCCATGCTCCGGCCCGTGGCCGAGGGCGAAATCGACTGGTTCGACGCCGATACCGCGCGCACGGCGGGGTCGCCCCGTGCGGCCCTGCTCGCCGCTGGCGGNGCGATAGAGGCCGCCGAGCGGGTAATGAACGGCGCCGCAAACCGTGTGTTTGTCGCCGCCCGGCCGCCCGGTCACCACGCCGAGACCAACAAGGCCATGGGCTTCTGCTTCTTCGGCAATGTNGCGCTGGCAGCAGAACGCGCGCTGGAGCTGGGCGCATCGAAGGTCGCCGTGCTCGATTTTGACGTTCATCACGGCAACGGCACACAGGCGCTGCTGTGGGACAATCCGGACTGCCTCGTGGTCACCAGCCAGCAGATGCCGCTGTGGCCGGGCACCGGCACGGTCGAAGAACGCGGNGCCCACGACAATGTCATCAACATCCCCATCGACCCCGGCACCGGCAGCGCCGCCTTCATCNAGGCCTGGCAGCCCGCGCTTGACCGGGTCGACCAGCTCCAGCCCNACCTGATCGTGATATCGGCGGGCTTCGACGCCCACGCCGACGACCCGCTGGCCCAGCTGANGGTCGACGAAGAGGGGTTCGCCGACCTCACCGCCCGGATCGTGACGCTGGCGCAGGCCCACTGCAGCGGCCGGGTTGTGTCCGCGCTCGAAGGCGGTTACGACCTGCCTGCGCTGTCGCGGAGTGTGACAGCCCACGCTACTGCTTTGTTTGAAGGAGTCTGAGCCATGACTGAGACCGAACTGCCCGACAATATCAAAGCCATGAGCTTTGAGCAGGCACTTGAAGAGCTGCGCGGCATCGTCGACGGGCTGGAGCGCGGCGACGGCTCCCTCGACCAGAGCATCAAGGCTTATGAACGCGGCTCGCTGCTGCGCATGCACTGCGACGCCAAGCTGCGCGAGGCCCACATGAAGATCGAGCAGATCCGGGTCAAAGCCGACGGAACGCCGACCAGCGAACCCTTCGACGCCTGACGCGCCATGGACTTCGAGGCCCGGCGCCGTCTCTACCTCGACCGCATCGAAACCGGTCTGGACGCTGCGCTTGCCGGTTGGCGGGCGGGGGCAGAAGCGCCTGAAACCCGGGTGGAAGATGCAGCCGCCTACGCCCTGCTCGGCGGCGGTAAGCGCCTACGAGCCATGCTGGCGCTGGCAGCGGGCGAGGTCTGCGGGCTTGAGGCTGCGCGGGCCGAACGCCTCGCCATCGCCGTCGAGACCCTCCACGCCTACAGCCTCGTGCACGATGACCTGCCCGCCATGGACGACGCCGAAACCCGGCGCGGTCAACCTTCCGTGCACCGGCAGTTTGATGAAGCCACCGCGATTCTCGCCGGTGACCAGTTGCTGACCTACGCGCTCGGGCACCTTGCGGACGAGCCGACGGCTCTGCGCGCCCTCTCCAGGGCAGCGGCGCAGATGGTCCGGGGGCAGATGCTGGACCTGCTCAGCGAAAGTGACGCGGTCAGCCTCGACCTGCCCGCACTGGAGCGGCTGCAGGCACAGAAAACCGGCGCGATCATCCGTTTTGCCTGCGAAGCGCCTGCACTGCTCATGGGGTCAGAGGCCGCCGCGCAGGCGCTAGGCGACTACGGCCACCATCTCGGGTTGGCCTTCCAGATTACGGATGATCTGCTCGATGCGGTCTCGGATCCAGAGACGCTGGGCAAGCCCGTGGGTGCCGATGCGCTGGCTGGTAAGGCGACCTTCGTCACCCTGCTGGGTGTTGACGCGGCCCGTGCACGGGCTGCACAGGAAATTTCCGCAGCGCGGGCTGCCCTTTCCGGCCTCGATGGTCATATCAATGACAATGGTGCGGCACTGGCATTCCTGTCTTCTCTGGCGGAATTTGTGCTAACCCGCCACCATTGAGTCCGATTCCGGTCCCAAGCTGTCTTTTGGGCAGCCCCGGCCTGTTCCCGGTTCCGCAACGAGTTCGAGTATGTCTGTACCTGATACCACCCGCCCCCAGACCCCAACGCTGGACCAGATCCAGCGGCCCGAGGATCTGCGTGCGCTGCCCGACGAGGCGCTGCCGGCGGTGGTGGAGGAGCTGCGTGCCGAGCTGATCGACGCCGTGAGCCGAACGGGCGGGCATCTGGGCGCCGGTCTGGGCGTGGTCGAGCTGACCGTCGCGCTGCACCGGATCTTCAACACCCCCGACGACCGGCTGATCTGGGACGTGGGGCACCAGTCCTACCCGCACAAAATCCTGACCGAACGCCGCGACCGTATCCGCAGCCTGCGCCAGAAAGACGGGCTCTCGGGCTTCGTGCGCCGGTCGGAGAGCGAATACGACGCCTTCGGCACCGCCCATTCATCGACTTCGATCTCCGCCGCACTGGGCATGGCCGACGGTATGAACCAGCGCGACGATGAAGACGGGCAGGTGATCGCTGTGATCGGCGATGGCGCTATGTCGGCGGGCATGGCCTACGAGGCGATGAACAACGCTGCGGTCGGACGCGGGCGCCTAACCGTGATCCTCAATGACAACGACATGAGCATCTCGCCGCCTGTTGGCGCGATGTCGTCCTACCTTTCCCGTCTGTCGACCAGCCGCGCCTATCAGGGCCTGCGCGACATCGCCAAAAACATCGCCGAGTGGTTCCCCCGCCCGATCCAGACTGCCGCCAAGCGCTGGGAAGGTTTCGCCCGGACCTACGCCACTGGCGGCACCCTGTTCGAAGAGCTAGGCTTCTACTACATCGGCCCAATCGACGGCCATAACCTCGACCACCTGCTGCCCGTGCTGGAAAACGTGCGCAAGGCCAACGCGCAGGGCAGCGGGCCTTTCCTGGTCCACGTGGTGACGCAGAAGGGCAAGGGCTACGCCCCCGCCGAGGCGGCTGCGGACAAATACCACGGCGTCGCACGCTTCGACGTGGTGTCCGGCAAGCAGAACAAGCCCGTCTCGAATGCGCCCAGCTACACCAGCGTGTTCGCCAACGCCCTGATCCGCGAGGCGGAGAAGGACGAGCGCATCACCGCCATCACCGCCGCCATGCCATCGGGCACGGGGCTGGATCGCTTCGGTGAGCACTTCCCCGAGCGTACCCACGACGTCGGTATCGCCGAGCAGCACGCCGTGACCTTCGCCGCCGGACAGGCTTGTGAGGGCCTGAAGCCGTTCGTGGCGATCTACTCGACCTTCATGCAGCGCGCCTACGACCAGCTCATCCACGACGTGGCGATCCAGAACCTGCCAGTGCGCTTCGTGCTCGACCGGGCGGGATATGTCGGCGCAGACGGCCAGACCCACCACGGCGCTTTCGATATCGCTAGCCTGCTGACCGTCCCGGGGCTGGTGGTGGCGGCCCCGGCCGATGAAGCCGAACTGGTGCACATGACCGCGACCGCCGCCGCCCACGATGACGGACCCTTCGTCTACCGCTTCCCGCGCGGTGAAGGCGTCGGCACGGAACTGCCCGCCGAGGGCGTGCCGCTGCCCATCGGCAAGGGCCGCGTGGTGCGCGAGGGCAGCACTGTCGCCCTGCTCTCTTACGGCACCCGCCTGAACGATACGCTCGAGGCCGCAGACAAGCTTGCCGCGAGGGGCTTCAACCCGACCGTGATCGACGCCCGCTTTGCCAAGCCACTGGATCGCGACCTGATCGACCGCACCGTGCAGAGCCACGACGCGCTGCTGACCATCGAAGAAGGCGCCTCGGGTGGCTTTGGCGCGGCTGTTCTGACCCACCTCGCCGACAGCGGCGCGCTCGACCGGGGTTTCAAGATCCGCACCCTGACCATGCCTGACCGCTTCATCGACCACATGAGCCCGGCCGACCAGCTGGCTGAAGCCGGTCTGGACCCCGACACCATCGCCTGCCGCGCGTTGCAGCTGCTCGGCATGGACGAGGCTGAAGCCGTGCTCACCATTTCGGCGCTCTCTGCCTGATATGACCGCTGGCGGTCCACCCCCGGATCGACCACGCGCCGGCAAGCAGCGGCTCGACGCGCAGCTGGTTGCCGCCGGTCGGGTCGCCAGCCGCTCGCGCGCCGCTGATCTGATCAAGCGCGGTCTGGTGACGCTGGATGGCCGTCAGCTCAAGGCCAGCGACCGCATCGACAGCCGCGATTTCCCCCGCCTCGTCATCGACGATCACCCCTGGGTGTCCCGCGCCGCGCTGAAGCTGGTGGAAGGCCTGCGCCAGTGCCCCGGCTTCTCCGTGCCGGATCAGGTCTGCCTCGACGTCGGCGCCTCGACGGGTGGCTTCTCGCAGGTGCTGCTCGACGCAGGCGCGCGGCGGGTGATTGCGCTCGACGTCGGCCACGGGCAATTGCATCCGCGGCTGAGTGGCGACCGGCGGGTGCTCAATCTGGAAGGGCTCAATGCCCGCGACCTCGACCCCACGCTGCTGGCGCGCGAAGGGGTGACCCGGCTGGTCTCCGACGTTTCCTTCATTTCGGTGACCAAGGCGCTCGACCCAGCCTTGCGCGCACTACCAGCCAAGGCGCAGGCCCTGATCCTGATCAAGCCGCAGTTCGAAGTGGGTCGCGACGGCCTGCAAAAAGACGGCATTGCCCGTGACCCCGCGGCAGCGCTGAACCTTGTCACCGCATGGCTGCAGGATCAGCACGCGGACTGGCGCATCCTCTGGACCGGGGACAGTCCCATCGTCGGCGGCGACGGCAACCGTGAATTCCTGATGCATCTGGAGCGGACATGAGACGACGGCAACGCCGCGGTGGCGGCAAGCAGCTTCAGGGCGAAATCTCCGGCATCGGCGGGCGTGGCGACGGCCTGCTAGCCCCGCAACCGGGCATGGACGGCCCGGTCTTCGTGCCGCTGACGGTGCCGGGCGATGAAGTGCGGGTGCAGACCACCTCCCGCAGCGCCTCCGGCACCCAGTCCGAAATTCTTGAACTGCTGCGCGAAGGCCCCGATCGGGTCGAGCCACCCTGCCCGCACTTCGGGGCCTGCGGTGGTTGCCAGCTGCAGCACTGGAAGCCCAAAGCCCAGCAGGACTGGAAGCTCGCCCGCGTCGAAGAAGCCGTCTCGCGTGCCGGCTTTGACCCGGCGCTGGTGCTGCCGCTGGAAAGCGTCGGTCCGGCAACCCGGCGGCGGGCGGAGTTCGTGGCCGTCCAGCCTGCGGGCAAGCCGGTGCAGATCGGCTTTCGGCGACGGTCCTCGCACTGGGTGGAGGTGATCGAGACCTGCATGGTGCTCCGCCCGACGCTGGTCGAGGCCCTGCCCCTGCTACGCGGGGCGCTGGACGGTCTGATCGAGGACCGCGACGGCCTGCGCCTGCACATCACCGAGGCCGACAACGGCCTCGACATCGCCCTGAGCGGTGGGCTGAAACCGGGCTTCGAGACGCAGGACCGACTGGCGCGAACGGCTGAAACCGCCGGGTGGGCACGGCTCACCCATGATGAGCTTCCTGTTGCAGTGCGGGAGCAGCCCCGGCTCGGTCTGGGTAAGGCCAGCGTCCCCCTGCCCCAGCGTGCCTTCCTCCAGCCCTCCGAAGACGGGCAGACGATCCTGCAGAGCCTTGTACTTGCTGCCATTCCTGACGAAGTGGGGCTGGTGCTCGACCTTTTCAGTGGTCACGGTACCTTCGCGCTGCCTCTGGCGGAGCGCGGGCATCGGGTCGGCGCCTACGAGGGTGCCGCTCCGGCCATCGCCGCGCTGGAAGCCGCCGCCCGTGACGCCGGGTTCAGCGGCCTGACTGCCACTACCCGCGACCTCAATGCCTGGCCGGTTTCAGGTCCGTCCCTGCGGGAAGCCGGTGCCGTGGTCATCGACCCACCCCGCCCGGGGGCCAAGGCTCAGTGCGAGGCGCTGGCGCAGGACGGACCCGGCACCGTTGTCGCCGTCAGCTGTAACCCCTCGACCTTCGCCCGCGACGCCCGGATCCTGCGTGACGGCGGCTACGAGCTCGAATGGGTCGAGCCGCTGGACCAGTTCCTGTTCACCGGTCACGTCGAATTGGTCGCACGCTTCTTCCGCTAGGCCCCGGCAGCGCCTATATAAGGCGCATGTCTGGCGTTTTATGCCCGTGTGGGGCAGGATGCGCCGGACGACGGGCTTGCCCGTTCCCCACTCTTTCTTTGGAGGAAACCATGTCGAACAATTTCGACAATGATCCAATCAGTTATCGCCGCGCCGGTGATGTCGCGGTCGATGCTGGTTTGCGGACCTTCTTNCGGTCCGTTTACAACTACATGATCGCGGGCCTCGCGCTGACCGGTATCGTCGGTTACGGCGTGGCGTACTTCGCGTTCCANGACGGCTCGGCTCTGGGCGCGCTGCTCTTCGGTTCGCCCTTCCGCTGGGTGGTGATGCTGGCGCCTCTGGGTGTCGCGCTGATCTTTGGCGGACGGATTTACACGATGCGGCCGGCCTCGGCGCAGATGGTATTCTGGGCCTTTGCCACGCTGATGGGGGTTTCCCTGTCCTACATCATGGCCTTCGCCGTGAGCAGTGTTGGCGCGCAGCAGTTGGTGAACGCCACCGGCTACACCGGCCCNACCGTGCTCAAGGCCTTCCTCTCNGCCGCTCTGGGCTTCGGCGTGCTGTCGATCATGGGCTACACCACCAAGCGTGACCTGAGCGGCATCGGCGCGATTGCCTTCGCCGGCCTGATCGCTGCGATCATCGCCAGCCTGACGCAGATGGTGCTGGGCGCCGTGTTCAACATCGGCTTCTTCCAGGGCGGTGCTTTCGACATCATCATTTCGCTGGTGATCATCGCTGCATCGCTGGGCCTGATCGCCTTTACCACCCAGAACCTGAAGGGCCTGTACTACCACGCCCGCCAGTCGGGTGATGATGATCTGGCGCAGTCCTACGCCATCGGCGGGGCGCTGAGCCTGTACATCAACTTCATCAACCTGTTTCTGGCGCTGCTGCGGATTTTCTCCGCACGCAACTGATAATAGGTTTCATCGGTTCGATCCGATTTTGGGCGCTGGATTCCGGCGCCCAATTTTTTTGTCTCAAATTTCCGTTTGTTGTGGATAAAGCCCTGACTTTCAGGGTAAATGTGCATAAGGCGAATCTTTGTGGAAAAATCTCGTTTGGGTTGATGCAGATTGCATCGAAAAAACCAGCTTATNTCGAATCAGAAAAATCTTCTTGATTTCAGTGCNTTTCACGGAGTACTTAGAGCAAGATTTTCACAGTCGCATATTGTGNCCGCCACATATTTTTACGCCTGAGCCTTGGCATGGGATTTGATTATTATGAGCGCTCAACGCCATAAAGTATTGCTCGTCGAAGACGAACAACCGCTGGTTTCGCTGTACAAAGAGTACCTCAAGGACGAGTCGCTCGACATCACCCACGCCAGCAGTGGCAAGGAAGCCCTCAATCAGCTCACCACCAACGAGCCGGACCTGATCCTGCTCGACGTGCGGCTGCCCGATATGAGCGGCACCGAAATCCTCGACTTCATCCAGGAACGCGGCCTCAGAGCTGCCGTGATCATGATCACCGCCCACGGCTCGATCAACATGGCAGTCGAGACCATGCGCGGCGGGGCCTACGACTTTCTGGTCAAGCCCTTCAACCGCCAGCGGCTGGTACAGACCATCGATTCNGCGCTCAAGCGCGAGACCATCAAGCAGCAGGTGATCGCCGCCCCCAAGCCTGTCGCGACGAAAGGCTTTCAGGGCTTTATCGGCAAGTCCAAGGCCATGCAGGTCATCTACCGCATGGTGGAGTCCGCTGCGCCCTCGAAGGCAACGACCTTCATCACNGGCGAGTCCGGCACCGGCAAGGAAGTCACAGCCGAGGCCATCCACCGCATGTCTCCGCGCGGCAAGAAGCCGCTCGTGGTGCTCAACTGTGCGGCCATTCCAAAGGACCTGATGGAGTCAGAGATTTTCGGGCACGTCAAAGGCGCATTTACGGGGGCGATCAGTGATCATGAAGGCGCGGCATCACAGGCTGATGGCGGCACCCTGTTCCTCGATGAAGTCTGCGAGATGGACCTCCACTTGCAGTCCAAACTGCTGCGNTTCATCCAGACCGGGACCTTTACCAAAGTCGGCGGCACCAAGCANGAAAAGGTCGACATCCGCTTTATCTGTGCAACCAACCGTGACCCCCTGGTGGAAATCGGTGAGGGGCGCTTCCGTGAAGACCTCTACTACCGCCTGCACGTCATTCCGATTCACCTTCCACCGCTGCGCGCCCGTGACGGCGACACGCTGGAGATTGCCCGCAAGATTCTGGTCGAGTTTGCAACCGAGGAAGGCAAGGGCTTCCGCGACTTCGACCCGGAAGTCTCGCGCATGTTCCTGAACTACCCCTGGCCGGGCAACGTCCGCCAGCTGCAGAACGTGATCCGCAATGTCGTGGTGCTCAACACCGGCGATACCGTNACCGCCGGCATGGTGCCTGCGCCGGTGAACCCCGATGGCATAGGGCAGGCCGGTGCCCCGGGCTTTGTGTCGGCGGCGGTCACCGCTGCACCGGTGATGCCGACCACCAATGGCGCCACGCCACCCCCAGCGCCGGGTTCATCCCCGGCCGTGTCTGCCCCCATGGCGGAAAGCATCGCCGCCGAGGCCCTGCTCGCCAGCGCCGGCACCATGATCCCGCGTTCCTCAGCGCCGCTGGAAGGGATCATCAACCCCAACGCCACCGGTGAAGGGGCGCCCGTGCGCAAGCGCGCCGACAATATTCTGCCTCTATGGGAGACGGAAAAGCTGGCGATCGAAGACGCTATTACCTCATGCGGCGGCAATATCCCGAAGGCCGCAGCGCTGCTGGGAATTTCTGCCTCGACCATCTACCGCAAACGCCAGCACTGGGAATCGCTCGAAGCNGAGGTAGAGGCGGAAGCAGAGGCNGGCTGAAGACCTGACCCGCGAACGGGNTCAGGACGCCTGCGGCAAGCCTTGGATCAGACGATTCATATGGTCGGCCTTGTCGAAGGCATCGTCGGCGATAAAGGTCAGTTTCGGCGTGAACTTCATGGTCAGCTGGCGCCCCAGCGCGGCCTGCAACCGGGTCTTATGACGCGACAGCGCGTCNTTGATCTCTGCTTCCGAAACCAGCGCCACCCCGCCAAGCGCGGTGAAGTAGACCTTGGCGTGCCGCAGATCCGGCGACGGGTCGACGTGGGTCAGTGTGATCGGTTGCCGATCCAGCACGGCATCAGAGAAGTTGCGCTTGGAAAGCTCACCAGACAGGATTTTGCGGATACGNTCCGCTACACGTTGTTGACGATGAGATTCAGCCATGGGGCCTCCTGTCTTCTCGTGTCTGCCGGTAGTATGCAGTGAAGTGCCGTTCGAATCACCCACAAACTAAGACTGGCGCCTATGAATCCCACGCCACAGCGAGCCCGGCTTTCCGCCAACCTCGTTTTTTTCACCTACGGCTTGCTGATTGGGACCTACCTCCCCTACCTACCGTTCATCAAGGACCGCTTCGGCGTTGGTGAAGGCCTGTTCAGCTTCGGCCTTTTCTTCGCGGCCCTTGGCGCGCTGCTGTCGCTGCCATTGGCGCCGTGGATTCTGAAGATGATCGGGTCACGCAAGGCCGTCCTCTATAGCTCGACCGCCTTCCTGCTGATCGTGAGCTTGCTCATCGCTGCGCCCGATATCCGGATTTTCTTCATGCTGTTCTTCATGCTCGGTCTGTCGATCAGCTCATGGGAGGTTTCGGCGAACTCGCAGGCCTCGGTGATCGAAGACCAGTTGGGCAAGCCGGTCATGTCCTCGATCCACGGTTTCTGGTCGCTGGGTACCTTCATTGGCTCGGCCAGCATGGGCGGCTGGCTGCTGTTGGAAATCGACGGGCGCTGGCTGGTCTGGCTGTTTGTTGCACTGGGCCTGATCGGGTTGATCTACGTCTACCAGGGGCTGCTCCGTCGCAACCAGATCAAGGCAGAGAGCGGCGGCGAAAACACGCCGCTCCGCTTGCGCTATCTATTGTATCCGCCGTTGCTGGTGATTGCCCTGTTTCAGATCGCCGGGTTCATGCTGGAGGGCAGTTTTCAGGACTGGGGTGCTTTCCTCATCCGCGAACTGGTTCTGGGCCACGGCGCCGAAATCATACCCGAGCGGCTGTGGGCGGAGCTGCCCGCCGACGAGGCCGAAGCACGCCGCCGCGCTGCCGTCGCCGGGGCGCTGGTTCTGGCCAGCTTCACGGGGACCATGACCCTCGGTCGCCTGCTGGGGGATCCGTTTGTGGAGCGCTTTGGCCGCGTGGGCACGCTGCAGATCGGCGGCGCACTCGGCGTCATCGGTATCGCGCTGACCACCATGGGCGGACTGGGGTGGAACACCTTCGTCGGCTTCGCGCTGGTGGGGCTGGGAACCGCCAACGTGATCCCACAGGTGATAAAAACCGCTGACGCCACCCCGGGCCTGCCCCCGGGGGTGGCGATCTCAGCCATAACGGCCATGGGCTTCGTCGCCTTCCTCGGCGGGCCGGTCGCGCTGGGGTTCGCCGGTGAGACCTACACATTCCGCACCACGTTCATGGCGCTGGGTATTCTCCCGGTGTTCATTCTGGTGGCTGCAGCGCCCGTGCTGGGCTGGTTCCGTCAGGGGCAGTCAGCAGAAAAAAGCGGGTCCTGACTGCGACGACGGTCGAGGCTGACCTACGCGGCGCGTCCGGTCATCACACCCGCTGCCATGGCTTCAGCCGCCATCCGCCGCAGGGAGTCTTCATCGAACAGGGACACCAGATGGTCCATCATCGCCCCGCCGAGCTGCTCGGCGTCAGTGATGGTCACTGCACGCTGATAGTAGCGGGTCACGTCGTGACCGATGCCGATCGCGACCAGCTCGACATCCGACTTGTTCTCGATGTTATCGATGACATCGCGCAGGTGCTTTTCGAGGTAGTTGCCGCTGTTCACCGACTGGGTGCTGTCATCCACGGGCGCGCCGTCGGAAATCACCATCAGGATACGGCGGTTTTCCGTCCGCACAGACAGGCGGTTCATGGCCCACTGCAGCGCCTCGCCGTCGATGTTCTCCTTGAGCAGGCCTTCGCGCAGCATCAGACCGAGGTTCTTTCGCGCGCGGCGCCACGGGGCGTCGGCAGATTTATAGATGATGTGGCGCAGGTCGTTGAGCCGCCCGGGGTTGGTCGGCCGATCGGCGGCCAGCCAGTCTTCCTTGGACTTGCCGCCCTTCCATTGCCGGGTGGTGAAGCCAAGGATTTCGACCTTCACGCCGCAGCGCTCCAGCGTCCGCGCCAGAATATCCGCACAGATTGCCGCCGTTGAAATCGGCCGCCCGCGCATGGAACCGGAGTTGTCGATCAGCAGCGTCACCACCGTGTCGCGGAAGTCGGTATCGGTCTCCATCTTGAACGATAGCGGGTTGGTCGGGTCGATGATCACCCGGGGCAGCCGGGCGGTGTCGAGCAGCCCCTCTTCGAGGTTGAATTCCCACGACCGCGTCTGCTTAGCCATCAGCCGGCGCTGCAGCCGGTTGGCGAGTTTGGCCACCACGCTCTGCATCGAGGTCAGCTGCTGATCCAGCATCAGCCGCAGGCGGGTCAGCTCCTCCCCGTCGCACAGGTCGGGCGCTTCGACGACTTCATCGTGCTTGGTGGTGAAGGCACGGTATTCGTGCGGCGGAGCTTCGTTGGTCGGCGGCCGGTATTCCGGGGTCATATCCGGCTGCAGAGGCGCTTCGTCGCCCTCCTGCATCTGGCTGCTGTCGTCTGAGTCGATTTCNTCCTGATCGCCCATCTGCTGCTCGTCGGCAGACTGCTGGTCNTCGGGGTTGGAGTCCTGCGGCNGCTGATCGTCGTCGCCGTCGTCCTCGCCGCGCGCGTCATTGGCGCTGTTTTCAACGTCGTTGTCCTCGCCCGCTTCCTGCTCGTCATCGGGCTGGTCGTCGGGGTTCTGGTCGACATCGAAGTCGAGGTCACGCAGCAGGTCGCCGGCGATCTCGGCGAAGGCCTGCTGATCATCGAGGCTGTTGCGCAGCCGTTCGAGCTGCTCAAAGACGTCTTCAGACAGNTGCGGCTTCCACAGGTCGACGACCTGCTGGGCGTTTTCA
The DNA here is from genome assembly GCA_002711265.1 of Rhodospirillaceae bacterium. Lineage (GTDB taxonomy): Bacteria > Pseudomonadota > Alphaproteobacteria > UBA7985 > UBA7985 > UBA7985. The sequence goes on from PAGB01000033.1 coordinate 56,751, forward strand.
GGAACGGACCACTCGCCGCCGCTGATGTGCTCGCGGGCGAGGTAGCGCATGACTTCGGCCAGCGGCGCTTCTTCCTTGGCGTTGACGAATTTCAGGTTGAGGTCAGAGACCCGCTGTTCGTGAGCAGCCTGCAGGTTCTGCCGAACCCCGCCCATCTCACGCGAGCCCAGCGCTTCGTAGCGCACTTGCTCCATGGCGTCGAACACCTGCCGCGCGGTCATCTCGACCGGAGCCATGCGGTGGTGCAGGCCTTCGTCGTGGTGGGCCTCGCGCAGGGCGTTCTGGTCACATTCGCCCCGCACCAGCGCCTGCTCCCCCGGGGTCATTTCCCGCGACGGCGAGGAAATGAAGACATCCGTGCCGATCTTGCCGCGGGCGTTGGAGGCGAAGACAGCCTCCAGCTCACGGTTCCCCGACAGCGCCCGCAGCGTCGCCGANGTTGCCTGCCGGAAGTCTTCCTGCAGGTTCGCCCGCCGCTTGGACGGGGGGATCTTGAAGGATGCGGGCTGCGCCAAGGTCAGGCGGCCTTGTCGAGGACCAGGTCTTCGCCGAAGGCGCGCTGGAAGTACTCGGCCAGAACCGGCCGCTCCAGCTCGTCACACTTGTTCAGGAACGAAAGCTGGAAGCCCAGACCAATGTTGTCGCCAAGGTAGCCGGCGTTTTCCGCCCAGGTCAGCACCGTCCGCGGTGACATGACCGTGGAGATGTCACCGGCCATGAAGCCCTTCCGGGTCAGATCGGCGAGTGCAACCATGGATTCGACCGTCTTGCGGCCCTGCTCGGACTGGTAGGCCGGCAGCTTGGCGAGCACGATTTCGGTCTCGACCGCGCGGGGCAGATAGTTGAGCGTACAGACCACGGACCAGCGGTCCATCTGGCCCTGGTTGATCTGCTGCGTGCCGTGATACAGGCCGGTGGTATCGCCCAGACCGACGGTGTTTGCGGTGGCGAACAGGCGGAAGTGCGGGTTCGGCTGGATCACCTTGTTCTGGTCGAGCAGGGTCAGCTTGCCATCGACCTCAAGCACGCGCTGGATCACGAACATCACGTCCGGCCGGCCAGCATCGTACTCGTCGAACACCAGCGCCATAGGGCGCTGCAGCGACCACGGCAGCAGGCCTTCGCGGAACTCCGTGATCTGCTTGCCGTCCTTGAGCACGATCGCGTCCTTGCCGACCAGATCGATCCGAGACACGTGGCTGTCGAGGTTGACGCGGATCAGCGGCCAGTTCAGGCGCGAGGCAACCTGCTCGATGTGGGTCGACTTCCCCGTCCCATGATAGCCCTGCACCATGACCCGGCGGTTGTGCTTGAAGCCCATGAGGATGGCGAGCGTGGTATCGCGGTCAAAAATATAGGTGTCGTCGTGCGGCGGCACGTAGTCATTCGGCTCGGCGAAGGCCGGAGCTTCCATATCGACGTCGATGCCAAACGCCTCCCGGACGTTGACGGTGGTGTCTGGTGCCTGCAGCTCGCTGGTGGTCATCGGGGCTACCCTTCAATCTACAATTCGGCGCATTACACCCAAGCCCGGAAGCCCGTGCAAGGGGCCTGCGTGCAAGGCTGCGCGCCGGTTTAATCGGCCTGTTCAATTATGTCGCGGACGAGGGAATAAGCGGCGTTAACGGCCTTCATCCGAGCCTCCGCATCCGGATCGTCTTGGTTCAAATCGGGATGTAGCTTGCGAACCATATCTTTGTAGTGGGTCTTGAGTTCTTCCGGGGTCACGGGGGGCACAATTTCGAGGGTCTCGAAGGCTTCCCGGTACTCAGGCGGCAGTGACCGGAGCAGCCGTCGCGTGTCCCGCGCCCGGATCTCGGCCTCGTCGCGCTCCTCCTCGGTCTCATCGAAAAAACCGAAGCTGTCGCGAAAGCCCTGCCCGGCGAAGGCGCTGGCGCGCTTGGCCGCCTTGGATCGCCCCTGCTCCCCGAGGCGCCATGTCGGCCGGTCCCAGGTCATGGACGCCAGCCGGTCGCGCTCGACCGCGCCGGGGGTCATGCCCTCAAAATAGTTCCAGGCTTTGTTGTATTCGCGCACGTGTTCGAGGCAGAAGTAGTAGCGGTCCTGAACCCGGCGGCGGGATTTGGGCGCAGGGTAGAGGCCTTCTTCACGACAGCCCGGGGCCTCACAGGTTCGCTGACGCTGCTGCGCGCGCGCCTGCTCCCGCGCCTGAGACTTGCTCAGCCGTTTGAAGGGTGCTTTCAGAGCGTCATCCGCGCTACGATCCATGGGTCAGGCAGCCGCCAGAATTGAGTTAAACAGGATTTCACAGGATACGCGAAATGAGCGTGCAAGAACAGATCGAAGCCAAGCTAAGAGCAGCCCTCAGCCCCGAATTACTGGAGGTGGAAAATCAGTCGCACCTCCACGCCGGGCACGCTGGCAGTCCCAATTCAGGTGAAAGCCACTTTCGCGTTACGCTTAAGGTCGAAGCGCTGAACGCGCTGTCCCGGGTTGAGCGCTACCGGAAAGTGCATGCCATTCTACAGGCCGAACTCGACGGCCCGGTGCACGCTTTGTCGCTCAATTTCGTGACGGACTGAGGCGTATGCGACCGCGCGACGGGAAAGTTTTGCCCAGGAAACACGCTCTGCAATAACTTTTAGTTGTANTTTNAACGNATTTTCCCTTNCGTCTATTTGTAATTCAATCANACTTNTCATTGTGAGGGTCTTAANCGNCTTTTGCAACCAATGAGAGTACACGCAATGCTGCAACAATCGCCGACCAAAGCCGTTCACCCCATCCGCAATGTCCGGGTCAGGGGGCGTCGCACGTCCGTCAGACTGNAGCCGGAGTTCTGGGACGGCCTGAATGAATTGCTCCAACGGGAAAACGTCACGCTCGACGAGTTCTGCAACCNCGTCGAAGCCCGGAAGGGCGACGCCTCGTTTTCTTCAACTATGCGATCNCAGATTCTAGGCTATTTCCGCCGCCGCTGAGGCCCGAGGCCTCAGTCAGCATCAGGAGTCGGCCGGGACTTCTCCACCGGCCGGCTTCTCCCGGGCCGCAGGCTCGGCCGCCGGGTCGAAGAAATCCGGCCACTGCCGTTCCACGACGGGTGACCAGGGCGCATGAGCGTGGCAGCTGCTCAGCAGGCCTGGTCGCTTCCNTGGCAGCTCATCCCGCTCTTCTGACTTTTCCGCCGACTTGGTCTTGGCCTGCTCTTTCTCGCGCCGTGCGAGGATCGGCCACATCGACTGAAAGGCGACGGTGCCCATGGCGCGCAGCATTTCGGTCAGGTGGGTGCAGCCGAAAACGGTGCCGATGGTTTCCGCCGCACGCTTGTTGAAGCCCGGGCCGATGGTCAGCCCCTCCAGCCGGGAGTAAGCGTCCGTCGCGCCTGGGCAGATTGTGTAGGGCGAGTACAGCGTCGCCGCCACCGCCTTGCGGATGGTGAAGGTGTGATCGATGGTCAGCCGCAGGTGCATTTCGTGCAGCGGTTCCCCCGCCGGAACATAGCCGCGGTCGTGATTGTCGAAGGAGTGGGGCTTGAGGTCGACGATCTTGCCCTCGACGTCGAGCATGCCGTCGTCGCGCTCATAGCCCCGAATGTCGTAGGTGCGTTCGTGGACGAGTTTCCGCTTGTCTGCGGTGGGCAAACCCTGATCCGGGTGTTGCATGCTTCTGCCGTTCATGGGGTGGTTTGCTCACTTGTCTGGCGCTGGGTGCGGCGGCGCTGGACCAGCACCGATTCAGGCGTCACCCGCAGGCGGGTGATGCGCANCCGGTCGCGGCCCAGAATTTCGAATTGGAAGCCCTGGAAGCTCAGAACCTGCCCGACCTCCGGGATCTGGCGGCTTTCGTAGAGGACGAACCCGGCGAGGGTCGAAGCCCGATCGTCGGGCAGTCCCCAACCGAGGTTGCGGTTCAGGTCACGCAGCGAAATCTCCCCGTCGATGATGAACGACCCGCCCGCCTCGCGCTGGATGCCACGGCGGACCTCGTCTTCTTCGTCATCGATGTCGCCGACGATCTCTTCCAGAATGTCCTCCAGCGTCACCACGCCTTCGAGGCCGCCGTATTCGTCGACGACCAGCGCNAAGTGCTCGCGGCGGGAGCGGAAGTGCTGCAACTGCTCCAGCAGGGAAGCCGTCCCGGGGACGAACCACGGGGTGGAAACGATGGCGGNAATNTCCAGCTGCTCGGGGTCGCCACCGGCCTTGCGCAGCGCCCGGAACAGATTCTTGGCGTGCAGGATACCGACGATATTGTCGGGCTGGTCGCGCCANACNGGCAGCCGGGTGAAGGTCGACTGCAGCACGGCATCGATCAGCGCCGCGTTGCTCTGGTCGAGATCGAGCGATTCGATCTGGCTGCGGTGGGTCATGATTTCGTCGACGGCCACGTCTTCGAGGTCGAGGATCGAGCCCAGCATCTGGCTTTCGGCTTCATCCTCGGCATCGCCGCTGGTTGCGTGCAGGGCGATGGCCCCGCGCAGGGCCTCTTCGCCTTCGTCCTCGTCCGGGGTCNGCTCNGGCAGCANGAAGGAGATGATCCGCCCCAGGGTATAGGTCAGCGGCGCGAAAAGGGCGGTCAGCAACGACAGCGGCCCNGAGACGCGCAGCGCGAGGGCCTCNGGNACCCGCAGCGCGTAGGTCTTGGGCAGNACTTCGGCGAAGACAACCACCAGCACGGTCATGACCACGGTGGCAACGACCACACCAAAGCCGCCAAACAGCGTGCTGAACAGCATAGTGGCCAGCGCCGAGGCGAGGATGTTGACGAGGTTGTTGCCGATCAAAATCGACGACACCACCCGGTCCTTGATGGCGATCAGCCGCTCAGCCCGCGCGGCACGCTTGTCGCCACCCTTGGCGAGCAGGTGCAGGCGCGCCGGGTTGGCGCCGGTGAGCGCGGTCTCGGACCCGCTGAANAAGGCGGACACCGCCAGCAGCAGGACGATTACAACGGCGATGGCGACCATGATGGTCAGCACGGCTTTAGGACTCCATCCAGTGGTTCAGAACCTGTTCGACGGCCGATTTCGGGACGTCTCTGTTCAAATGGGTACGACCGATGGCGTTGGGAACAATGAAAGTCGGAATGCCATCCCTGACTTTTTTGTCCTTCATCATCGGCGCCCAGATGTCTTCGAGTGAAAAGGTCTCGGGCGCGAGGTCGGCGCGGTCCACCGGCAACCCGGCGGCGCGCAGGTGCGCCTTGACCCTGCTGGCATCCTGCCCGGTCGACAGACTCAGCGCCCGGCCCAGCTCGTAGGCGAGGCCAAGACCGACCGACACGGCCTCGCCGTGCAACAGGCGGCCATCAAAGCCGTAGATCGCCTCTAGCGCGTGGCCGAAGGTGTGGCCGAGGTTGAGCAGGCCGCGCAGCCCGGCTTCGCGCTCGTCCTGCGCCACAACGTCGGCCTTGATGGCACACGAGCGGGTGATGGCGGCCTCCAGCGCGGCAGGGTCGTCCGGGCGGGTCACCGGGCCTTCGCTCTCCAACCATTCGAAAAAGGCGCCGTCCCAGAGGCAGCCGTATTTGGCAACCTCGGCGTAGCCGGCCCGCCACTCGCGCGCTGACAAGGTCGCCAGCAGGTCGGTGTCGATGTAGACCGCCCGGGGCTGATGGAAGGCGCCAACGAGGTTTTTGCCGCTGGCGCTGTTGATGCCGGTCTTGCCGCCCACGGAGGAATCAACCTGCGCCAGCAGCGTGGTAGGCACCTGTATGAAATCGATTCCGCGCAGCAGCGACGCGGCGACGTAACCCGCCAGATCGCCGACCACACCGCCGCCGAAGGCCAGCAGCACGTCGCGTCGCTCGACACCCAGCGCGAGCAGCTGCTCGCAGACGTCGGCAAACACCGGAAAGGTCTTGCTCTCTTCCCCACCGGGGACGGTCACCAGCCGCAATTCGATACCTGCCGCGGCGAGCCGGGCGGCCATGGCCTCGCCGTGAGCTTCCCACACGCGCGCGTCGGCCACCACCGACAGTCGCTTCGGCGTCAGCCTTTCGGACCAGTCAGCGGTCAGCCGGTCCAGCACCCCGGCACCGATGTGCAGCGGGTAGGAGCGGTCGCCGAGGCCGACCTTCAGTGTCTCAACCATGATAAACCCTGTGCTTGGCGCCCTGTTGCGGTNTCAGGCCTGCAGATACTCATGCANCTTGTTTAGGGTAACCCGAAGCGTCTTATCAATCGATTCGGGCCCTGAGAACAGGTGCAAATCCGCCTGCTCATAGGCCGGGCGCCGTTCGTCGAGCAGGCGCTTCAGCACTTCGCGGTGGTTCTTTCCCGCCAGAATCGGGCGGTGGGAGCGCTTTTGGGTCCGGGAAACCAGAACGTCGAGCTTGGCTTTGAGCCAGACGGAAACGGCGCCGGCCTTGATCACGGCCCGGGTCTCATCCTGAGCGAAGGCACCGCCCCCGGCGGCGATGATTTTCGGCTCGCCGTCGATCAGGCGTTCGAACACCCGGCGCTCGAGGGACCGGAACTCAGGCTCGCCATATTTTTCGAAGATTTCGCTGACGCTCATGCCGGCGGCGTCTTCGATCTCGTTGTCGGCGTCGAAGAAATCCAGCCCCAGCAGCGGGGCCAGCGCCTTTCCGAGGCTGGACTTGCCGCAACCCATCAGCCCGACAAAAACAATCGGGCGNTCGATTTTGGGCCGCAATTTATGGGCTAGTTTCTTATTGGGCGATTGCGTCATAAAGTGGCGTGTAGACCCCTTTGATCCAGCTGTAAACGACCACAGGACCGACCCTGAGCCCATGACCTATCGGCGGAATGAACCCAATCCCTTTCTGCTTTTCCTGGTGATCCTATGCGTCTTTGGCGTGTTTTTCCTGATCCTGCTGTACACGTGGGAGCCGCCACGGCCCTCGCAGACAATCCGGGAGGAGCTCAGCCGCGAGGTGATTNTGGGCACTGATGTCCCACCGCCGGGGCAGGGAAGCTGAGGCGGTGACGGCGAACCGGGGCCCCTTTCTCGACCTGTTCTTCGAGATGCTGCGCAGCGAACGCGGNGCCGCGCGCAACACGCTGGAGGCCTACGGCCGCGATCTGCAGGGATTTCAACGGTTTCTNGAGCAGTCGGANAGCCTGCCGCCCGGNGACACCATGGCACAGGCGGACGCCACCGACATCCGCGCCTATCTGGCCAGCCTTGTGGATGCCGGCCTGTCGGCGCGGTCGGCCGCGCGCAAGCTCTCGGCGCTGAAGCAGTATTTCCTGTTCCTGCAGCAGGATGACCTGCGCCAAGACAATCCCGCCCGGCATATCGACGGCCCCAAGACTGGCAAGCCGCTGCCCAAGCTGGTCTCTGAAGATCAGGTCGGTCGGTTGATCGGCGCCGCGCAGGAGCAGGCTGCGGCCGCGCAGAGCCCGACGGCGCTGCGCACGCTGGCCATGATCGAGCTGCTCTACGCCACCGGTATGCGCGCGACTGAGCTGGTCAGCCTGCCGATCGCCGTGGCGGCCCGCGACCCGCGGTTTCTGGTGGTGCGCGGCAAGGGNAACAAGGAACGNATGATCCCGGTCGGTGAGCCGGCGCAGGNGGCGCTGCAGCGCTATATCGATGACGGGCGCTTTGCGTTTCTGCCGCCGGGTCGCGAGAGCCTGTTCCTGTTCCCCGATGCGGGCAAGGCCGGGCATCTGTCCCGGCAGAAACTGGGCACGACGCTGAAAGCGCTGGCGATCGCGGCGAACGTGGATCCGGCGATTCTGTCGCCGCACGTGCTCCGCCACGCCTTTGCCAGCCACCTGCTTGCCCACGGGGCAGACCTTCGCGCGGTGCAGAGCCTCCTTGGGCATGCCGATATTTCAACCACGCAGATCTATACCCATATCCTTGATGAACGTCTGAAGGCCATTGTCGGCGCAGCTCACCCGCTGAATCTGGGTTTGTTAAGCGGCGGGGATGGGTTAGCACAGGACCACTGACACACATCGCGAGGAGAGGACGGACATGTCCACCCCCGGGGCTCTGGAATTCGAAAAGCCGGTNAAGGAACTGGAAGCCAAGATCACCGAACTCAGCCGACTGGTCGGCGGTGACGGCGGCACCGGCATGGAGTCCGAGCTGGAGAAGCTNCGCGACCAGGCGCACAAGCGCCTGACTCAGGNCTACAACAACCTCGACCCCTGGCAGAAGTGCCANGTCGCCCGCCATCCCGACCGGCCACAGTTCAAGGCGCTGGCCAAGCAGCTGCTGACCGACTACCAGCCGCTGTCCGGCGACCGCAACTTCGGCGATGACAAGGCGATCCTNGGCGGTCTGGCGCGCTTCCGCGAACGGCCAGTGGTGGTCATGGGCCATGAGAAGGGCCACGACATGGGCTCACGCGTGACCCACAACTTCGGCATGGGCCGGCCCGAGGGCTACCGCAAAGCCATCCGCCTGATGGAGCTGGCCGACCAATTCAGCCTGCCGGTGCTGTCGTTCGTCGATACCCCCGGGGCTTACCCCGGCAAGGGCGCGGAAGAGCGCGGTCAGGCCGAGGCCATCGCGCGTTCGATCCAGGCCGGGCTGCGGCTGCAAGTCCCGTCCATTGCTGTCATCACCGGTGAGGGTGGCTCGGGCGGCGCGGTCGCGNTGGCGGCCTCTAACCGTGTTCTGATGTACGAGCACGCGGTTTATTCCGTNATTTCGCCCGAGGGCTGCGCGTCGATCCTGTGGCGCGATGGCAAGTTCGCGAAAGACGCTGCTGNCGCCCTGAACCTGACCGCACAGGACCTGCTGCGGCTGGGCGTTATCGACGACATTGTTGAAGAGCCGGTGGGCGGCGCGCACCGTCACCCCGAGCAGGCTGCCAGGGCCCTCGGGGATACCATCGAACAGCACCTGCAGTCGCTCTCCGGCATGGACGGCCAGGCGCTCAGGCAAGCGCGGGAGCAGCGCTTTCTGGCCATCGGCCGCGAGGGACTGGTCTAGGCCGTGTCGATCCGGGACAATCTTGCCGCCGTGCGCGGGGATATCGCCCGCGCTGCCGAGCGCGCCGGGCGGGCGCCTGAAGACGTGCGGCTGATCGCGGTCGCCAAGACCAAGCCGCAGAGCGCGGTGGTCGAGGCGCTGGAAGCCGGTCAGATGATTTTCGGCGAGAACCGGGTGCAGGANAGCCAGGGCAAGTACCNCGACCTGCGGGCCNACTGGCCGGATATGGAGCTGCACCTGATCGGCCCGTTGCAGACCAACAAGGCCCGCGATGCGATGGCGCTGTTCGATGTCATTCACACCGTGGACCGGCCGAAGCTGGTGCGGGCGCTGGCGCGAGAGGCGCAGGCGCTGGGCCACTGTCCGTCATTGCTGATTCAGGTGAATACGGGCGAAGAAGAGCAGAAGGCAGGGGTTCTTCCCGCCGATACCGAGGCGCTGGTGGCGCTGGTGCGGGCCGAGGGCCTGCCGCTGGAGGGGCTCATGTGTATCCCNCCGGTCGAGGATGCGCCCAGTGGGCACTTTGCCTTTCTCAAGCGCATGGCCGACGGTCTAGGGNTGGCGTGGGTCTCCATGGGCATGTCGGGCGACTACCCCGCGGCCGTGGAGCTGGGCGCGACGCATATTCGCGTCGGCAGCGCTATTTTTGGCGCGCGATAGCCGTTAAGCTACTGAAAATTNAGGATCTTATCCTCACGTCAATTTGACAAATTTCACATTGGCTTAACAGGCGCCTGTGATCGGGTGACAGGCGCGCGCGCAGACCACACATTGGTTNGTACCGCTTCANAGCCCTTAAGCACAGGAAGGAGTTGCCCATGTCCACCACGGCTTCTGACGTGACCCGCCGCCGCATCCTGCTGGTCGACGACGACCCCGCGCTGCGGGAAACCCTCGCTGAACAATTGGGGTTCCATGAAGAATATGCCATCGGGCAGGCCGAAAACGGTGCGCAAGCGATCGAAGCGATCGACGCTGATCACTTTGATGCAATCGTACTCGACGTGGGCCTGCCAGACATGGATGGACGCGACCTGTGCAAACTCATGCGGCGCCGGGGGGTGAAGGCGCCGATCATCATGCTGACCGGGCAGGACAGCGACGCCGACGCGATCCTCGGGCTGGACGCGGGTGCGAACGACTACATCACCAAGCCGTTCCGCTTCAACGTGTTCATGGCCCGGATACGGGCGCAGCTGCGGACCCACGAGCAGTCGGACGATGCCGTCTTTAACGTNGGGCCCTATGCCTTCCTGCCAGCGGCAAAAATGCTGACCAACAGCGAAACCGATCGCAAGNTCCGCCTGACCGAGAAGGAAACGGCAATCCTGAAGTTCCTGTACCGGGCGGGGGGCAAGGTGGTGTCGCGGGATACGTTGCTCGACGAGGTCTGGGGCTACAATGCNGGGGTGAACACCCACACGCTGGAAACCCACGTATACCGCCTGCGGCAGAAGATCGAACCTGACCCGCAGCAGAATGTGATCCTGATCACCGAGCCGGGCGGATACAAACTGGGCGTCTGAGACTAGGTGCGCCGACCTTGTCTCGACCGCTTTGCGGCCTTTAGCCCTCCCACGCGCATTTTCATCGAAAAGGCGGAAAAAGTGTCAGGCTGCGTGCAACGCGGCCTGTCCGTTTAATTGCGCGGGGGAGATTTGTAAGCCGCGAAGCGGCGTCAAATCGAGCGCGCCATATTGTCTTTGGGATCAGACCGGCCGGTCGATCATGTCGGTCCGCAGCCGGACGTCCAACTCCAGCGCCGTCGCATTGTCGTACGTCGCCAGCGAGATGGCGCAGCCCTGACTGATGGCGCTCTGCAGCACCAGCGTCGCGATGCCGTGAAAGCCTTCAACCTTGCTCTCGATCCGCATTGCGCCCCTTGCGCCGTCCTTCACGTGCAGGACGAACAGCCCACGTTTCCCCCGCGCGCCCCGGAGCAACGTNCCAAGGTANTGCAGATCGGCCCGCTCCAGCCCGCTCAGGTCCACCCGCTCCTTTCTGGCGAACAAGGCGCGGCGCTCCAGCGTCATGCCGCCCGGATCCACCCGGTANACCACGGTCCATTGCCAGAGCATGCGCGCCAGCAGGTAGAGGCTCCCCACCAGTCCCAGCCCGGGCAAAGCCGCCCAGAACGAGGGCAGCAGCACCACCGTCCACAGGCCGAGCAGAGCGGCCCCCAGACCNCCGAGTACGGCATCTCCGATCCACGTGCCGGGGCCATAGCGGGCCTCGAAGGGTGGCTCAGGCTGCATCGAGTCCAAGGTCGAGCACCACGGGCGCATGGTCCGAGGGTTTCTCCCACGCGCGGCTCTCCCGGAAGACCGAGCCTCCCCGGATCAGGTCGGCTTGCGCCCTTTTCAGCCACAGGTGATCCAGCCGCCAGCCCATGTTGCGCTCGAAGGCCGGCGGGTAGCGGTAGCCCCACCAGGTGAACAGCGGTCCCTCGGGCTGCACAGCACGCCCGGTGTCGATCCAGCCGCCGGCCTCGATAGCTTCGGCCATGATCTGCCGCTCGCCATCGGAGTGGCCGACCAGGCGCCGGCATTTCTTGTGGTTGTGAACGTCGTGCTCCTGCGGGGCGATGTTGAGGTCGCCCCCGGCCACGTGCAGCCCGTCACCGGCAAAGAAGGTCTTCATCTCCTCCATGAAAGCCAACTTGTGGGCGAACTTGTCGTTGATCGTCACGTCGGGCTTATCCCCGCCCGAGGGCACGTACAGGCTCGAGACCCGCAGATCCCCGCCGCTGGTGGCAAGGGTTGCGGAGACGTGACGGCCATCGTCGATCCCGCCGATGACGGTCCTGTCGATGTCCTTCAGCGGGTGGCGCGAAGCAATGGCAACCCCGTGCTTGCCCTTGAACCCGTGCGCACAGGTATGAGGCAGGCCCGCAGCCGCAAAGGCCTCCACCGGGAAAATCGCCGCGTCCATTTTGATTTCCTGCAGCATCAGCACGTCGGGCTGAAGCGCCTCGATGACCTGGTCCACGTGCGCCGCACGCGCCCGCAGGCCGTTCACATTCCAGGTGACAAGTCTCATGGCACGACCCTAGCCCTGAGGCTGGCAGGCGTCCACAAATGCGTCGAAAAGCGCCGTGCTGACGGGGTCATGGGGCACCGCCTCCGGGTGCCACTGCACGCCGAGGCAGAAGGCCTGCGCCGCCCGCAGCGACACGGCCTCCACGAGGCCATCGCCAGCCGTGGCTTCGACCTGCAGCCCGTCACCGACCCGATCCACACCCTGCAGGTGCAGCGAGTTCACCCGGATCGGATCGTCCGAGCCAAGGATGCCGGCCAGCACCCCGCCGGGTGTGACCTGCACCCGCTGCCAGGCGCCGTACTTGATCTCCGGCGCGAAGGACGTGGGCGCGCGGTGATCGTGGCGGCCAGCGGCCGTGTGCACGGTCTGCACCAAGCTGCCGCCGGCGAAAACGTTCAGCTCCTGAAACCCGCGGCAGATGGCAAAGACCGGCTTGCCCGCCTCAATGCAGCGCTCGAGCAGGGTCCAGGTGCAGGCGTCACGGTGGATGTCCAGCGGCAGGCTTTCGCCGGAAACCGCGCCGCCGTAGCGGTCCGGGTGGACATTGCTCAGGCTCCCGGTGAGCAGCAGGCCATCCATTCGGGCCAGCAGGGCGTCAAAGGGCGTCTGCTCCCCGAAATTGGGGATCGGCAGCGGCAGAGCACCACGGTCGAGAAGCGGCTCGAGGTACTTCTGCCCCACCGCCAGTTCGAGAAACTCGGGCGTGCGCTCGTGCTTGGGCCGGGCGCAGGTCATGACCCCGATAACCGGGGTGTTGTCAGCCGCCATCCTCAGAATCCCGGGCGCTGGAACAGCGCGTCGGGCAGCGGCACGCCATAGGCCATGGATTCCAGCCGGACAGTGGTGCGCTCCCCCTTGTCGTCGATCACCTGCCAGGCGCGCAACTCCAGCGTNTGGGTGTCGAGCACGAGGATAAGCTGCCCCTGATTTGCGTTGCGCCGGTCCTGCATTGTTACCAACACAGACTCAGCAACGCGCTCGATCTTCAGCACCTTTACGCCNTTGGCGAGATCGGGGTCTTTGTTGAGCAGAAATTTTAATGGCGTCTGGCTGATCTGTCGGTGGGCCGACGTTTCATCCTTGGTGTTGTAGGTACCGATGAAGCGGCCGTCGGCAACCAGCAGCGCGGGCGAGGGATCATCGTAGTCGAAACGCATGCGGCCGGGGCGGGAAATGTAAATGTCACCTCGGACGATCTGCCCAGCATCAGAAATCTGCATAAAACGCCCTTGCGCCGTGGCAATGCGCTCGATCTGAGTCTCGACTTCGCCAAGAAAGGCGATCACCTGCTCGCGCGTGGTCTGTGCTTCAGCAGCCGGGGAGGCCAGAAGGCTGCCGAGGGCAACAAGGCAGAGCATCAGGGCGGCGACCGCAACATAGGCAATGGACTGCAGGGCTCGGATCATGGGGGTCTCGTCTGTCAGAGAGCCAGTTCCACCGGGATAGAACGGGCAAGGGAAAGCGTGATTGAAGGCTCGGGCGATTGTTGCGCAGGTTTTTGCAAGCATTATGGCGTATTTGCCCCGACTTGTACTGAAAAGGCCAGTCACAAAAGCCACAGAGGCTTGGCCGGGGTCGGGGGCCCTTGAACCTATCAGTTCGAACCTCTGCCCAAGCACGACCTTGGACCGCCCGCCGANCTGGAGATTGTGGTATCGAGCGGGGCAACACGACGCGGGGCAGGATACCGCAGTCATGCCTTGATCTCCGCCCGTCCGCCGCTCATGTTAANGGTGAAAAAACAGGGAAAGACCCATGTTCATCCAAACTGAATCGACACCCAACCCGGCAACGCTGAAATTTCTACCCGGACTGACCGTGCTTGAAAGCGGTTCCGCGCACTTCGATACCGTCGAAGAGGCGGCGGTGTCGCCGCTGGCCGAACGCCTGTTCGAAGTTGAGGGCGTGACGGGTGTGTTTCTGGGCTCAGATTTCATTACGGTGCACAAGACCGACGACCGCGAGTGGTTTCTCATTAAGCCGTCGATCCTCGGCCTTATCATGGAGCACTTTACCGCCGGTCGTCCGGTCATGCGTGTGACCGAAGCTGCCGGAGACAACGGCGAAGAAGACAGCGAAGTTGTGACCCAAATCAAGGACCTGCTCGACACCCGGGTCCGGCCCGCGGTTGCCATGGATGGAGGCGACATCGTCTTCCACGAGTTCAAGGATGGCGTGGTCTATCTGCATATGCGGGGCGCCTGTGCCGGATGTCCGTCCTCGACTGCGACCCTCAAAATGGGAATCGAGAATATGCTCAAACATTATGTTCCCGATGTTCGNGAAGTCACCGCAGTCTGACCCATGAAATTCGACCTCTTGGACGGGACACCGTCGAGTTTAAGTCACATAATCCTGATTCCGCCTCATTGATGTGTGAATTCGCTGGCTGAATCCCTATGCAGCTAGGGCATTCATGCGTGAGTTACCCCTGTGAGGACGTCTCTTTGACCAGAAGTTTCCAAAAGTCTCCCGCCGCTGGTCTGGCCTTTGTCCTGCTGCTTGCCCTGTCAGCCTGCGGCGCTGTTGATTCGACATCGACCGAGGTTGAAAAGGAAGGCGGGCCGGCGGTTGCCGCGGTCGAAGAAACCGCAGCTGATACCAGCAACATGACCACCATGGAACGAGCGGAGGCCAGGCTCAGGACTGTGCCTGGGCAGCTTGCCGAGCGGTTTGCTGCTTTCGACCAGCGCATGAACCAGTTGCCGGACCAGATGTCTGACCANTTTTCCTTTGACGAAGATAAGGCCGTCAAGGTCAAGGACGGCGGCTTTGAGTTTCAGGACGGCACCATCGACTATATTTTCTCTGAATGGCTGCCACGGGTGAGCGGCAACGAAGCCCGTGAAGCCCGCGCGGAAGAAGCGCGCGCTGCGCGCGCCNAGGAAGAGCGCCAGCAGCAGATCGCGGCATCGCCACAGGGTATCGATTTCTCGCAAGCCACCCCGCTGAACGCGACAGCAGCCAACCTCGGTAATCAACTAGCAATTGCGCCGTCGTATGCGGCAGGCGCAGGTCAGGCGCAGCTGGCCGCAAACCCAGCCAACGCAATGTTCAACAGGCCAGCCGTAAACAAATCCCTGCCCGGTGGCATCGAGGGCGTTGGACGGTTCTTCGACCAGAACGGCTACCGTCTTGAGNCGATCCGGCGCGGCGCGCTGGTGCCGCCGGTTTTTGCCCGTACTTTGCCCCGTGACATGAATAACAGCGTGCCAGCGAACAAGGACGTGTTTATCCGGCTGCTGCTGCCGCTGGTGCTCAAGGCCAACGCCGAAGTTGCCATGGAGCGCGCCATCATCCTCAACAGTGGCTACAGCGGCACCATCCCGCAGGCACCGGTCGAAGTGCAGGCTATCGCCGCCAAATACGATATTCAGAGCAACACCACCAATTTGCTACAGCGCGTCGATATCCTGCCGCCAAGCCTGATCCTCGCACAGGCCGGCCTGGAAAGCGGCTGGGGCACGTCCCGCTACGTTCAGCAGGGCAACGCCCTGTTCGGGCAGCGGGTCTGGGACNCCAGCCAGCCGGGCATGACCCCGAACGCGCGTGATGCGGACGCCACCCACCGGGTGCGCACCTTCACCTCGCTGGAAGAATCGATCCGCAGCTACCTGCGCAATCTCAACATGAACAACGCCTACCTCGAGCTTCGCCGGACGCGGGCTTCTTACCGCGCTGCGGGGCGCCCGGTGACGGCCCTCGAGCTGATCCCTAGGTTGCAGTACTACAGCGAAGATCCGGCATACTACCTCGGGACGCTGAACCGCATTGTCTCCGATAGCCGCCTGACCGACTTCGACCGCGCTGCGCTGTCCAACGGCCAGCCCATGAACCTCTTCCTCTAGAGACAGCCATGCTGGCACTGGCCTTCGAGTGCGCCGGTTCGGGCCTCACCGCGGCCCTCGCTGAGGATAGTGAGGTTCTGGCCCGGGAGCAGCTGAGCATGGATCGCGGGCAGCCCGCGGTTCTGGTGCCGACCTTGCAAGCCCTGTTCAAAACCGCCCACCGACAGCCCGGCAGCGTGGACCGCATTGGCGTGACCCTCGGCCCGGGCGGATTCACCGGTATTCGGCTGGGCATCGCCACAGGACTGGGNCTGGCCCGGTCCTGTGGGGCCGATTTTTTCGGACTCAATGCCTTTGACGTCTTCGCNGCACCGGAAACCGACACCCGAAACCTTGGCGTGATCATCGAATCCCGCCGCGAGGAACTGTTCGTCCGCACCTACGATGCAGCGGGTGAACCCCGATTCCCGGATAGCCTGCTGACCCCCTTGGAGATCCGCAGGCGCTATGGCCAGACTCGCTGGATCGGTTCTGCCGCACGCCGAGTTTCCNCCGATGCCGTCGACAGCAGCCCGAATATGGCGTGGGTCGCCCAGCATCTTTCCCAAAAGCCGGTTGCCCTGGCCTGGCTCCGGGACGGAAAGGGACAGCAGAGCCCCCTATACATGCGCGCGCCTGAAATTGGCGCTGCAAAGAGCAAATGACCGTGCAGCGCCTCAGCGTGAAAGACGCCCCAGCCATGGCGCGTCTCCACGCCGAGGGTTTTGACCGCCCGTGGTCGGCGGACGACTTCGCAGGATTTCTGAAGAAACGTACCTATGCAGCATTTGGGATCGTCCGGGATGAAAAACTTCGGGCNTTTATCCTATATCAGCATATACCACCCGAATTGGAACTCTGTTCCCTCCTTGTCACGCCAAAATTTCGGCGTGAAGGGCTTGCCCGAACCTTGATTACAGACAGCCTTGCCAATTTTGGAGATATCTCAAATTGCTATCTTGAAGTGAATGAACATAACACTGCCGCAAGGTCGCTCTACGCTTCCCTCGGCTTTGAGGTTTCCACAGTTCGAAGCGGCTACTACAGNTCCAGGGACGGTTCAGCAGCCGATGCAATTGTAATGATGCTGGAAATTCATTAGTTCATACTCATTAAATTCAAAAATATTGTGTCGATATCTTGGTCGTNCAATCAAATCGATTGATTTCNAGTTGTGTGTGAAATACCAACAACTCTAATATTGCCAATGCGGTTGGCAATGAGGATTTCCAATATTTGGAAATGGTACATTTTTTTCCTAAGGATCNGGATAAGATGAAAGAAAATGAAAACTCAGAGCTNCTGGCCCTNACGGCCGACATCGTTGCAGCGCACGTTTCGAACAATTCCGTCGCCGTTGGCGACCTGCCGCGCATGATTGCGGATGTCTACCACTCACTCTCGGGTCTGGGCGAAGCGCCTGCCCCCACGGAAGAAGAGCTGGTGCCCGCGGTCTCCGTCCGCTCCTCGATCAAACCCGACTTCCTCGTCTGCCTCGAAGACGGCAAGAAGCTGAAGATGCTCAAGCGGCACCTGAAGACGGCCTACAACATGACGCCGGATGAGTACCGCCAACGCTGGGGCCTGCCGTCGGATTACCCGATGGTAGCGCCGAACTACGCGGCCCAGCGCTCTAAGCTGGCCAAGGAAATCGGTCTGGGGACCCGTCGCGGGAAGAAATAGTCCCACCGACCTTTCTTCAAAGGCGGTCGCAGGGTAATGACCTTGCGGCCGTTTTTTGTTTTCATCGCCCAGTGACGAAGTGATACCAACCCAGAATGACAGAGAATTCGGAAAAGCGCGTCTTTATCCGCACCTACGGGTGCCAGATGAACGTTTATGATTCTGAGCGGATGTCCGAGAGCCTTGCCAAGGCCGGCTACGCCGCCACCGACCGCGCCGAAGACGCCGATCTGGTGGTCCTGAACNCCTGCCACATCCGTGAAAAGGCGGCAGAGAAGGTTTATTCCGAGGTCGGCCGCATGCGGCAGCTGCGGGAGCAGCGCGGCAAGGGCCTGACCATCGCCGTCACCGGCTGTGTCGCGCAGGCCGAAGGCGCCGAAATCCAGCGACGCGCACCCGCCGTCGATTTGGTCGTTGGCCCCCAGTCCTACCATCGCCTGCCGGAGCTGGTCGCGCGCGCGGAGCAGGGCGAGACGGCGCTGGTCGAAACCGATTTTCCGGTCGAATCAAAGTTCGACCACCTGCCCGAGGAGCGCTCGGCCGCCACCGGTGCCGCTGCCTTCCTGACGGTGCAGGAGGGCTGCGATAAGTTCTGCTCATTCTGCGTGGTGCCCTACACACGAGGTGCGGAGGAATCCCGCCCGGTTGACTCGGTGCTGGCCGAAGCCGAGCGCCTTGCCGGTCAGGGCGTCCGCGAAATCACCCTGCTGGGCCAGAACGTCAACGCCTACCACGGCGCAGCACCCAACGGTGCAGCCGGTTCGTGGAACCTGGCCCAGCTGCTGCGGGCGCTGGGGGAGATTTCAGGGCTGGAGCGGCTGCGTTTCACAACATCCCACCCCAAGGACATGAACGACGACCTGTTTGTGGCCTTTGCCGAAAACCCCAAGCTCATGCCCTACCTGCACCTGCCGGTGCAGTCCGGTTCAGACCCGATCCTCAAGGCCATGAACCGCTCGCACACNGCTGCTGANTACCTNGACATCATCGAGCGACTGCGCAGCATCCGCCCCGACATGGCAATCAGTGGTGATTTCATTGTCGGCTTCCCAGGTGAGAGCGACGCCGATTTCGCCGATACGCTCAAGATCGTCACGGCGGTCAACTACGCGCAAGCCTATTCATTCAAGTACAGCCCCCGGCCCGGTACCCCGGCNGCCGGTGTCGAATTCCACGTCCCCGAAGAGGTGAAGAGCCAGCGGCTCGAAGCCCTGCAGCAGCTCCTCAACGAGCAGCAGCTGGCCTTCAACCAGAGCTGCGTNGGTCGGCGGCTGTCGCTGCTGCTGGAACGGCCGGGGAAGGAAGACGGGCAGCTGATCGGTCGCAGCCCCTACATGCAGTCCGTGCACGTCATGNCGCCGCAACATCGCATTGGTCAGATCGTTGACGTAGACATTACGGCNGCCGGCCCTAATTCGCTCAAGGGCGAAATCACGATGGCGCAACAAGCTGCCTGATCACGGAAGGGAACGCATGACCCAGGACACTTCGCACGCATTCCGGTTTGCGGATGCAAAACTGGCTCTGGATGTATGTGGTGTTGGGGATGCGAATCTTGCCCTGATCGAAGACCGGCTCAGCCTCGATATCGCCAATCGCTCGGATGAAATCATTCTGCACGGTGAAGCCGGGTCGGTGGAGCTGGGCTTTGCCGTGTTAGAAAGCCTCTATGATCGCGCCCGCCGGGGCCTGCAGGTCGAACCCGCCGACGTCGAAGCCGCCATCCGGCTGGGTCAGTCGCCGCTGGATATGGAGGGCGCCGAAGGCGACCTGTTCACGCAGAACGGCAAATCGAAGGGCGCTGCGGATCAACCTGGCNCCGCCAACATCGCCATCACCACCCGCAAGAAGTCGATTTCGCCGCGCTCACCGGGGCAGGCGCGATACCTGCTCGCCATGCGCGATCACGAGCTGACCTTCGGGGTTGGCCCGGCGGGCACNGGCAAGACCTATCTGGCAGCCGCCATGGCGATCTCGCACCTGCTCGAAGGCAGGGTCCGGCGGCTGATCCTCTCGCGCCCGGCGGTCGAAGCCGGAGAGCGCCTCGGGTTCCTGCCCGGGGACATGAAGGAAAAGGTCGACCCCTACCTGCGGCCGCTCTACGACGCGCTCTACGACATGCTGCCCCGGGATCAGGTCGCCAAGCGGCTGGAAGCCGGGTCGATCGAGATTGCGCCGCTCGCCTTCATGCGCGGGCGCACGCTGTCCGAGGCTTTCGTCATCCTTGACGAAGCGCAGAACACCACCGCTGCGCAGATGAAGATGTTCCTGACCCGGCTGGGCGAAGGCTCGCGCATGGTGGTCAACGGCGACCTGTCGCAGGTCGACCTACCGCGCGGAGTGAAATCCGGCCTGCGCGATGCGCTCGACGCGCTGCGCGACGTCAAGGGCATTGCCATCAACCGGTTTGACTCCGATGACGTGGTCCGCCACCCGCTGGTCGGACGGATCGTCAAAGCCTACGACTCCCGCCCGGCGCCCGAGGCCGAAGCCTACAAGACCGACGCCGACCGGTCGTGAAACCGGCGCTGACCCTCGAGGCGCCCGCCGCCTGGCCACTGGATGAGACCGAACTGCAGCCGCTGTCCGACCGCGCGGTTGAGGTGGCGCTGNCGATCGGGCTGCAGAGCGCAGAAATCGCTGTCCCAGCGCCCGACAGCGACGAACCCGGGCTTAGCATTGCCTTCCTCGACGATGCCGCGCAAACCCGGCTCAACACCGACTTTCGCGACCGGAACGAGCCCACCAACGTGCTCTCCTGGCCCGCCTTCCCCGGCGCCGACCCCGGGGCCGTCTGTGCCGCCGCTGCGGCCGAGCCGGGACCGCTGTACTGGGGGGATCTGGCGCTGGCCGGAGAGACCGTGACCCGCGAAGCCAAGGCGGAGGGCAAGACGGTTAATGCTCACCTTAGCCATCTGATAATTCACGGTGTTTTGCATTTGCTGGGTTATGACCATATAGAGGAAGAACAAGCAGAGCGTATGGAGAGCCTCGAACGGCGCGCCATGGAACAGCTTGGATACAGTGATCCCTATGGAGACAGCACAGACGCAATTTGACAGCCAGGCCCCATTTTTGCCTCAAGGCTGCATCAGTCTGAACCGATCATGACAACAACCGCCGAACCCTCCGACCCGTCCTCGTCCCCGGAAAGCCAAGAAAGCACAGCCCCGCAGCGGCTGGGCCAGCGCGTGNTCGCGCTGCTGCGTCGCTTCCGCCCGCAGCGCAGCGACCGGGACGCGATCGAAACCATCCTCGAACAGCCACAGAACCACGAAACCAGCGATTTTGACGCCGACGAGCGCAAGATGCTGTCCAACATTCTGCAGCTCAAGCACCGCACGGTCGAAGACGTGCTGGTCCCACGCGCGGAGATCATCGCCGTCGACGTAGCAGCAAGCATTGATGATGTGATCGAGCTGGCTGCGGCCGAGGGCCATTCCCGGCTGCCCGTTTTCGGCGACGACATGGATGACATCCGGGGTCTGGTGCACATTAAGGACTTGCTCGCCGCCAAGGCGCGTGGCTCCAACGAAGGCATCGACGCGATCCTTCGCGTCCCAATTTTCGTGGCACCGTCCATGCCAGTGCTCGACATGCTTCTGGATATGCGCACCAAGCGCCGTCACATGGCCTTTGTCGTCGATGAGCACGGCGGGATCGACGGGTTGCTGACCATCGAGGATCTGGTCGAGGAGATCGTCGGCGATATTCAGGACGAGCACGACGAGAACGAAGGCGAAATCGTCACCATCGAGGATAACGAATTCGAGGCCCACGCGCGTTTGGAGCTGAGTGAGCTGGAGGCCAAAATCGGCCGCTTCCTGACCGACGAGGACCGCGAAGAAGACGTGGAAACGCTCGGCGGGCTGGTTTTCGCCATGGCCGGGCGGGTGCCGCTGCGTGGTGAGGTGCTGACCCACAGCTCGGGTTGGCGGTTCACGGTGATGGAGGCCGACCCGCGCCGGATCCGGCGGGTTCACATCGAGCTGGCCAGCAACCCCCTGCGCCGCCGCCGTCGGCTGACTCCGCCGGAACCGGCTGAAGCCGCCCGCAATGTCGATGCCGAAGGGTCCCCGGACACCTCAGCGACGCCTGACCCCGAATCAGCATCGATGGACGCGGCTGAAGTTGAGGTTGCGGACGAGGGTCAGAGCGAAGCTGCAGCCAAGCCACGGGNGAAATCCACGCCTAAGCCAAAACCAAAGCCCGCGGCAAAACCGAAGGCAAAGGCGAAGTCGAAGGCAACGGCCCCGGCTCAGGCCCCGGCTCAGGCAGCCGGAGACTAGAGCGCCTTGGACCGGCTGACCCGGCTGGGGCCGTTGCGCAGCGCGATTGTGCTGTTCGTTCTGGGGCTGAGTACGGCTCTGGCGCAACCACCGGTCTGGTTCCTACCGGTGCTCTGGATTGCCTACCCCCTCGCCTTTCACCTCATTCTCAGCCGCGCAGGCTGGGCGGGTGCGTGGCTGCTGATCTGGGCCTTCTGGTGGGGGCAGATTACCGGCGGCATGTACTGGCTGGGCTGGATCGTAGGGGTCGATCTGGCGACCTACTGGTGGGTTACGCCCTTCGCGGTGCTCGGCTTGCCGGGGTTTCTGGCACTGGTGCAGAGCCCGCTTTGGCTGGCGGCCTGGTGGCTGTTCCTGCGGCTGCGAGTCGGCACTTTCGCNGNCCTGCTGCTGTTCGCCGGGGCGGCAATGATCGCTGAGGGCTTCCGCGGCTGGGTCTTTACCGGCCTGCCGTGGGGACCGCTGGGGACGGTCTGGGGCTTCCACGCCCTGACTCTGCAACTGGCGGCATGGATTGGCGTGTTCGGGCTGACCGCCCTGACGACGCTGAGNGCAGGCGCGCCGCTGCTGATCCTGCGGGACCGGCGCTGGCGCGACGGGCTGGCGGTTACGCTGGCGCCGTTGATATTGCTGCTCGGCTTTGGCCTGTGGCGACTGGGCGCGGTGCAGGACCAAGCNGCGACCCCGACCGATACCGTGGTGCGGTTGGTCCAGCCGGGCACGAATTCGCTGATCCGCGTGCCGGAGGCTGAGCGACGCCAGCGCGTGGCCGATCTTGTCAGGCTCAGCTTCCCTGAAGCGGCTGAAGGCGGGGCATCCGCCGCCGATGTCGCCATATGGTCTGAGTCCTCAATCCAGTTCTTCATCGATTTCTACCCCGAAGAGCTGGCGTGGCTGACCGAACAGCTGCCCGACGGCGCGCAGATCATCGCCGGCGGGCTGGGCGCCTCGCCGCCCGAAGGCCTCGACCCACCGCAACCCACCAACACGGCCTACTTCATCACCGACGTCGGTATTCAGGCGCGGCACGACAAGGCGCATCTGGTNCCCTTTGGCGAGTTTCTGCCCTGGTTCGTGTCGTGGATCCCGATCCCGGCGTTTTCGGCGGGCTCGTTCTGGCAGGGCGAAGGCCTAAGCACGTGGCAGCCCGGCGATCTGCCGGCGGTCTCGCCGCTGATCTGCTACGAAATGATCTTCCCCGGCGCGGTGATCCGCCGTGGCGGGCCACGCCCGGCGTGGATGGTCAATATCTCGAACGACGGCTGGTACGGTGACACCTCCGGCCCGCGCCAGCANTTCATCTTCGCGCGCTTCCGAGCGGTCGAGGAAGGGCTGCCGATGGTCCGGGTGGGTGGAACCGGCATCTCCGGGGTAATCGACGCCGCAGGCCATGTTCAGGCACGCANTCCCTACGGCACGGCAGACGTGGTTGATGTCAGCCTGCCGCAAGCTTTGCCGCTCACGCCCTACGGTCGGAACAGCCGGCTGATCTTCTGGCTGATCGCTGCAGGTTTTGTGCTCGCCGGACTCTCGCTAGGGTCGATTATGCGCCGTAAATGATTCTGTCATAAGTTGCAGATACCNATTGATNATGCNCCCGTAAATTTGTATCTCNTTTGTATCAATTTATATATACTGAGGAGCCCATGGTAAAGGCACCGACAGGCAACCGTCGCGGCAGACCACCGATCAGCGATGGCCAAGGACATCCGATCGACCGGCACGTCGGCACGCGCATCAAGGCGCGGCGGCTGATCCGGGGCATGACGCAGGAANATCTGGCCAAGGCCGTCTCGCTCTCGTTCCAGNAGGTGCNGAAGTACGAGCGCGGCGCGAACCGGGTCTCGGCCGGGCGCCTGTATGAGCTCGCGCNGGCGCTGAGCGTGCCGATCCAGTACTTCTTTGATGAGTTCAGGGAAGAGGGTGAGGACGGCACCCCGATCCTGACCCTGCGTGAAGACCATGCCGACATGGAATCGGTTGATCGCATCGGTGACCCGGAAATCAGCGAACTGGTCCGCGCCTTTATCAAGCTGGAGCGCAGCAATGTCCGGCGCACGGTGATCCGGCTGATGTCGGCCATGGCAACCGCAGACGCTGAAGAAAAGACCGAAGGCTAAACGCATGATGCTGCGGAACTGAAGGAAACGATTGCGAGCCTCCGCATTCGCTGCCGTGGGATCATGGAGCGCGTTTCCATTCATCCAAAGCCTGATCGGTCAATTCTTCCCAACTCATGGAGTCCATCAAGGTAAAGCCCTCTATGAGGGCAAAGGTTCTGAGAGCCTGGGCTGGTGCGTGAGCCATCTGCGCCTTGGTCCAGTCGAGGAAAATCCTGTTGATCTCCGCAGCGATCCTTCCGTACATCGGATCACCACGGGCAGCAGCAGCAGCGGTCTCTATCCAGAGAAGGATGNAGGGGCGGGGCTCGGCGCGGCGCATGATTGCACGAGCAGAATGGATTCAGCTGGCTGAAGGCACCTGAATTTGGGCGCTCTGAGCAAGCGTTCCCTTGTTACAATCCGGGTTGACCCGAGTGGCCGGGTTCCGGCAAACACCGGCCATGGCCAAAGCACCTTCATCGCGCGACTTTCAGCCCCACCGGGGCGAGGACGAGGCGGCTGGCGACGGCGTCCGGCACCTCTGGGGTCGGCTGTCGGGCCGCCCGCTCAAGCCCAAGCTGGCACGGATGATGACCGACGTGCTGCCCGCTATCGCCTGCGTCCCCGATGAGCAGGGACAGGTCGACCTACCCGCGCTGTTCGGTGGGACTGTGCCGGATCGGCTGTGGGTCGAGGTCGGGATCGGCGCGGGCGAGCACCTCGCGTGGCAGGCCGCCGCAAACCCGGACGTGGGTCTGATCGGGGCGGAATTCTTCCTGAACGGGGTGGCGTCGGCCGTGCGNCACGTTGATGATCAGGGGCTGAACAATGTCCGCATCATGCACGGTGACGGCCGGGTGCTGGTCGAAGGGCTGCCCCCGGGCAGCGTCGAGCGCGCCTTCATTCTGCACCCCGACCCCTGGCCCAAGCGTCGGCACTGGGAGCGGCGCATCATCCANCCCTCAATGATGGACGCGCTGGCCCGGGTGATCCGCCCCGGCGGCATTCTGCGACTCGCCACAGATCACGCCGATTATCAGCCTTGGATGACGCGCATTGCACTCGCGCATCCCGGTTTTCGTTGGCTGGCGCAAGACGCAGATGACTGGCGGCAACGCCCGGCGGACTGGCCCCAGACCCGCTATGAGGCAAAAGCAATGCGGGAAGGACGTCTGCCGCTGTACTTAAGCCTTGAGCGGCGGGGCGATTGAGCCTATATCCGCATGTAGTTGGCCCGTGATGTTCTAGAGCTTCACGCGATGCCCTTGGAAACAAGCGGGCCGCTGGCCCGCTTTTTTGTTTTCCGCAACCCCTCGCCTGATCGCTGTTGAATGATGGAACGCCTCGAGCGCCCTATTGGCCCTTTGGCCCGGATCGAAGACGACATTGACGCCATGCTGGCGGCGATGGGCTTCGATCTTGTGCGCCTGCTGCTGATCGGCTCGGAGAAGCCGAGGCTGCAGCTGATGGCGGAGCCGTCCAACGGCGACCCGATGACGGTCGAGCACTGCGAGGAAATCTCGCGCGCGTTGTCCGCGCTGCTGGATGTCGAAGACCCGATCAAGGACGCCTTCACGCTGGAGGTCAGCTCCGCCGGTCTGGACCGGCCGCTGACCCGGCTGACGGACTTTGAACGCTTCACCGGCTTCAAGGCCAAGGCCGAGACCCGGCATCTGGTCGACGGCCGCCGCCGGTTCTCCGGGATCATCGCCGGGGTCGAGGGCGATCAGATCGTGCTCCGCACCGAAGACGGTGAGCCGGAAAGCAGCGACGAAGCGCGCCTGAACTTCGGCGANCTGGCCAAGGCCAAGCTGGTCGCCACCGACGAACTCTTTGAGCTGGCGAAGGCAGGCAAACTGCCCCGGCCAGTCTCCGCCCCCGCGGCAGCAGCAGAGCCTGTACAGACGACTGACTCCGACAACCCTAACGACCCCACCACCGGGCAAGACCCGGAAACCTGAGGAAACACCAATGGAAAACGTGGTTCAAACAACGGCGACCCCGCGTCTGGAACTGATCCAGATGGCCGACATGGTTGCGCGTGAAAAAGGCATCGAGCGCGACGAGGTGCTCGAAGCGATGGAAAAGGCCATCGAGCGCGCTGGACGGCAGAAATACGGGGTGGATCACGATATCCGCGCAAACATCGATCGCAAGAACGGCCAGATTTCGCTGCACCGCTACCGCGAAATCGTGGAGCTGCGCGAAGAAGTCGAAGACGACATGACCCAGATCACGCTGCGCGACGCCCACCTGTTCGACGAAGCGCTGGGTGTCGGCGACTTTCTGACCGAAGAACTGCCGCCCATCGACTTGGGCCGGATCGCGGCCCAGTCGGCCAAGCAGGTGATCGTGCAGGAGGTTCGCTCCGCCGAGCGCAAGAAGCAGTACGAGGAATTCAAGGACCGTAAGGGCGAGGTCATCACCGGCCTGGTCAAGCGCGTCGAGTACGGCAATGTCTACCTCGACCTCGGCCGGACCGAAGCTGTGCTGCGCCGTGATGAGCTGATCCAGCGCGAGAAGCCCAAGGCCGGCGACCGGGTCCGCGCCTACATCTACGACGTCCGCGAAGAAACCCGTGGCCCGCAGATTTTCCTCTCTCGCACCCACCCGATCTTCATGGCCAAGCTGTTCTCCATGGAAGTGCCGGAGATCTACGACGGCCTGATCGAGATCAAGTCGGTCGCCCGCGACCCCGGCTCCCGCGCAAAAATCGCGGTGATCAGCCACGAAGCCAACATCGACCCNGTCGGCGCCTGTGTCGGTATGCGCGGCAGCCGCGTGCAGGCCGTGGTCGGCGAGCTGCAGGGCGAGAAGATCGACATTATCCCGTGGTCCGAGGACATCGCGACCTACGTGGTCAACGCGCTCGCACCCGCCGAGGTGACCAAGGTCGTCCTCGACGAGGAAGCCGGGCGGATCGAAGTCGTGGTGCCAGATGATCAGCTGTCGCTGGCCATCGGCCGTCGCGGGCAGAACGTCCGCCTTGCCTCGATGCTGACCGGTCTGGAAATCGACATCCTCACTGACGAAGAAGAATCCGGCCGTCGTCAGGAAGAATTCAACCAGCGCTCGGCGCTGTTCGTCGACGCGCTGGATGTCGAGGACGTTATCGCCCACCTGCTGGTCGCCGAAGGCTTCACGGCCGTCGATGAAATCGCCTTCGTCCCCGTGGACGAACTGGCAGCGATCGAGGGCTTCGACGAGGAAATTGGCGAAGAACTCCGCAACCGTGCCCGCGACTGGCTGGCGCTGGAGGAAGACCGCAAGGACGTCGAGCGTAAAGAAATCGGCGTGACCGACGAAGTCGCGGCGCTCGAAGGCCTGACGCCCTCGATGATGGTAATTCTAGGCAACAACGGCATCAAGGAACTGGACGANGTCGGCGACCTCGCCGGGGACGAACTGGCCGAGATGCTGGCCGCCTTCGAAATGACCGAAGAAACTGCCAACACCATCGTCATGGCCGCCCGCGCGCACTGGTTTGACGATTAAGACCGGCAGCAGAACGAACTGAGTAAAGCAGGAGCCACAGAGAGACAGCCCATGCCCAAGAAGGACCCACAGCGCAAATGCGCGGTAACCAACCAGATCGCCGACCGGGACGCTTTGCTGCGTTTCGTGCTCGATCCGGACGGTTGCGTGACCTTCGACTCGGGCAAACGGCTGCCGGGACGTGGAATCTGGTTAACTCCGCATCGGGATGTGCTAGAGACTGCCGTAAAGAAGAACGCCTTCGCCCGCGCAGCGAAAACCCCAGCCCGGGTGCCGGGGGATTTGGTGTCAAAGGTGGAGCANCAGGTCCGGAAAACGAAGCTGGACCGGTTGGGACTGGCACGACGGTCTGGCGCCCTGATNGTCGGTACGGAGAAAACCCGGGACAAGCTGCGGCAGGGAAAGCTGGCGCTGCTGGTGCTGGCCTCTGATGGCAGCCCGCAAACCACGGCTCCGCTCATTCATCTNGCCGGTCAAACTGGGACCGAGGTGCTGGTGAGCGAAAGCGCTGAAACACTGGCGCAGGCTCTTGGCCGCGCCACGGCTGTCTGTTCGGGGGTTCTCGATGCCCGGATGGCAGCAACCATTCTGGCAGACCACGCCTTGCACAGTGGCGTTGGCCTGTCGACTGATCCGACGGTCGCCGAGGCGGCTTCATAGTAACAGCATCCCCGCTGCGGGGATCACAAGCACGGGTATGAATGCAATGCGCTGACAATCCCGAAAGGATGATGCGGCACCTGCCGCGGTAAGAAGGGTTTTTGAGACACAATGTCGACCGATAACAACAACAACGGCTCCGAGAGCAAGCAACCGCTCCGACTGTCCAAGCCGGGCAAGCTTGAGCTTCGCAAGACGGTGGACGCCGGCCAGGTGAAGCAGTCGTTCAGCCACGGGCGGTCGAAGACCGTCGTGGTCGAGAAGCGGACCAAGCGCACCTTTGAGCGGGGCGCCACCGGCAAGATGGCCGCCGTGCCGAATCAGGAACTGGCGGAAGGTCTCGCCAGCCTGAAAAAATCTGGCCCGTCGAGCGATCAGGACCGGGCCGACGCCGCCCGCCGCGCCGCGGAACGCGCGTTCCGCGACGATCCCGCTGAAGGCCTCACCGCCTCCGAGCGTGAAAAGCGTATCGCCGTTCTGGAGCAGGCAAAGGCCCGTGAAGAAGAGCGCGCCGAACAGGTCGCCGCCGACGCCGCCCGTCGAGAGCAGGAGCGCAAGTCGCGCGAAGCGGCCGAGCGCGCCCGTCAGGACGAGCTGCGCCAGCTGGCCGAGGCCGAAGAAGCCCGCCGCCAGGCCGAACGCACCACGCGAGAAACCGAAGCTGCACCAAAGGCAGCAGAGCCAACCAGCGACACCCAGTCGAAGGAAGTCCTCGCCGACGCCTCGGTCGAACCCGCTGCCGATAAGGTTCGGACCAAGAAGGGCGAGACCCCACCCCGGCCACTGCGCGGCCCGGAAGAAGCTCCGGTCTTTGGCCGTGTGAAGAAGGGCAAGGGCTCAGACGATCAGGGCAAGAAAACCACCCTGCGCGCCAAGAACGACAGTGGCCGCCGCCGCAGTTCCCGCCTGTCCGTCGCCGATGCGCTGGAGGGAGATGAGGATCGGATGCGTTCGCTGTCGTCCATCCGCCGTCAGCGCGAGCGCGAGAAGCAGCGCGCGAAGGAAGCGCTGGCGACCCAGCAGAAGATCGTGCGTGAAGTCATCGTGCCGGAAACCATTACTGTCGGCGAGCTTGCCAACCGTATGGCTGAGCGCTCGGGTGACGTCATNCGCGAGCTGATGNAAATGGGCGTGATGGCTACGGTAAACCAGTCGATCGACGCCGACACCGCCGAACTGGTGGTGGCCGAACTGGGCCACACCATCCGCCGGGTTGCCGACTCCGACGTTCTAGAAGGCCTCAACGCGCCGACCGACGCCGCCGGTGCTGTGGCGCCACGCCCGCCGGTTGTGACGGTCATGGGGCACGTCGATCACGGCAAGACCTCGATCCTCGACTTCTACCGCAAGGCCAACGTGGTCTCCGGCGAGGCCGGGGGCATCACCCAGCACATCGGCGCNTATCAGGTGCAGTCGGCGGGTGGCAAACTGATCACCTTCCTCGACACCCCGGGCCACGCCGCCTTTACCGAGATGCGTGCCCGTGGCGCCAACGTCACCGACATGGTGATTCTGGTGGTTGCTGCCGACGACGGCATCATGCCCCAGACCGAGGAAGCCATCGCCCACGCCAAGGCCGCCAACGTGCCGCTGATCGTTGCGGTCAACAAGTGTGACCGCCNCGACGCGAACCCGATGCTGGTTGAACAGGCGCTGCTACAGCACGAAGTGCAGGTTGAATCCATGGGCGGCGAAGTGCAGGTCGCCCACGTCTCCGCGCTCAACGGCGACGGCATGGACACCCTGCTCGAAGCCATCGAGCTGCAGTCTGAAGTCCTCGACCTCAAGGCCAACCCCAACACCCGCGCGTCCGGCGCAGTGGTCGAGGCCAAGATGGAAAAGGGCCGTGGCTCGGTCGCTACCGTGCTGATCCAGCGCGGNACCGTCAACGTCGGCGATGTCTTCGTCGCGGGCACCGAGTGGGGCAAGGTCCGGGCGCTGGTCAACGATCAGGGCCAGCAGGTCAAGCAGGCGACACCAGCCACGCCGATCGAAGTCCTGGGCCTGAACGGCACCCCGGTCGCCGGGGACGAGTTCATTGTCGTCGAGTCCGAAGCCCGGGCGCGCGAGGTTGCTGAATTCCGCCAGTCCAAAGCGAAGGAAGCCGCGTCGCTGGCCTCAAAAGGCTCGCTGGAATCCATGTTCTCCGCGCTCAAGGAAGGCTCGGCCGAAGAGCTGCCGATCGTCATCAAGGGCGACGTGCACGGCTCGGTCGAGGCGATCATCGGCACGCTGCAAAAGCTGTCGACGGACGAGGTCAAGGTCAACGTCCTGCATCAGGGCGTCGGCGGTATCACCGAGTCCGACATCACGCTGGCCCGCGCCTCGCAGGCCATGGTGGTAGGCTTCAACGTCCGCGCCAACGCACAGGCGCGCGACAGCGCCAAGCGCGACGGCATCGACATCCGCTACTACTCGATTATCTACGAGCTGGTCGACGACGTGAAAGCGCTGATGAGCGGCCTGCTCAAGCCGGAGCAACGCGAGAGCTACCTCGGTTACGCGAGCATTCTGGAGACCTTCAACGTCACCAAGGTCGGCCGGGTAGCCGGTTGCCGGATTACCGACGGCGTGGTCAAGCGCGGNGCAAAGGTGCGCCTGCTCCGCGACGACACGGTCATCCACGAAGGCACGCTCAAGACCCTGCGCCGGTTCAAGGATGAAGTGCGGGAGGTCGCCAATGGCCTCGAGTGCGGTATGGCNTTCGAGAACTATCAGGACATCCAGGTCGGCGACCAGATCGAGTGCTTTGAGATCGAAGAAATCGCCCGCGAGCTCTGAGGGCTCGTCTGAGACACCGGACGCAGCACCCCTGATGGGGCAGTGGCGTTCGGGGTTGGCCGCCNGCTTCGCCGTGGTGGTCGCGGCTCTGTGCCTTGGTGGCCTTGGTGTATTGGGTGGCTTTGCCACCACCGCCCATTCTCAAACCCGGTCGCAAACCCAGGTCGGCGAGACCATCCGCGTCATCGCCACCCCCCTGCCCGCGCCGACTGACCTGCCGCCGGCCTTCAGCTGGGTCGGTGGACTGGCGCTGAGCGCCGAGAACCCTCGTCTGGGTGGGGTCAGCGGCCTCGGAGTCGGGCTGGTGCCCTCGGGCGTCAAACGCGGCGTGCGCCTGCTGGCAGTGACCGACAATGGCGACCTGTTAACCGGTGATCTGGTGCTGGATTGGACGGATGAACTCCGCCTCGAAGGCCTCACCGGCAACAGCCTGCAGCTGTATCCGATCCGCGACCGACAGACCGACCTGCCCGCCCGACAGGCCGAGTCCCTGACAGCGTGGCAGGGGCAGCTCGCGCTGGGCTTCGAGCTGCGGCACCGGGTCGGCCTGATGGACGGCGAGGCTCGGGTGACCGACCTGCCCATCCCCATCGCCCTGCGTGATCTGAGACGGAACAATGCCGGCGTAGAAGCGCTGGCAACGCTGCCCGACGGTCGGCTGTTCGCCGTTGCCGAAGGGGTGCAGCGCGAAGGCGGTCTGCGCGCTTGGGTCCACGAGGCCGGAGACGAGGACTGGCCGGTTCTGGTCTACGAATGGGATGGCGAGTTTGCGCCGACTGGCGCTGACGTCAGCCCTGATGGCCGCTGGCTGGTGCTGAGCGAGCGCCGCTTCATCTCCATGCGTGAGCCGCTGCGCAACCGGCTGGTGCGGGTGCCGGTGAGTGCTGTTGAACCGGGCGCCCGGCTGGATCCCGAAGTCATACTCGACCTCGACCCCATCCTCGGCGCCATCGCCAATGTGGAATCGGTGTCTCTGATGGCCACCGAAGAGCCGGGTTCGGTGCTGATCTTCCTCGCCACCGATAACAATTTCATTGGGCTGCTGCCCACCATGCTCGCCGTCCTGCTCTGGCGCCCGGGCTGATTTTCCCCTAAGACCAAGCCGTTACCCGACCTGGGCCGGAACACCCGCAGGCCTCCTGCCTGCCGGGCCGCGCACCGGGGTACAACTGGAGAAAAGACGAATGACACAGCAGCAGTCCGCCGCTCTGCCGGCGCTGGTGATTGCCGGCGCGCTCATGGCCTTCGTGGTCTACATTTCCAACGTGCTGGTTGGCATCCGTATCGGATGGCTCAATGAAAACTGGTTCAACTACGGCCAGTTCACCTTCCCCGTTGCCTTCCTGATCACCGACATCATCAACCGGCTGTTCGGCGCGCGGCGCGCGCTGTGGGTCATCGCCATCGGTTTTCTCGGTGGTGTCGCCTTCTTCGTGGCCAGCGGCGGTGACGTCGGCGCCAGCTTTGCCGACCCCTGGTCGGTGGGTCGGATCGCGCTCGGCTCGCTGACCGCCTTCGTGGTCGGACAGATGCTCGACATCGGCATTTTCAACAGCCTGCGCCAGCGCGCCTGGTGGTTCGGGCCGCTGGTCAGCTCGCTGGTCGCCAGCCTGATCGACACCGTCATCTTTTACGGCATCGCGGCGGGTGGCTCGGAGAACTGGATGAACTTCGCCAGCGTCGATTTCGGGGTCAAAGCCCTGGTCGCGGTCGTGGCGCTGGTGCCGTTCCGGCTGGTGATCGCAGGGATCTTTGCCCGGTCCGGCAGCACGAATGCGGCTTAGCGACTTCGATTTCAGCCTGCCCGAGGCGCTGATCGCCCAGCGCCCGGTCTACCCCCGCACGGCGGCTCGCCTGCTGCAGGTGCGGGGGGACGGCAGCCGGGTGGACCGGACCTTCGCCGACCTCGCCGCGTGCCTGCACGATGGCGACTTGCTGGTGTTCAACAACAGCCAGGTCTTCGCCAGCCGCCTGATCGGCCAGCGTGAGCGCGACGGGCAACGGTTCGACGGCCGCATCGAACTGACGNTGGTCGCCGAAACCGACGAGCCCGCGCTCTGGGTCTGCTACGCCCGCCCGGGCAAAAAGCTCGAACCCGGCGACGGCCTGTTCTTCGGCGACCNGCTGCGCGCCGTGGTCGAGGCCAAGGACGGCGCCGACATCAAGCTCCGCTTCGACGNGCAGGGCGCGGATGTGCTGGAGACCATCGACGCGCTCGGGCACATGCCGCTGCCACCCTATATCCGCCGCGNCAAGGGCGGGGAGAACCGCGACCGCGCGGACTATCGCACCTTCTGCGGGCGCAAGATGGGGTCGCTGGCGGCCCCNACCGCCAGCCTGCACTTCGACGAGGAAACACTCGAAAGCCTGCGCGCCGCCCNCGCGCTTGAGGTCGCCGAGGTGCGGCTTGACGTCGGTCTGGGCACCTTTGCCCCAATCCGCAGCGACGACATCAGCGACCACCAGATGCACCACGAGTCCTGCGCGCTGGACGCGGACAACGCCGCTCTCATCGCCAGCGCCCGGGCGGAGGGTCGCCGCGTGGTCGCGGTCGGCACTACCGTGCTGCGCGCGCTGGAGAGCTTGCGCGGGCAGGCCGGTGCCATGAGCACGGATATCTTCCTCAAGCCCGGCGATGATTTCCACGTCGTCGACGCGCTGATCACGAACTTTCACCTGCCGCAGTCGACGCTGTTCATGCTCGTCTGCGCCTTCAGCGGCACCGAAGCCATGAAGGCCGCCTACGACCACGCCATCGCGGCGGAATATCGGTTTTTCAGCTACGGTGACGGCTGTTTTCTGGAGCGACCCACGGGATGAGCGACTTTTCCTTCGAGATTCTGGCCAGCGATGGCGCGGCCCGGCGCGGGCGCCTGCACACGGCACACGGCACGATCGAGACCCCGGCCTTCATGCCCGTGGGCACCGCCGCGACGGTGAAAGCGATGATGCCGGAGAGCGTCCGGGCGACGGGCGCCGAGATCATCCTCGGCAACACCTATCACCTGATGGTGCGGCCGACGGCGGAACGCATTCACCACCTCGGCGGCCTGCACAAATTCATGAACTGGGACGGGCCGATCCTGACCGACTCAGGCGGCTATCAGGTCATGTCGCTGGCCGACCTGCGCAAGATGACCGAGGAGGGGGTCACCTTCCGCTCGCACATCGACGGCAGCAAGCACCGGCTGACCCCGGAAGACTCCATGCACATCCAGCACCTGCTGGGCTCGACCATCACCATGGCGCTAGACGAGTGCACGCCCTACCCAATNGACAAGCTCGGCGCGGATACCTCCATGCAGCTGTCGATGCGCTGGGCCAAGCGGTCCCGAGACGCCTGGGTCGACCGTCCGGGCTATGGCATCTACGGCATTGCGCAGGGCTCGACCTTCGCCGACCTGCGCGAGGAATCGATTCGCGCGCTGGAGCCGATGGACTTCCACGGCATCGCGGTCGGCGGTCTGGCCGTGGGCGAGGGCCAGGATCTGATGTTCAAGACACTGGATGACTGTGAACCGCACCTGCCGCAGCACAAGCCGCGCTACCTCATGGGGGTGGGCAAGCCACTGGATCTGGTCGGCGCCGTGCGCCGCGGGATCGACCAGTTCGACTGCGTGCTGCCGACGCGGTCGGGGCGCACCGGGCAGGCCTTTACCTGGCGGGGAGCGATCAACATGCGCAACGCCCGGCACCAGGACGATCCCCGGCCCATCGATGAGGACTGCAGCTGCCCGGCCTGCCGCAACTATTCGCGCGCCTACATCCGCCACCTGCACCGCGCCGATGAAATGCTCGGCGCCATGCTCTTGTCGTGGCACAATATCCAGCACTATCAGGACCTGATGGCGCGGATGCGCTCGGCGATCGAGGCCGGCGCCTTCGCTGACTTTGAAGCCGGAGTGGTGGCGGGTTATGCCCGAGGCGACATCGACCCCCTTTGACCCCGCTGCACTGAAGCAGCGGATCGACGCCGAAGCCCGGGCGCTGGGCTTCGACGCTGTTGGCTTCGGCCCGGCGCAGATCCCGGCGCGCAACCGGGCGCGCTATCAGGACTTCGTCGCCAGCGGCCAGCACGGCACCATGGACTGGATGGAACGCCGGCTGGACGAGCGCGCAGACCCGCAGACCCTGTGGGAAGGAGCAAAGTCGGTCATCGCCGTCGGCCTCAACTATGGCCCGGACAGCGACCCGCTGGACCGGCTGCGCGATCCCGGTCGCGCCAACTTCTCGGTCTACGCCGAGAACCGCGACTACCACGATATCCTGAAGAAAAAGCTCAAGCGGCTCGGCCGCTGGATCGGCGAGGAAACCGGGCANGCGCTCAAGGTCTTCGTCGATACCGCCCCCGTCCCGGAAAAGGCGCTGGCCGCCCAGACCGCCGTGGGCTGGCAGGGCAAGCACAGCAATTTGGTGTCGCAGGATTTCGGCTCGTGGCTGTTTCTCGGGCTGATCTACCTCGGCTTCGAGCTGCCAGCCGACAGCCCCAGCGACGATCACTGCGGCAGTTGCAGCCGCTGCATCGACGTCTGCCCGACGGCCGCNATTCCCGCGCCCTACCAGCTCGACGCCACTCGCTGCCTCGCCTACCTGAGCATCGAGCACGACGGCCCGATCCCGGTCGAGTTCCGCGCCGCCATGGGCAACCGCATCTATGGCTGCGATGACTGCCTCGCGGTCTGCCCGTGGAACAAGTTTGCGCAGGCCACGGCGGAAGCCGGGTTCCAGCCGCGTGCGTTGCTCGCCGATCCCCGGCTGCTGGATTTTGTCGGCTATGACGACGCGCAGTTCCGGGCGGCCTTCGCCGGGTCCCCGGTCAAGCGGATCGGCATTGTCCGCTTTCTGCGGAATCTGGCGATCTGTCTGGGGAATTCCGGCCACGAAAAAGCGCGCGGGCCGTTGGAACAGCTCGCGCGCCATGAAAACGCTGTGGTGGCTGAAAGCGCCGTCTGGGCGCTAGAACAGCTCAGGTCAGAGACACCGTCGGCCTAGGCCGCGGCAGCCTGCGCCTTTTCCAGCCGCTTTTTGATGGCCAGCGCATCCGGGCCCAATTTGCGGTTCGGGGTGCCCATCAGGAACGAGTCCAGACCACCGTTCTTTTCGATGGTGCGGATCGCACGGGTCGACAGGCGAACGCGGACGCCTTCCTGCAGGATGTCGGAATGCAGGGTCGCGTTCTGCAGGTTTGGCAGCCAGCGACGACGCGTCTTGTTCATCGCGTGGGAAACATTGTTACCAGACTGCGGCTTGCGGCCGACGAAATCACAACGGCGGGACATAAGCCTCGCTCCTAATCTTCAATCGTGTTTGCACGGATGCAGCTTTCTACGCAAAGACGTCCGGAAAAGCCAGACCTAAGCTCTGCGAGCCTTACTCATCTGCTTCCTGCTGGGAATGCCACATGTGCGCATAANCCCCGTCGCGCTCCAGCAAGGCCTGATGCGACCCGCGTTCGGCGATGCGGCCCTTGTCGAGAACGATGATTTCATCAGCGTCGACCACGGTCGACAAGCGGTGCGCGATCACCAGCGTGGTGCGGTCGCGCGATACCGCGGCAAGCGACGCCTGAATCGCCGATTCGGTATCGGTATCGAGGGCAGACGTCGCCTCGTCGAACAGCAGGATCGAGGGGTCTTTTAGGATGGTCCGGGCGATGGAAACCCGCTGGCGTTCGCCGCCGGAGAGCTTCAGCCCGCGCTCGCCCACCCGGGTATCATAGCCCTCGGGCAGGTCGAGGATGAAGTCGTGGATCTGGGCCAGTTTGGCGGCCTCGATCACGTCCTCGAGGGAGGCGTCGGGCCGACCGTAGGCAATGTTGTAGGCGATGGTATCGTTGAACAGCACCGTATCCTGCGGGACGATCCCGATGGCTTCGCGCAGCGAGGCCTGCTGCACCCGGCGGATGTCCTGCCCGTCGATGCGGATGGCGCCATCCCAGACATCGTAGAAGCGGAACAGCATCCGGCCGATGGTGGACTTGCCCGACCCCGACGGCCCGACAATGGCGAGAGTCTTGCCCGCTTCGACGCTGAAATCGAGGTCGTGGAGGATCTGACGGTCGTCGTTGTAGCCGAAATTGACCGTCTGGAAGTCGAGCTGACCACCGTCGATCTTGAGCGCTGGCGCCCCGGGGCTGTCCGGGATCTCGCGGTCGACGTCGAGCAGGTTGAACATGTACTCCATATCCACCAGCCCCTGCCGGATCTCACGGTAGGCAAAGCCGAGGAAGTTGAGCGGCAGATACAGCTGGATCAGATAGGCCTGAATGGCGACGAAATCGCCGACCGTCATCTCCCCGGCCAGCACCTTCGGCACCGACAGGGACAGCAGCAGAACCAACCCGGCGGCGATGATGATCCCCTGCCCGATGTTGAGCAGCGACAGCGACAGCTGGTTATTCACCGCCGCGCGTTCATAGCCGCGCAGCGCACCGTCGAAGCGCGTGGCTTCGTGCACTTCATTGGAGAAATACTTGACCGTCTCGTAGTTGAGCAGGGAGTCGACGGCCTTGGTTGTCGCCTCGGAATCAGTCTCGTTCATCATCCGGCGGTACTTGATGCGCCAGTCGGTGACCATGACCGTGTAGATGATGTAACCGACCACGGTGACGAATGTGATCGCGGCGTAGAGCGGCCCGAAGTTAAACAGCAGGATCAGGCTGACGATCACAATCGCGAAGGTCGTGGGGACGAGGTTGAAAGTGGTCATCCGCAGCACGAATTCGATGCCCTTAGTGCCGCGTTCAATCGCCCGCGACAGTCCGCCGGTCTGACGGCCAAGGTGGAAGCGAAGGCTGAGTTCGTGCAGGTGGCGGAAGGTCTCCAGCGCCACCGAGCGGATGCCATTCTGGCCGACGAAAACGAACAGCGCCGAGCTGATTTCCTGACTGCCCTGTGCCAGCAGTCGCGCCAGACCGAAGGCCGTCACCAGCCCGATCAGCAGCGTCAGCGAGGCGTTGGGGAAGCGGCCTTCGCCACCAACGGCGTCAACGGCAGTGGCAAACACCATCGGGGTGATCGCCAGAAACAACTGCCCCATCAGGATCGCCAGCCCGGTCAGCACGAACAGCAGGCGCAGGCGCGGCCGGTCCGCCGGCCACAGGTAACGCAGTAGCTTGAAAGCGGTTAGCCATGGCTTGCCGTCGTGCTCGTAGGATGCGCGCGGCGCCGACGACGCGCTGTCCGAGGCGGCCGGTCGGCTGTCCTTGGCCGCGCTGCCGTCTGCAGCAGCCTTGGCGTCCTTCGCTTGAATATTGGCAGTGGGTTCAGTGGGTTTGGCGGTCATGCCGGTGCTCTCAAGGTGTCGGTTTTGACATTCATGTGCGGGCTATGGGTGCTAAGAACAAGAGGCGATCGGCTATGCCGAAAAACGACTTGGGGCCCTGATTCTGGACAACAGCACGATTCACGTGATCGGCGCGGGCGAATTCGGCTCGTCACTGGCCTACGCCTGGCGGCAGGCAGGACGGTCCGTGGCGCTCTGGTGTCGTGACCCGGCACAGGCGACCAGCCTGCGCGAGACCGGTATCAATCCCAAGGTGCCGGAATGCCCCGCCATGCCGGGTATCAGGGCCGGGGTTCTCGCAGACTTTGCCCTGATGTCGGCCAAGGACGTGGTGGTTCTGGCCGTGAAGGCGCAGGCGCAGACCGGCGTGTTCGAACCCTTGCGCGACCGCATCCGGCCGGGCAACGCCGTCGTCACCGTGTCCAAGGGCTTTGCCGACGGNACGGGCACCCTTCTCAGCACCGCGCTGGCGCTGCCGCAGGGATTGGGCGTGCTCAGCGGGCCGTCCTTCTCGCTCGACCTGTTCGAAGACCGTCCGACGGCAGTGACATTGGCGACTGAAAACCCGGACGCAGGCCTGCTGGCGGTGCTCAGCNCGCCGCGCCTGCGGCTCTATGCCAGTGCGGATACCATCGGTGCGCAAATCTGCGGCGCGATGAAGAATGTCGTCGCCATCGCCTGTGGCTGTTCTGACGGCATGGGCTTCGGTGCCAGCGCCCGTTCGGCGCTTATGACACGAGGCCTGCGGGAGCTGGAACGGGTGACGGAGGTCTACGGCGGTGATCCGCGCACGGCGGTCGGGCTGGCCGGGATCGGCGATCTGGCCCTGACCTGTCAGGACCAGCAATCCCGCAACTACAGCTTCGGCCACGATCTGGGGCAGGGTCAGTCTGCGCTCGAACTGCTGAGCCGCGGCACGACCGTCGAGGGCGCCGCCACGGCCCTGAGCCTCATCGCCTCAGGTCACACCGAAGGGGTATCGCTGCCCATTACCGAAGCCGTGGCCCGGCTGTCGCGGGGCGAGGGCTCCCCGGCAGAAGAGGTGACAACCTTGCTCAGCCGCAGTCTCGCAGCGGATGTCTGAAACCGGCGGCGCACTTGGCGACGAATACGACGACGAANACGACTGGCCATGGTGTTACTCCGCTGCCTGCATCACGCCGATCGAACGGGCGAGGAAGACGTAAAGTTTGCCGATGTCGGCGGTGAGGAAAGTGGTGTGCAGCAGTTTGGAGCGATCGACCTGGTTGGCCTGCGCGAGCAGGCTGTCGAAGGTCTCCAGATAGCGGTCCACCTGCTCGGTAAAGGCGCGGTCGCGGGCNTANAGGTCCGCCATGGCGCCCGCCCCGGCNCCGGNCGGCGTNTAGCGNNTGAGCAGNCGNCGNACNGANACNCCNCGNTCNCCGGCNTCAATNGCCATGCANCACNTCNGANGGCAGNTNGCCGTCNAGNATGGTNTCNACGTCGATNGCGNCCTGNTGCAGGGCTTCGACCATGGATGNGGCNTNNTTGAGNAANGCNTCNCGCTCGGAAATCTTCATGNTTGACGGTCTGGAGCAGCCGCTCGGACTGGGTCTTGGCCTCTTCGGACACCCGCACCAGCGTCAGTTGATGATTTTCCGCCGCGATCCCGACCTGTTCGAGGATCTGGCGCAGCTCGTCCGCCTGATCGGCGACGCGGCGCAGCGTGGTGTCGCCCTCCGGATTGGCGGTGATATCGCGCAGGGTCTGGACCTGATCAGCGACCAGTGAGGTGGAATTGGTCAGCCTTTCAGCCGCCTGATTGGCCACGTTGCTGGCGTCCTGTGTGGTGGCGTCGAAGGCTGCAGCGGCCTCGACCAGCGCCGTCTGCGCGCCGTTGATCGCTTCGGCAAGCTGCTGCAGGCGGGCGTCGATCTGACCCTCATCGAGGCCCCCGTTAAAGCCGTCAGTCAGGCTGGCGAGCCGGTTGCGGCAGTCCAGCAGCTGCCCGTTCAGCGCTTCGGTCTGCTCACGCAGATCCTCGACCGCGGCGGTGCTCGCCTGCCCCAGTGAGGCAACGGTGGCGGTAAGGCGCTCGGGTGCTTCGGCGATGCCCTTGAACAGGGCCTGCGCACTGACCAGCGCGTCCGTGGTGGCGTGGCGCACTTCGTTGGTGCGGGCCAGCAGGCTCTTTGTCTGCTCGTCCATCTGGTGGGCGATCTCGGCGGCGGTTTCGCGCAGGTGCTCGGCAGCGCGCGGGATCTCCTGCCCCCAGACCACCAGCCGTTCCATCTCTGCCCCGGCGGTGTCGGTCAGGTCGTGGACGAAGCTGCCTACCAGACGCTGATAGTTCTCGACCGTCCGCTGACCGGCGGCGTCGATCTGCCGCTGGGCGGTATTGAAGGCGCCGTCCTCGTCTTCGAAACGGTCCTGCAAGGCCCTGTCCAGCCGCCGCGCGAGGTGAACCACCGACTCTTCGGCGTGGGCGAAGGCGTTGTCTTCGGCGGCGGTCGCCATGTCCTGCAGCGCCTCGACGCGTTCGGCCTGATCCTCCAGCGTCTCTGCCCACGCATCGCCGAGCTCGACGTAGCGTTTCTCGGCCGCCTTGGTGGCCTCGATCAGGGTCGCGGCTACGTCCTGCGCGCTGACCTTGAGCGTGGCCTGAACCGACAGCGTGGTGTCCTGCAACCGACGAGCGCCACCGTTGAGGGATTCGGTCAGTTGTTCGACGCGGTCAGAGACGACGCCGATGTTGCCGGTCAGGCGGTCGCCGTTCTCGGAAAGCTCTTCGATGGCCTGCCGCGTCGCGCGGGCGGTGTGCTCGCCAACGATGTCGGCGGCTTCGCGCGCGGAGTTCATCAGCGTCTCGACCTTCTGCTCGAATTCGCGCGAAATTACGTCGCCGTAGCCTTCGACAGAGGATTGCAGGTGGCCGAGGTGGCTCACCTGCGCCTCGATCGCCCGGTGCAGGTCTTCGGCGTGGGCGGCGAGGTCGTCCCCGGCCTTGGCCAGCGCAGAAGACTGCTCCTCCAGACGGTTCTGCATCTGATCAGCGACACCGTTGGCGTCCTCAGAGACCGATTTGAGCAGGCCGATCTGGGATTCCAGCTTGCCCGACATGGTTTCGACGTTGCCGAGGGCTTCCTTGGCAGCCTCGCGCAGGTTGTGGGATTCGCCCTCGAGCACCTCGCGGGTGCGGATGGAGGCTTCTTCGGTCTCGGACTGGGCCGCGTCGAGCAGTTCCAGCCGGGACCAGATGGCGTCGATCTGGTCGTTGATGCGTGAGTTGGCTTTGCCCAACGTCTCCTGCACTTCCTCGATCGGGGCGACGAGGTTGGCGCGGAAGCCTTCCCCGGCTTCGCGAACGTCATCCATGGCGTGCTTCATCCGGTTGACCATGCGATCGATTCGGGCTTCGGCGACGGTGACTTGCTCGGTCTGATCCTGCAGGATGGTCGACAGCTCAGTTGTCTGTTCGTGCACCCGGCCGGAGAGGGTTTCCAGCACTTCGGACTGATACTCATAGTGACCCGTGGCCCGGTCCAGCGATGCGAGGATGCCGCTGGTCACCCCTTGCAGGTGCTCGACACGGTCTTCGAAGGCGCGGGTGATCGAACGGATGTGACTCTGGGTTTCCTCGGGCATGATGTTGACCGTGCGCAGGGCGCTGAGCTCGGTCATCATGGCGTTACGCATGCGAGTGCCGACGATCATCATCCCGCACAGCAGCCAGATCACCATCAGCGGCAGCAGGCCGCCGCAGACCACCAGACCGACTTCGGCGGGGCTGAGCGCGGCAAAGCCTGACGGCCCACCGTAGTAGCCGAACAGCGACCAGCCGGCGACGAACCAGGCACCGGTCATAATGCAGGCGATTACCAGCGCGGGCGTGATCGATTCAAACCGGGATGCGGGTTGGATTACGGGCTTCTTCTGCGCCGCCATGGGCACTGCTCCTGATCAAAATGCGGGCCCGAAACGGGCTGAAAATCATCGGCCGCCCTGAAAAATCTTGGACGTGCCGCATAATAAACCAAAAAATAGAACAGTTTTACAAAGGCTTCAACGGATTTTTTCGCATAATACTAATGGATTCGGGGTTCAGAAACGGAGCCGGTGATCGACGAAACTCGGCCAGAGTCCTTTTTCCCGGGACAGCCGCTCCACCCCGGCCTGCAAATCAGCGCCGAGATCGGTCTGATGGATGCCGGTGTTGACTAGCAGCACGTCGATCCCTGCCGACCGGGCACCTGCCACGTCGGTGGTAAAACTGTCACCAATGGCCAGCACCTGCTGGCGCTGCAGGCCCATGGCCGCGCGCGCGACCCGGTAAACATCGGCGAAGGGCTTGCCGTGCCACTGCACGGCACCGCCCTGCGCTTCGTACCACTCGGCCAGCGACCCGGCGCAGAGCTCCTTTGCCGTGCCGCGCATGACAACCCGGTCGGGGTTGGCGCATACCATCGGCAGGCCGGCGTCGAGCGCCTGCTGCAGCACCGGGACCCACTCAGCGAGGTCGGTGCTGGCTTCCGGGCCGGTGTTCAGGATCCAATCCGCCCGGCCCTCCGGGCCATCGATGGCGTCCTGAAAACGGAAATCGAGACCGTCGCGCATGTTGGCGTCCTTGGCCCCGGCACCAAGGTGGAAGCAGACCGGGCCAAGGTCGCGGTAGAAGGGTAGGCTGCGCACCTTCAGCACCTGCCAGCTTTCCTCACCGCTGGAGACAATCCCGTCGTAGGCCTCGCGCGGCATGCCCAGCCTGTCGAGCAGGGTTCCGACCGAAGCCGCGCGACGCGGGGCGTTGGACAGGAACTGCACCTGCACCCCCCGCGCCCGAGCCTGCATCAGCGCGTCGAGCGCCTCGGGGAACAGCGTCTCGCCGTTGTGCATGACCCCCCAGAGATCAACGATCAGGCCGCGATAGCTGTGCTGGTCAAGCAGGGTACCGAGGCCCTTGGTCAGCCGCGCACGCTTCGGCACGGCCGACAGCGCCTGTGCCAGCGGCCGGACCAGCCCCGGGCCGCCGTAGATCAGGCCGGTGTAAAGCTGCACCAGATCCGCGCCGTGGCGGCGCTTTTCTTCGGCCTGTGCCGGGGAGCCGACCCCGCCGGTGCCGAAGACGACGAGGCGGTCGTCGGCTTGCTCCCGGATGTTGGCGAGCACGCGGTTGGCCTGGTCGAACAGCGGCTGGCCGGACAGACCGCCGCTCTCCGCCTGCGCTGCACCCTTGAGACCGGCGGGGCGCTGGATGGTCGTATTGGTGGCGATCAGGCCGTCGATCCCGCGCTCGATGGACAGATCGACGATGGCCGCAACGTCTTCGTCAGCGAGGTCGGGCGCTATCTTGAGCAGGATCGGGGTCGCCGGGCCCTGAGCCCGCGCGTCGAGGGCGAGATCGAGGATCCGCGCCAGCGCGTTGATCGTCTGGTGGTCGCGCAGGCCGGGTGTGTTGGGGCTGGAGACGTTGATCACCAGATAATCGGCGAGGTCGGCAAACCGGCTGACGCCGAGGGCGAAGTCCCGGGGCACGTTCTCCGAGGTCTTGTTGGCGCCGAGGTTGACCCCGAGCAGCGCCGGGCGCTGTTCCGGCCTGAGCCTGTCGAGATTGCGCCGGACCTGGTCGTGACCGCTGGAGTTGAAGCCGTAGCGATTGACCACGGCAGCGTCGGCGGGCAGGCGAAACACCCGCGGGCGCGGGTTGCCGGGCTGGGGCAGTGGGGTCACGGAGCCGACTTCGACGGCGGCGAAGCCAAGGGCGGCTAGCGCGGGGACAGCCTCTGCATCCTTGTCAAAACCCGCCGCCAGCCCGAGGCGGTTTGGCAGGGCTTTGCCGAACAGGTGGATTGCGGCTTGAGAGCGTGAATCCGGGGAAGATGTCGGTTGCGTCGCTAGGTCAGAGAGCGCGTGAGTGGGGCGCGGGTGGAGCCCCAGCCGCAGACCGGCGATGGTCAGGCGGTGTGCCGTTTCCGGGTCAAAGACCCGCAGCAGTCGGGGGGTGAGCGACCACAGCGACACGGATCAGTCCAGCCGTTCGGGGAACATATGCACCCCATCGGGACCAAGCGGCAGAGGCACGGTCCACAGCACCTCGGCCGGGTCGAGGGGCCGGTACAGGTGCGGGAAATCGATGCCGTCGCGGGAGGTTTCCCACTTCAACGCCGGACCCAGGGCTTCGGCGTCGCAGCACACCAGCAGCAGGTCGGCCTGTCCGGCGCGGTGCTTGGCGGCCGACCCGGCGATGAGGGCGCCGGCGGAAAAGTGGATAAAGCCATCGCGCCGGTCATCGGCGGAACCGGCGTAAGTGCGGCTGTTGAGGGCGGCGGCCCAGTCGGCTTCGTGGGCCATGTGATAGATCAGGGTGCTCATGTGGCCGTCGCGTCAGCCGTCGGGGCGGCAAGCTCGCCCCGGATGCCCTGCTGCAGCAGCGCGCGGGTCTCAGCGACGCCATAGAGCGCGATGAAGGAGCCGAAGCGCGGGCCCTGATCCTGACCCAGCAGGACCTGATACAGCGCCTGGAACCACGCGCGCAGGTTCTCGTAGCCAGCGGCCTTGCCCACGGTGAACACAGCGGTTTGCAGGTCTTCGGCAGGGGTGTTCTGGCCTTCGAAGACTGCGAGCGCGGTGTCGAGTGCGGTGAAGGCGGCGGCCTCGGCCTCGGTCGGGGCGCGGTAGGTTTTCGTCGGCGCCACCCGATCGCGGTAGTAGCAAACCGCGTGGTCGACCAGCTTGGCGAGGAAGGG
The DNA here is from genome assembly GCA_002711265.1 of Rhodospirillaceae bacterium. Taxonomy (GTDB): domain Bacteria; phylum Pseudomonadota; class Alphaproteobacteria; order UBA7985; family UBA7985; genus UBA7985. Next base: position 101,488 of record PAGB01000033.1, read on the forward strand.
TGTGCTCTCCGGGCCAGCCGAAGGCCGATAGCGCTGGATGAAGGCCCAGAGTACCCCGGGGTCGTCGGCATTCACCACCGAGGCGAGGTTGAGCAGCATGCTGAAAGAAACCCCGTCTTCGGCCGCGGGGACGCGGTCCTGCCCGTGGATGTGCCAGGTGGGGTTTTCCAACTGCTTTTCACCGGCCTCGCCCGGAAATTTTTCCAGGAAAGTCACGTAGTCTTCGACGGCCTTGGGGATGACGTCGAAGTGCAGCTTTTTGGCTGCGCGCGGGCGCTGGAACATGTAGAGCGACAGGGACTCGGCAGGGCCATATTCGAGCCACTCCTCGATAGAAAGCCCGTTGCCCTTGGACTTGGAAATCTTCTGGCCCTGCTCGTCGAGGAACAATTCGTAGGAAAAGCCCTCCGGCGCCGGGCCACCCAGCGCACTGGTGATGCGTGCAGCGATCTTGGCGCTGTCGATCAGGTCCTTGCCGTACATCTCGTAATCGACCTGCATCGCGTACCAGCGCAGAGCCCAGTCGGGCTTCCACTGCACCTTGCACGAACCGCCGGTCACCGGCTGGGTGATTTCATCGCCGGTTTCGGGCTCACGGTAGGTGATGGTACCGGCGCCAGCATCAACGCTGAGCATGGGCACCTGCAGCACCTTGCCGCTGACCGGCGAGATCGGCAGGAAAGGCGAATAGGTTGCCTTGCGCTCGTCGCCGAGGGTGGGAAGCATGATGCCCATGACCTTCTCATAGGTCTCGGCCATGCGCACCAGCGCTTCGTCGAATTCGCCGGACTGGTAGGTTTCGGTCGAAGACTTGAACTCGTAGTCGAAGCCGAAGCTGTCGAGGAAGCGCTGCAGGCGGCGGTTGTTCTGGGCAGCGAATGACGTCTCCTCGCCGAAGGGGTCCGGTACCTGAGTCAGCGGCTTGTCGAGCGACTGGGCCAGCAGCTCCTGATTGGGGACGTTGGTGGGTACTTTGCGCAGCCCGTCCATATCGTCGGAGAAGGCGACCAGCTTGGTCGGGATGTCGGGGCACAGGGCCTCGAAGGCACGCTTGACCATGGTCGTACGCGCGACCTCACCGAAGGTGCCCAGATGGGGCAGGCCCGAAGGGCCGTAGCCGGTTTCGAACAGGACGTACCCCTTGGCCGGCGCCTTGCCGCCCAGACGTTTCTTGAGCTTCTTCGCTTCTTCAAAGGGCCAGGCACGGGCGGCGTCGGCAAGCTGGGAGAGCGCTGTCATTTGTCTGGGTTTCCTGCGTCTTTGGACTTGGGCGGGAGTTTAGGCTGTTTGACGCGCTTACAAAATTCCACAAACCTGCATGGCGGCCCAAACACGTAAAGAAGGTTGCGCCGACCTTGTCTCGACCGCTTCGCGGTCTTCGCCAAGGCGTCGCGCATTTTCCCTTGCGCTCAAGACGCTGCGCTGTGAGCTGCTCTTTAACTTTGCACTCAAAACGACTGCGCCTGTGAACGCGTTGGAGATCTACGTTGAAACACGGTTGCGCCGACTTGTCCCCGACCGCGCTTCGCGCGGCGGGGCCAAGCGTCGCGCATTTTCATAGAAAATGCGCAAATGCGTCAGGCTGCGTGCAGCGCGGCCTGTCCGTTTAACTACGCGGGGGAGATTTGTAAGCTGCGAAGCGGCGTCAAATCGAGCACGCAACCTCTCTGAAGTTTTGCTCAAAGCAGCGCCGGTTCTGAGCGGAATAGCGCATCCATCACCAACAAATTTTCACAAACACATCTCAGGCATCGAAACTACCGCTGTCCAAGCTTTGACGAAGCGCATAAAACTCTCGCCATGCTTGACCTGTTCGACCGCTCCGAAGGCCTGTCCGTCGACACAGCGCCCGCCCTGATCTGGCACGAGGGCGGCCTGTGGTGGTGTGCGCCCGGCCAAAGCGCACAGCAGCTCAGCCCCCAGGCCCTCAGCCAGGTCCTGACCAAAGACGCCCCGCTGGTCTGCCATATGCCGGCGCTGGCTCGGCGCGGCGGGCTGCAGCGTTTCCGCGCGCTGGACGTCCTCGAACTCTTCGCCTTCGTCCGCCCGGCGAGGACGGTCACCCCGACCCCCCGCTCCCTCACGGCCGCCCTGGATATCGAAGCCCTGCCCGAGGGCGCCTCGCCCGAGGAGCAGGCCGGTAACCTGCGCGCTCTGGCCCGCGCGCTGCTGGCCGAAGCAACCGGGCTGGGCGCCGCCGACCGCGTGCTGCTCTCCGGCATCTGGATCACTGCACGGGCGCACTGGCCCTGGGCGCAACCGCTGGTGCGGGGCCTCGCCGCCGCTGCCGGCGACGCCGCCCTCGACCCCGGCGCAGACCAATCCCGCGCCCTGCGCGTCTGGGAGCGGATGGACACCTGGGAAGACGAAGCCGCCCTCGGCCGTCCCGGCACCGATCCGGTCACCGAAGCCGAGGCTCGTACCCAGCTCTCCAAGCTGCTCAGCATCGGTCGGGGTGATGTTGAGGAACGCCCTTCCCAGTCCGACTTTGCGTCTGCTGTGAGTCAGGCCTTTCACCCCCGCGAGGAGCGCGAATCCCCCCACATGGTGCTCGCCGAAGCCGGCACCGGGGTGGGCAAGACCCTCGGCTACCTCGCCCCCGCCACAGTCTGGGCGGGCAAGAACAAGGGCTCGGTCTGGGTCTCGACCTACACCCGCGCCCTGCAACGGCAGATCGACCAGGAGACCGACCGTCTGTTCGCCGACGGCGGCGCCAAGAACCGCAGCGTGGTGGTCCGCAAGGGCCGGGAGAACTACCTCTGCCTGCTCAATCTGCAGGAAACCGGGCAGGCCGGCGGCCTTTCCGACCGCGACCGCATCGGCCTGGTCATCACCGCGCGCTGGGCCGAGCGCAGCCGCAACGGCGACATGGTCGGCGGCGACTTTCCGGCTTGGCTGATCGACCTGTTCGGCGGCAAGGTCACCACCGACCTCACCGACCAGCGCGGCGAGTGCCTCTATTCCGGCTGCCCGCACTACGGCAAGTGCGGCATCGAAAAGAACATCCGCAACGCCCGCAACGCCCGGCTGGTGATCGCCAACCACGCGCTCGTGCTCAACCAGGCCGGACAGGGACCGGAAAGCGACCTTTCCGAGCACGTGGTCTTCGACGAGGGCCACCACCTGTTCGACGCATCGGATTCCTTCTTCAGCGCCGGTCTCTCGGGCATGGAAACCGCCGAACTGCGGCGCTGGCTGCTGGGACCGGAGAGCGACCGGCGCGGCCGGGGTCGGGGCCTGCGCGTGCGCATGGAAGAAGTCGTGACCCTCGACCCGCGCCTGCCGGACCTGCTCAAGCACGTCGAGCAGGGGGCTTACGCCCTGCCCGGCCCGGGCTGGTACCAGCGACTGCGCGACGGCACCCCCGACGGGGCGGGCGAGTACTTCCTCAGCTTTGTGGGGGAACAGGTCTACGCTCGGGCCGACAAGCCCGGCGACCCCTTCTCGATCGAGTGCACCCCGCGTCCTCCGGTGACGGGCCTGCTCGCCGCCGCCCGCGAATTCGGCGAAGCACTGGGCGGCCTGCTCAAACCGGTGCAGGACCTGCGTGCCTGCCTGATCGATGTGCTCGAACAGCCGACCGAGCAGGTGGCAGAGCACTCAGATGAGTCCCCCGATAGCCAAACGGCTGCCAGCGCTGGTAACGGGGCAAGCAGCAGCGATGCCGGCGACGACCGCCCCGTGCAATGGAAGTCGCAGGCCGACGCCCGGCGCCGCGCCGAAGCCATGGTGCGCTCGCTGGAACGCCGCGCCATCGACCCGCTCACCGCCTGGTCCGCCATGCTGCGTGACCTTGAAACCGACCCGCCGCCCGACTTCGTCGACTGGTTCTCGGTCGAGCGCGTCGACGGCCGCGACCGTGACCTAGGCTACTACCGCCACTTCATCGACCCAATGAAGCCGTTCTCACAGCTGATGGCGCAGCAAGTACAGGGCTTCGTCGTCACCTCGGCAACCCTGACAGACCCGGTCGCCGACGCCGAAGACGCCTGGGGCGTCGCCGAAGAACGCACCGGCGCGCGCCACCTGCGCAACGGGGCCTTTCGCGCCCGGGTGGCCAGCCCCTACGACTACGCCAATCAGGCTGAAGTGCTGATCGTCGGTGACGTGCCCAAGAACCAGCCCGGGGTGCTGGCTGCGGCCTTCGAGAGCCTGTTCAAGGCCTCAGGCGGTGGCGGGATCGGGCTGTTCACCGCAATCCGCCGCCTGCGTGGGGTCTACGACCGCATCCGCACGCCACTGGAGGAGAGCGGCCTCCCGCTGTTCGCCCAGCACGTCGACGCCATGGACACCGGTACACTGGTCGATATTTTCCGGGACGAGACCAACGCTTGCCTGCTTGGCACCGATGCCGTCCGCGACGGGGTCGACGTCCCGGGCGACAGCCTGCGCCTGCTCGCCTTCGAGCGCGTGCCCTGGCCCCGGCCCGATATCCTGCACCGGGCACGGCGCGATGCCTTCGGCGGCCGCGCGCTGGACGACATGCTCGCCCGGGCCAAGCTGCGGCAGGCCTTTGGCCGCCTGATCCGACGGCAGACCGACCGCGGTGTGTTCGTGCTGCTCGACCCGATGATGCCCTCGCGGCTGGAAAGCGCCTTCCCCAGCGGGGTGCCCATTCACCGGCTGGGGCTGGACGAGGCCTGCGAGCGCATCCGGGCGTTCCTGCCGGAAAGTCAGCCACGCTGATCCCTTGTCGGCCCAGACCGATACACCTATAGAATAGAGAAAATTTTATGGTTTCTGAGGCAGGCGTGGTCTTGCCTCAGGACCCGCTGACAAAGGATGCGATCCCATGGCCGCCCACCACGACGCCCTCATCGCCATCATGGTGCTGACCTCCGCCGCCGATAACGACATGACCGACAAGGAGCTGAAGAAAATGGGCGACGTTGTCGGCAACTGGCCGGTGTTCGAGAATTTCGCCGTCGCCGATCTGCCCGCCACCGCCACCCGGATCAGCGATGCACTGGAGCAGGAAGACGGTCTGGAGGCCCTGTTCGACGAGATGCAGGACGCGCTCAGCTGGCAGCTGCGCGAAACCGCCTACGCGCTGGCCTGCGAGATGGCCGCGACCGACGGGGTGCTGACCGACGAAGAGATGCAGATCCTTGAACTCGTGCGCCACCGGCTGGGTATCGACCGGCTGATCGCGGCCGGGATCGAACGCGGCGTCCGCGCCCGGTTCGCGACGGCCTGATACCCCCTCCGCCCCCCCTGCAGAAGCCCATACGAATGATCGACTGGCTCGACCCCCTGACCGAAGCAGGCTGGCTCATCACCCTGCACGCCAGCACGGCGATGCTGTCGCTGCTGCTGGGTGTCTTCATTCTGGTGCGACCCAAGGGCAGCCTTGTGCATCGCGCTCTGGGCTATGCCTGGTTGGCGGGGATGGCGCTGGCCGTGCTATCATCGCTGTTCATCAGCCAGATCCGGCTTTGGGGGCCTTTCAGCCCCATCCACCTGCTGTCAGTGTTCACGATTTTCTCGCTTCTTTACGGCTGGCACGCGGCGCGACGCCACGACCGGCGAACCCACCAGATCGCCATGATCGCGACGTGGGTCGGGGCGCTGGGCCTGAACTTTTGGTTCACTCTGCTGCCCGGACGGGTTATGCACGAGCTGTTTTTTGGCACTGCCTGATCGCGCCTGAACCCTCTGTGAACGACGAGCCTGACGACCCGTGAAAGCCCCCCTCTCCGGCGCGCACGCCGCCGCCCGCTCCAACAACGCCCCGCACGTCGCAAAGCCCGGCGGCAACCGGACCCCCCCGGCACGCCCGGAGGCTGAGGCGCTCCCGTCCCGTGCCCTGATCCGGCTGGTCGAAGCGGGCTGGTTCCGCACGATGGTGATCGTGGTGATCGTGGTCAACGCCATTGTGCTGGGGCTGTTGACCTCACAGACCGTCCGCGAGGCCGGCAACGGCCTGATCGGCCGCGGACTGGTGATCCTCGATATCGCCGCGCTGAGCTTTTTCATCGGTGAAATCGGACTGAAGCTGGTCGCCTACCGCCAGCGGTTCTTCCGCGACCCGTGGAACTGGTTCGACCTCGCCGTGGTGATCATCGCCCTGCTGCCCGCCTCAGACTCGCTCAAGGTGCTGCGCGCGCTGCGGGTGCTGCGGGTGCTCCGGCTGGTCGCAGCGATCCCGGCGATGCGGCTGGTGGTCTCCGGTCTGTTCCGCGCCTTGCCGGGCATGGGTTCGGCGGCGCTGCTGCTGCTGCTGATCCACTACGTCTTCGCGGTCATCGGGGTGCAGCTCTACGGTGGTACCGTGTACGGCGGCTATGGCGACAATGGCTACGACTACTTCGCCGATCTGGGCCGGGCGCTGTACACGCTGTTCCAGATCATGACGCTGGAAAGCTGGTCGCACGGCATCGTCCGGCCGATCATGGATGTGCACCCGAATTCGTGGATCTTCTTCGTCCTGTTCGTGGTGATTTCGGCCTTCGCCGCCCTGAACCTGTTCATCGGTATTCTGGTCAACGCCATGGACAGCGCCAAGGACGAGCAGGAAAGCCACCTGAGCGCAGAAGAAGTGGCCGACCCGGCCCAGCTGGCCATGCTCGATGAGCTGCGCGAGATCCGCGCCGAAGTGAAGGAACTACGCACGCAGCTGGAGGAAAGACCAGCTGCCGCGCCGGCTGCCCGCAAAGCCCCCGCGAAGAAAAGCGCCACGAAGACCGCCACGAAGGGCGCCACGAAGGTCGCCAAAGGCAGCACCAAAGCCGCCAAATAGGACAGCGACGCCTAGGGGACTCCTGCCTCCGCGTCTGTCACCGCTCTGCGCCGCAGCCCAAGCGCGGCCAGCCCGGCCCCGCCGACGATCAGCAGCGTGGCCAGACCCAGCGCCCAGCTCGGCTGCGCCCGCCCGGCCAGCACCAGCAGCACGGTCGAGAGCAGTGGCGCGAAGTAGCTCAGCGCCCCGAGCAGCGTGACGTTGCCGTGCTTGGTGCCGAAATCCCAGACGAAGAACGCCAGCCCCATCGGTCCCAGTGCCAGCCCGACCAGCCCGACCCACTCCAGGCCGCGCGGCGTCACCCAGTCCTCGAAGGCCAGCGACAGTCCCAGCCCGCCCAGCGCCGCCACGCCGCAGTAGACCACCACGGCCACGGTGGGCACCGCGCTGAAGCGCCGGTTGAGCACGGAGTAGCCCGACCACAGCAGCGCGCAGACCAGCGCGAAGCCGTAGCCCGCCGCGTATTCAGCGCGAAACCCGCCCTCGGCCGGGTCGAAGACCAGCAGCGCGGCTCCGACCAGCCCCAGCGCGCCGCCGATGACCGGCAGCGTCCAGCGGCCCAGCGGCTGCCTCAGCATCGACAGCAGCACGATCAGCAGCGGCCACAGATAGGCGATCAGCCCCGCCTGCGCCGTCGGCGCGTTCTTGAGCGCGAGCATGTAGAAGGCGTGGTAGCCGAACAGCCCGACGATCCCCAGCACCCAGCCACCCACGGGCACCGCGCGCAGGGAGGCCAGCGCCCCGCGCCGCAGCAGCATGGGCAGGCT
>PAGB01000004.1 GCA_002711265.1 Rhodospirillaceae bacterium
GAAAATGCGCAAATGCGTCAGGCTGCGTGCAGCGCGGCCTGTCCGTTTAACTGCGCGGGGGAGATTTGTAAGCCGCGAGGCGGCATCAAATCGAGCCCGCAACCTCTCCCGCTACGCTCAAAACGGCTTCGCCTTAGAGCGCGTGGCAGGTCCACGCTGGAGCCAAACTCAAAACCCAGCATGTTGAGTTTGATCGAATAAGTATTGCGCCGACCTTGCCTCGACCGCTTCGCGGTCTTCGCCAAGGCGTCGCGCAATCAGCGCATCTTGTTGACGTCGCTCGAACCCCAGGCCGCGATGAAGGCCGAAATGACGGCGCCCAGACCAAAGACAGCGATCGGGAGTAGCGTCCACTTCAAAACGAACAGCATGAACAGTACGACAGCCAGGATCACGACCCACAGCAGGGCAGTGATGGTGTCTTTCATCGAAATCTCGAGCGGGTTTTTCGAAGCCATGGGGCATTCCTCGTCAACGGGCCTAAGCGGATTGAGCGAGGTGTAACCTGTCAGGCCGCGCGGGGCAATCGGTCCCTGTCATGCGGTGCTGTCAGGTCGATGACGGGTCCTTCGGGCACCACCTGGGTCGGGTTGATGCTGGTGTGCGAGACATAATAATGACGCTTCACGTGGTCGAGGTTGAAGGTGTCAATCAGGCCGTGTTGCTGCACCAGGTCGAGCATGTAGTTTTGGATGTTGGAGTAATCGACAATGCGACGCAAATTGCACTTGAAGTGTCCGACGTACACCGGGTCAAAGCGCAGCAAGGTCGGCAGGAAGCGCCAGTCGGCTTCGGTCACACGGTTGCCGGTCAGATAGCGGCGTGTCGCCAGCCGCTCCTCCATTTCATCCAGAACCTCGAACAGGCGCGTCACCTCTTCCAAATAAACAGCCTGCGACGTTGCAAAGCCGGCTTTGTAAACACCGTTGTTGAGGCTGGTGTAAATGCGGTCGTTGAGAGCGTCGATCTCGTCCACGAGGTCAGCAGGCCGGTAAGCCGCAGTCTGGCCGGTGATACCGCCTAACTCCTCATCGAACATGCGAATGATCTCAGCGCTTTCGTTGCTGACGATTGTGGCATGCTGGCGGTCCCAGAGCACTGGCACCGTCACCCGTCCGCTGTAGTCCACCTTGGCGGCCGTGTAGACCTGATGCAGAAACTCGGCACTGTGGAACGGGTCCGGGACGACGCCATCACCGGGTTCGAAGGTCCAGCCGTGCTCGAGCATGATAGGGTTCACCACCGAGACGGAGATATGGTCTTCGAGACCTTTGAGGCGACGGTAGATCAAGGTCCGATGCGCCCAGGGACAGGCGTAAGAGACGTAGAGGTGATAGCGGCCACTTTCCGGCGCAAAGGCGGTACTGCCGTCAGCTCGGATCCAGTCGCGGAAGGCAGAGGCCTTGCGCTTGAACCGACCCCCGGTTGATTTGGTGTCGTACCACTGGTCGACCCATTTGCCGTCAACAAGAAGGCCCATGCTGTTGTTCTCCTGCGGTGGTGGTGCGGCGGCTCCGAGCTTGTGCCGTAACTTCCGCCTTGGCTGCGGCCTGAGCTTCTAACTGGGCCTGAGACTGAGATATGGGATGACGCGGCGGCTTTGGTTAGGTGCATGAGCGCACAGAACGCCGTCAGAAATGTGGTTGCGGGCTCGATTTGACGCCGCTTCGCGGCTTACAAATCTCCCCCGCGCAACCACTCAAGACAAAAAAAGCCGCGCCGGGCTTCCAAGCCCGGCGTGTCCGTTCAGTTGCGCGTGGGAGGGCCGAAGGCCGCAAAGCGGCCAAGGCCCGAGCGCGCCATCAGGCTCTCACCTAGACGAAAGAAATCTTCTCGATCTCGTAGTAGCGGGTACCCTTGGGGGTATTCACCTCTGCCGAAGCCCCGACTTCCTTGCCGATCAGCGCCCGCGCCAGCGGCGAGGAGACAGAGATCTTGCCCACTTTCAGGTCAGCCTCGAGGTCACCAACGATCTGGTAAGTTACCTCTTCCTCGGTTTCCTCATCGACCAGACCAACCGTTGCGCCAAACACCACCGACGAGCCGGAGAGCGTGGCCACGTCAAAGACCTCTGCCCGTGAAAGTGTTCCTTCGAGGTTGGCAATCTCGCCTTCGATGAAACCCTGCTTCTCCCGGGCTGAGTGGTACTCAGCGTTCTCCGACAGGTCACCATGTTCACGGGCCTCGGCGATCTGCTGAATTATCGCGGGTCGCTCGACCGACTTGAGGTGCTTCAACCGCACTTCGAGCTGCTCGAAACCTTCTTTGGTCAGGGGAAACTTTTCCATGTTTGCAGTTCTCCGAAGTTCAGAGACCGCCACCGCGGGGGTCAGGGTTGAACATTGTCGGCTCTCAGGCCGCGTAGGATTGAAGCGAAGCGACCTTTAGCGCGCCTGTCTGCGACGCTTTCAGGGCCTGTGCAACAGCAAAAGCGCCCGCCATTGTGGTCGAATAGGGGATTTTTCGGGTCAGAGCGGTGCGCCGCAGGCTTTTGGAATCGCTGATCGCGTGCTGGCCTTCGACCGTGTTGACCACGATCTGCACCTCACCGTTGATCATGGCATCCACTGCGTGCGGCTGGCCTTCGTGCATCTTGTTGATGCGCTCGCAGTCCAGTCCGGCCGCGATCAGCGCAGCGCAGGTGCCTTCGGTCGCCAGCAACCGGAAGCCACAGTCGACGAAGATCTGCCCCAGCTCTTGCAGCCGTGCCTTATCGTGATCACGCACCGACAGGAATACTGTCCCGCCCTCGGTCGGTAGCTTGACGTTGGCGGCCAGCTGCGCCTTGAGGAAGGCGTGTCCGAAATCTTCGTCCAGGCCCATTACCTCGCCCGTCGACCGCATTTCCGGCCCGAGCAGAACGTCGACGCCCGGGAAGCGGTCGAAGGGGAACACGGCTTCTTTCACGGCCATCTGCCCGGCGTTGTGCGGCGCAGGCGGTAACTGCGCCAGGGTTTCACCCGCCATGACCCGCGCCGCAATCTTCGCCACCGGCACGCCGGTCGCCTTGGCAACGAAGGGCACGGTCCGGCTCGCGCGCGGATTGACCTCTAGCACGTAGATCTGGTCGCCCTGCACGGCGAACTGCACGTTCATCAGCCCGCGCACCTGCAGTGCCCGAGCCAGCTTTTCGGTCTGCTCGCGCAGCGCGTCGACAATGGCATCAGGCAGGGAGTAGGGCGGCAGCGAGCAGGCGCTATCCCCGGAGTGGATCCCCGCTTCCTCGATGTGCTCCATGATCCCCGCGATGTAGACCGCATCGCCGTCGCAGATGGCGTCGACATCGACCTCGATGGCGTCGCGCAGGTAGCTGTCGATCAGCACCGGGTTGTCGCCGGAAACCTTGACGGCCTCGGCCACGTAGCGGCGCAGGCCGACTGTGTCGTTGACGATCTCCATGCCCCGGCCACCCAGCACGTACGACGGACGCAGCAGGACCGGATAACCGATGGCCTCAGCCACCGCCTCAACGTCTTCAGGCGTGCGGCCGAGGCCGTTGGCCGGCTGCTTCAGGCCGATGTCGTTGAGCAGCCGCTGGAAGCGTTCACGATCCTCAGCAAGATCGATGGCATCCGGTGATGTCCCAAGGATCGGCACGCCGGCCTGTTCCAGCGCCGCCGCGATCTTCAGCGGGGTCTGCCCGCCGAACTGGACAATGACGCCCTTGAGGGTGCCGCGCTCCTGCTCCTTGCGGGCAATGGAGAGCACGTGTTCTTCGGTCAGCGGCTCGAAGTACAGCCGATCAGCCGTATCGTAGTCGGTCGATACGGTCTCCGGGTTACAGTTGACCATGATGGTCTCGTAGCCGGCTTCCTTGAGCGCGTAGCAGGCATGGACGCAGCAGTAGTCGAATTCGATGCCCTGCCCGATCCGGTTCGGACCCCCACCGAGGATCATGACCTTCTCCTGGTCCGAGGGCTCGGCCTCGCACACCGGTGCATTGAAGCGATCATCAACCACGGTCGAGTAGAAGTAGTTGGTGTCCGAGGGGAACTCAGCCGCGCAGGTGTCGATGCGCTTGTAGACCCGGGAACCGGCCGGAGGGCCGTCGGTGACCAGGTCCTGAATCTCGCGCAGGAACCACGGGTCAATCCGGGACGCGCTGTGCACGTCTTCTACGCTCATCCCCGCCCGCAACGCGGTGCATACGGCCAGAATCCGCGTCGGTGTCGGCGCGCGCAGGTGGGCAGCGACCGCCACAGCGTCAACAATGGCGCCGTCCTCGATGCCCGGCACGGGGATATCGTCAGCCCCCGACAGCCCGGTTTCCAGACCGATCAGCGCCTTGTGGAAGCTCTCCTTAAAATCACCGCCCAGCGCCATGACCTCGCCGACCGACTTCATCGCCGTGGTCAGGTTGGGCTGCGCCCCGGGGAACTTTTCGAAGGCAAAGCGCGGGATCTTGGTGACGACGTAGTCGATGCTGGGCTCGAACGACGCCGGGGTCACTCGGGTCATGTCGTTCTGCAGCTCGTCCAGCGTGTAACCGACGGCGAGCTTGGCAGCGATCTTGGCAATCGGGAAGCCGGTTGCCTTGGACGCCAACGCCGAAGAGCGTGACACCCGCGGGTTCATCTCGATCACGATCAGACGGCCGTTGTCCGGGTTGACGGCGAATTGCACGTTCGACCCGCCAGTATCGACCCCGATCTCCCGCAGCACCGCGATCGACGCGTCGCGCATGATCTGCAGTTCCTTGTCGGTCAGGGTCAGGCTGGGCGCAACGGTGATCGAATCACCCGTGTGAACCCCCATGGGATCGAGGTTCTCGATCGAGCACACGATGATGCAGTTGTCCGCGTTATCCCGGACGACCTCCATCTCGAATTCCTTCCAGCCCAGGATCGACTCCTCGACCAGCACCTCGGTCACCGGCGAAAGCCGCAGGCCCGTGGTCAGCATCTCGATGAACTCTTCGCGGTTGTAGCAGATCCCGCCGCCCTCGCCCCCAAGGGTAAAGGACGGGCGCAGGATCGCCGGAAGGCCGGTCTTAGCCAGCGCTTCTTCGGCCTGATCCATGGTGGTGACCAGCATGGAACGCGGGCTTTCCAGCCCAATCTTGTCCATGGCGTCACGGAACTTCTGGCGATCTTCAGCCTTTTCGATGGACTCGGCCCGGGCGCCGATAAGCTCGACACCGAAGCGTTCCAGCGTACCGTTGTCGTGCAGCGCCAGACCGGTGTTGAGCCCGGTCTGCCCGCCCATGGTCGGCAGCAGCGCGTCGGGGCGCTCCTTCTCGATAATCTTGGCGACCATCTCCGGGGTTATGGGCTCGACGTAAGTGGCGTCGGCAAGGTCCGGGTCGGTCATGATCGTGGCCGGGTTCGAGTTAACCAGAATCACCCGGTAGCCTTCCTCGCGCAGCGCCTTGCAGGCCTGGGCGCCAGAATAGTCAAACTCGCAGGCCTGCCCGATCACAATGGGGCCGGCGCCGATGATCATAATGGAGTTGATATCGGTACGTTTAGGCATCCATCAGCTCCATGAACCGGTCGAAGAGGTAGTGAGAATCGTGCGGGCCGGGGCTGGCCTCGGGGTGGTATTGCACGGAGAAAGCCCGGTAGCGGGTCGAGCGAATGCCCTCGTTGGTGCCGTCGAACAGCGACACGTGGGTCGCCTCAACTTCGTCTGGCAGGCTCTCCGGATCGACAGCAAAGCCGTGGTTCTGAGAGGTGATCTCCACCTTGCCCGTGCTCAGGTCCTTGACCGGGTGATTGCCGCCACGGTGGCCCTGATGCAGCTTTGAGGTCCGGGCGCCGAGCGCCTGCGCGAGAATCTGGTGCCCCAGGCAGATGCCGAAAATCGGGTTACCGGCGTCGAGCACGCCGCGCACCGCCTCGGCCGCATAGACCCCGGTGGCAGCCGGGTCACCCGGGCCATTGGAAAGGAAGACACCGTCGGGCCGGTGGGACAGGATTTCTTCGGCCGTGGTCGTGGCCGGCACCACCGTCACATCGCAGCCCCGGGCTGCGAGGTTGCGCAGAATGTTTAGCTTAGCGCCGAAGTCGACCGCGACCACACGCCGGGTCGGTGCGGTCATCTCCCCGAAACCGTCTTTGAGGCTCCAGGTCGTCTGCGACCACTGATAGGTCTGCCCGGTGGTGACGTCCTTGGCCAAGTCGAGGCCCGTGAGTCCGCTCCACGACGAAGCCTGCTCGAAGGCAGCGGTCAAGGCTGCCTCGCTGAGGTCGCCGTTGACCACGACGCCGTTCGGCGCGCCATCGTCGCGGATGAGCCGGGTCAGTGCGCGGGTGTCGACCCCGGCGATCCCGGTCATGCCCTTGGCGCGCAGCCAGTCGGAAAGGTGCTGGGCGGCGCGGAAGTTCGAAGGGCGGGTAATGTCGCAGCGCAGCACGCAGCCGCGGGCGAATACCTGGTGCGCCTCAATATCCTCGTCGTTGGTGCCGACGTTGCCGATATGGGGGAAAGTAAAGGTGATGATCTGGCCTGCATAGGACGGATCCATCAGAATTTCCTGATAGCCGCTCATCGAGGTGTTGAAGCAGACCTCGCCCAACGATTGACCCTCGGCCCCGATACCCAGCCCCCATAGCACCGCGCCATTGCCCAGAACCAACGCGCCGGTCGCCTGCACGGGTCGCGCGGCTAAGGCATTGGCAAAACGCGCTTTTTGGCTGTCCGTATCCGGGCTCGTGGCGGTCATGAGGGAGGGGCTCCAATCGGTGCTAGTCTGCTTTGGCTGAGCGCACGCTCTGGAAGCAAGTCGAGTACTGTGATGCTTCCCGATCGTCAAGGAATGCCAGCAGTGCGGCAATGGCTCGTCGTGAGGTTTCATGCGTCAGGCGCAAGTCAGCGGATGGCTTGGAGGGTGATTGCCAAAGTTCGGCCACATCATTAGCTTCCGCGCATTCTTGCAACAGCACGCAGGCATTCCATGCTACGCGATACACTGACCGGGTCCATGAAGGACGCGATGAAAGCCAAAGACCAGATCACGCTGTCCACGCTGCGTCTGGTCAACGCTGCGATCAAGCAGCAGGACATCGACGTTCGCGCCTCCGGCAACGAAGACGGCATCGCCGACTCCGAAATCCTCTCGCTGCTACAGAAGATGATCAAGCAGCGCCGGGAAAGCATCCGCATGTACGAAGAAGGCGGTCGTGCAGATGCGGCCGCGCAGGAAGCAGCCGAAATCGAAGTGATCGAGCGTTTCCTGCCGCAGATGATGTCGGAAGCTGAGGTCGAGGCCGCACTCGAAGAGGTGATCGCCGAGACCGGCGCCGGTTCGATCAAGGACATGGGTCCGGTGATGGCGGCCCTGAAGCAGAAGTACGCGGGCCAGATCGACTTCGGATCGGTCTCCCCGATCGTCAAGCAGCGCCTGTGCGCGCTCGCCAAGGCTGCCTGAAGGACGGGCGGCCACTGCTCGACGCTCGGTGCGCGACACCGCGCAGAGCGAATGCAGGAAGCCGGGTCTGACCCGGCTTTTTTGTTGCCTCCGGACAGAGGGGCAAACTCAATATCAGGTCCAAACCTTACTGGTAGAGCAGCAGAGCCGTTCCCAGCCCCGCCAGACCAGCACCCACCCAGGCCAGCAGCGCCGGGCGCTGGCGGGTGACGATCCAGATCAGCGGCAGCAGGGCCACGGGCGTCATCGACGACAGCGTGGCGACCACCGCCGCGTCGGTCAGGGTCAGGGCGATGAGGAACAGGGTCATGCCCAGACCGATTCCGAGCACACCGTTGAGGGTGATGATGCCCAGCAGTCGTGGGGTGATCCGGACCGTTGCTGCTGGGTCTCCGGGCGCTGGCGACCACGGGCCAGGCACCAAAAACGCGACCCACAGGGCGACGGCGGAGACGGCGACGCGGATCGCCGAGGCGACGATCGGGTCAGGGCGTTCAGCAGGACTGAGCTCGGCCGTACCGGCGCCCGGGAATACCCGGCTCAGGCCTTCGATCGCGGTTCCCTGCAGGCTGCCAGGGTCCAGCACCGGCGCGGCGATGATGGTGCCCACGGCCTGCGAGAGCGCAGCGCCCAGCCCGAGCAGAACCCCCAGCGCCAGGGGACCGCGCACAGCCTCCCAGACGTGCAGCTGGTCGCGGCGCTTGCCGTAGACGATGGCGATCACGACGCCGGCGAACACCAGCACGATCCCGGCCCAGTCTTCGAGCAGCATGGCATCCCCGATCAGCAGCCCGAGCAGGGCGGTCATGGGTGCGTGGGTGGAGAACAGGATGGTGGTGCGGCGCGGGCCAACCCGCGCAAGGGTGCTGTAGAGCAGCGTATCACCGAGGAAGATACCGATCAGGCCGGACAGGCTGAGCACCCCGAAGCCGAACACGTCGATCCGCAGGCCGCCGTTCTGCACCGCAACCCACGCGGCAATGGCGATCAGGCCCAGTGCCACCATCGACAGCCGCAGACGGTTGAAGCGGATACCGCCCAGCGTGCGCGCCGGACCCGCCGCCAGCAGCGAGGTCAGCGCCCACAGAACCGAGATTGAAAGGGCCAGCAAAGCGCCTTCGTTGATGGTACTCACCAGACTTATCCCATCCTTACCCAGAGGCTTACTCAAAGAAATCACGTCCGAGGCCGCGAAAAGGCGTATAATGCCTGCCCACTTGGGCTAAAACCCTTGGGTCGGATGCGGTACCAACGCGCCCGAGAACACTAAAGTCTGGCCGCGTCTGCGGGCCAACGACGAGTCTGCAGGGCAGCACCGCAAGGCGGCAGGGCGGCATCGCGAAAATGCTGCTTTGCCGGGAAACGACGAAGGACAGAGAGCAGGACCGTGGCGACGATCCCCCCCGCTTTTCTTGATGAAATCCGCAACAGGCTCGACCTGTCGGACGTGGTTGGCACGCGGGTCAAGCTGCAGCGCAAAGGGCGCGAATGGACCGCCTGCTGCCCCTTTCACAACGAAAAGACACCCTCGTTCTACGTCAACAACGAGAAGGGCTTCTATCACTGCTTTGGCTGCGGTGAGCACGGCGACCACATCGGCTTCGTCATGAACCACGACGGCCAGTCTTTTCTCGATGCAGTCGAGACACTGGCCTCGCAGGCCGGGCTCGACATGCCCAAGGCCGACCCGGATGCAGCGCGCAAAGCAGAGCGCGCCAAGGGCCTGAAAGAAGCCATGGAGGCCGCGGTCCGTGCTTATCAGGAGGCGCTGTTCGCGCCCGAGGGCGCCGAAGCCCGCACCTATATCGAACAGCGGGGGCTGACGCCGGAAACCGTGCAGCGGTTCCAGCTGGGCTACGCGCCGGACTCGCGGGACTGGCTCTTCCGCAAGCTGATGGCGCAGGGCTTTGACGCCCGGGTGCTGATCGAAGCAGCGCTGGCCAAGGCGCCGGACGACGGCCGCGCCCCTTACGACATGTTCCGGGGTCGGTTGATGTTCCCGATCTGGGACCGGCAGGGGAACCCCGTCGCCTTCGGTGGCCGGATTTTGGGGCAGGGAGAGCCCAAGTACCTCAACTCCCCCGATACGCCGATCTTCCATAAGGGCCAGCTGCTCTACGCCCACCACCTCGCGCGGAAGGTCGCCCATGACCGGGGGGAAATCCTCGTGGTCGAGGGCTACATGGACGCCATCGCGCTGGCACAGGCCGGGGTGCCAAATGCGGTCGCCCCGCTGGGCACGGCCCTGACCGAAGACCATCTGCGCCTGCTGTGGAAGATGGTGCCGGCGCCGATCGTCTGTCTGGACGGCGATAACGCCGGGCAACGGGCGGCGCGGCGCACGGCCGAGCGGGCCCTGCCGCTGCTGACGGCGGGGAAAACGATACGCTTTGCCACCTTGCCCGAGGGCCAGGATCCCGACGACCTGCTCCGCCACGGCGGCTTGCGCGGGCTGCAGACGGTCCTGTCGCAGGCTGAGGGCCTGTCTGCGTCACTTTGGCGCTGGGAGCGGATGGTCATGGCCGGGAATGGCGCCGAGCAGCGCGCGGCGCTGTGGTCGCGGATCAACGCGCAGCTTAAAACGGTCGCGGATCCAAGCCTGAGCGCTGCAATCGAGGCGGAGATGGTGCAGCGCTTCGAGGCGTCGTTCGGGCACCACCCCTACCGCAAGTCGGCTAGGCGGCAGTGGGAGCGCGCACGCCAGTATCAGAGCCAGTATCAGGGCAAGCAGCATGGACAGAGTCGCAGCCCCATGACATGGGGCGGTTCCCAGCCCTTTGCCAAGACAGGTGGCGGCCTGGGCGGAAATGATCGGGTATCCGCGCTTGATACCCGGTCTTTGGCCCGGCGCCCTTACGAGGTTTTGTTCGCCGCCCTGCTCAATCATCCCGACTTACTCGAGCTCTACGGCGAGAGCCTCGCCACCCTGACCATGCACGACGTCGAACTGGCGCAATTCCGCGATGCGCTGATCCAGGCGCTGTTTGGCGAGGTAACCCTTGACACTGCCCATCTGCAGGATCATCTCTCGAGGCGAGGGTTAGACAGCGTGGTTGAGCGTTTAACGGGTTCTGAAATCCAGCTCCACGCAGGCTTTACAAAGCCAGATGCCCTGAAAGATGAGGTGATCGAAGGTCTGGAGACCTTGTTCGCAGGCTTCACGCACCGGGACATGCAGCATGAGCTGGAGGTCTCGAAGACGGCGTTGCCTGCTTATGCCGTTACGGATGAGGAGCTGCACGCCCTTCACCTGCGCGCCAAGGCCTACACCGACACCAAGCCCTCTTCCTGACAAGTGCCCGCACCGCGGGGTCAGAACTTAAACGAATGAACACGACGGACTGCCCGCCGGCCCTGTGCCGGTTTTCTCCTTTAAGAGAGATGTGCAGGTTCGTTCTGAACACCGAGGTCTGAATGAGCAATAAAGCGCGCGCAGCCGCCAAAGCCCCCGAAGCAGAAATGGCAAAGGACGCTGCCAGTGCCGGCGAGAACACCGTTCTCAACGCTGTGCGGAAACTGACGGAGCGGGCTAAGGCCAATGGCTCGGTGACCTATGACGATATCAACGAGTTCCTGCCCGAGGATCAGGTCAGCAGCGACCAGATCGAAGACGTGATGGCGCAGCTGTCCGAGGCTGGCGTTAGTGTAGCTGAGGGCGAAAACGCCGAGGCTGAGTCCGACGAGGAAGAGAGCGAAGAGTCCACAGACGTCGCCAACCCTACCGGCAACATCAAGGACGAAGACGTCGGCCGCACCGACGACCCTGTGCGCATGTACTTGCGCGAAATGGGCTCGGTCGAACTGCTTTCGCGCGAGGGCGAGATCGCCATCGCCAAGCGGATCGAGGCGGGGCGAGAGGATCTGATCTCTGGAATCTGTGAATCACCGCTGACCTTCTCGGCGCTCATGTCCTGGCGTCAGTCGCTGCAGGAAGGCGTGGTGCTGCTGCGCGATGTCATCGACCTCGACGCCACCTACGCAGCGCACATGCGCGCGCTCGCCGGAGACGATGAGGCGAACGATCCGTCGCTGGACGTTGCCGCTGCCAGCAACCTCAGCGACGCCGACACTGCTGAGGATGAAGACGAGGAAGATGCCCATGGTGAGGGCGAAGCCGGGGGTGAAGGTGCCACTGGTGAAGGCGCCCGGTCAGACAGTGATGACGATGACGATGACAACAGCGTGTCGCTTTCAGCCATGGAAGGGATCTTGCGCGAAGATGTAATGGAGGCCCTCGATGTCATCGCCGAGGCTTACGCCAGCCTGCACAAGGTGCAGCAGGACCGGATGACCATCCTGCAGAACGGGGACGAGGTGCCTGAAGACCTCGAAGCCTCCTACGAAGACGGTCGGGATACGGTTATCCGCGCCATGAAGCTGGTGCGCCTGAACAACAACCTTATCGATCAGCTGGTCGATCAGATGAAGTCGATCAACAAGGCGATCATCGGCCATGAAATCAAGCTGATGAAGCTTTCGGACCGTTGCAAAATCCCGCGCGACGAGTTCATCGACGAGTACTACGAGAACGAGATCGATCCGACCTGGCTCGAACGCATGGCCGAAGCGGATCCGTCGTGGAAGATGCTGCACGAGCGCTACGGCTCGATGGCGCGGGAAATCCGCGAGGACATTGCCGACATCATCCACCAGGTCGACCTACCGGTCACTGAATTCCGCTGGATCGTTGAGAAAGTGCAGAAGGGCGAGCGCGATTCCAACCGCGCCAAGGCGGAAATGATCGAGGCCAACTTGCGTCTCGTGATCTCGATTGCGAAGAAGTACACCAACCGTGGCCTGCAGTTCCTCGACCTGATCCAAGAGGGCAACATCGGCCTGATGAAAGCCGTCGATAAATTCGAGTACCGCCGGGGCTACAAATTCTCGACCTACGCGACCTGGTGGATCCGACAGGCGATCACCCGCTCAATCGCTGACCAGGCCCGGACCATTCGGATTCCTGTGCACATGATCGAGACCATCAACAAGCTAGTCCGGACGGGTCGGCAGATGCTGCACGAAATCGGTCGGGAGGCGACACCGGAAGAATTGGCGGCCCGGTTGGGCATGCCCTTGGAAAAGGTGCGCAAGGTGATGAAAATCGCCAAAGAGCCAATTTCGCTGGAAACGCCCATCGGTGACGAGGAAGATTCGCACCTCGGTGATTTCATCAAGGACGAGAATGCCATCATTCCGGTTGAAGCGGCGATCAACAACAACCTGCGTGAATCCACCACGCGGGTGCTGTCGTCATTGACCCCGCGAGAAGAGCGGGTGCTACGCATGCGCTTTGGTATCGGTATGAACACTGACCACACGCTTGAGGAAGTCGGTCAGCAGTTCTCGGTGACCCGGGAGCGGATCCGGCAAATCGAGGCTAAAGCGCTGCGGAAGCTAAAGCACCCGTCGCGGTCGCGGAAGCTGCGGTCTTTCCTCGACCATTAGGGGTTGCGTGCTCGATTTGACGCCGCTTCGCGGCTTACA
>PAGB01000005.1 GCA_002711265.1 Rhodospirillaceae bacterium
GCCAGTCGCCATGATCCTGTGCATAGCGCTCCACCAGCAGCGAAGCCGACTTCCAGCCCAGCCGCCACGCAGCCTGTGTCGGCACCGCGCGGGTGTCGACGGAGAAGAAGTTGCGCCCTGTCGGCAGCACGTCCAGCCGCGCCCGCGTCGGCGCACCCGAGGGGCCGGGCGGGACGAAGCGGCCGTCGAGCCCCTGCAGGCTTGCCGACAGCTCACGCGTGGCCGAGGCGTCGATCAGCGGCGCAATGACTGTTTCAATGGCGGAAAACAGTGTTGCGGCTGCTTCGGTGGGCGCGGAGGCATCGCCGTCGAGGATGGCCTGCGCCCGCTGCTCCAGCGCTTCGATGTGGTCGGCGACGGTCCGGCGCCCGTCGATGCCTTCGATGGATAGCGCCTGCCCCGGATCGAGGCTCAGCAGCGGCGCGCTGATGCCCTCGGCCTGCGCCAGCGCATCGATGTAGGAGGGGTGATCGCTGAAACCCGGACGGGCCAGCGCGAGCAGCAGATCACGGCGCTGCGGGCCTTGGGGCGCTGCGCCGAAGATGTGCAGTCCGTCGCGAATCTGCAAGTCCTTGAGATCGCACAGGAAGCCGTCGAGCTTGCCCAGAACCGCTGCGTCGCCGTCCTCGGCGCTGAGCCCGAGGTCGCCGGCCAGCCCGAAGTCGTGGACCTTGTTGACAATGTCCTCGGCCAGCAGCGTGGCCCGGGCCGGGTGCAGCCCGGCAGCCTGAAAATACTCGTCAACGTCGGCTTCTAGCGCCGACAGGTCGCCGTGCAGGCCGGCGCGGGTCAGCGGCGGGGTCAGGTGGTCGACGACCACGGCGGCCGTGCGCCGCTTGGCCTGCGACCCCTCGCCGGGGTCATTAACGATGAACGGATAGAGCTGCGGCATGGGGCCGAACACCGCGTCGGGGAAGCAACCCTCGGACAGCGCCAGCGCCTTGCCCGGCAACCATTCGAGGTTGCCGTGCTTGCCGACGTGGATGACGGCGTGGGCCTGCGCCCGCACGGTGGCGTAGAAGGCGAGATACCCGTGTGGCGGCACCAGATCGGGGTCGTGGTAGGTGCCTTCGATGTCGAGGTGATAGCCGCGCTGCGGCTGGATGCCGATCAACACCTTGCCGAAGCGGTGCAGGGCGAGGTGGAAGCCTGCGCCGTCCCAGAACGGATCCTGCGCCGGTCCGCCCCAGCGGGCTTCGACAGCCGTGCGGACCGTCGCGGGCAGCTGGTCGAAAAAGGCGCGGTAGTCAGCCTCGCTCAGCCGGATTGTGGTGCTGGCATCGCGCCCGGGATCACGCTCGGGATCGCGGTTGGTTGGCCCGCTGAGCAGCAGCTGCATCAGCGCCTCGGGCGAGGTGGGCGCGGCCGGGGCCTCGCCGACGTCGTAGCCGGCGCCCGCCAGCGCCTGCAGCAGACCGATGGTGCTGGCCGGGGCATCGAGGCCGACACCGTTGGCGATGCGGCTGTCCTTATTGGGGTAGTTGGCGAGCACCAACGCGACGCCGCGCTCAGCGGGGCTGAGGGCGCGCAGGCGGGCCCAGCTCTCGGCCAGCGCGGCCACCCAGTCGACGCGGTCTGCCAGCGGCTGGTGCCGGACAACGGCGCATTCGGTCGCCGGGGACGGGTCGCCCGCCGACTTGAAGGAAACGGCGCGGCTCAGGATCCGGCCATCGACCTCCGGCAGGACCACGTTCATGGCCAGATCTCGGGGGCCGAGGCCCTGTGTGCCCTCGCGCCAGGCCTCCAGCGAGCCACCGGAGAGCACGGCCTGGATCACCGGCGCGTCGACGCCGAAGGGACTGTCGTCGCTGGCCTGTCCGGGCTTTGCGGCAGAAAAGGCGGTGAAGTTGATGATTGCGCTTGGCGGGGCCTCGGCGAAGGTCTCGGCGAGGAAGGCGCGGGAGCCGGCATCCTTCAGGCTCTTGAGAAAGATCGGTAACGGGCGCAGGCCGCGCGCCGACAGGGCCTGTGCCAGCGCCTGCACCGGGGCGAGGTCGCCCGCCTGCACCAGCGCGCGGTAGAACACCAAGGGCACCACCGGCGTGTCGGGGGTCGTCTCGGCTGAGGGGTCGAGCAGGCCGTTTTCCGGCAGCGCTTGGGCGGTGCGCACAGCCGGAGCGGGATCACCGGGGTTCAGCGTCGCCAGCGCGCCCAGCGCATCGACGAAGGCGCGGGCGTTGACGGCCCCGCCCTGCCCCAGCAGCGCCCACAGCCCGTCGTAGGTCGCGGCATCGAGGTTGGACCATCCGCGCAGTTCGGCGTCTGGTCGGTCGTCACCGGGCAGCAGCGCGAGCGCTGCACCCGAAGCCTGGCATGCGGCGACCAGCTGCTCGACCCCGTAAGACCAGTAGGCCTTGCCCCCGAGCAGCCGCACCACCACCACCCGGGCGTAGCGCACCACGCGGTCGAGGTAGAGATCAACGCTCATCGGATGCTGCAGCTGCATGAGGTTGGCCGCGCGCAGCGACGGCCTCTCGGCGGCGTCGGTGGCGTTCGCGGCATCG
Source organism: Rhodospirillaceae bacterium (assembly GCA_002711265.1). GTDB lineage: Bacteria > Pseudomonadota > Alphaproteobacteria > UBA7985 > UBA7985 > UBA7985. The sequence continues at coordinate 2,505 of PAGB01000005.1, forward strand.
GCCAAACTGGCTTCCTGAGCGGCAGTGATCAGCGCAAGGTCGGTGTCGGCGGCGGACATGAAAACAATGGCGCCCGGCGACTGTTCAAGGTCGATGGCCTCGTCGTTGTCGCTGAGGGCGCCGGGCTGGGCGGCGAGCAGGTGCACGGGAGCGGCCCCGGCCTAGGCGGCGATCCCATTGACGGCTTCGGCGAGACCGGCCCAGTCGAGATCGTGCTCACCGATGCAGACAATGGCGGTGCCGCGGGTTTCATCGTCGCGCCATTCGCGGTCGAAGTAGCCCTGAAAGCGGGTGCCAACCCCTTGCAGAGCGAACCGCCGGGGCTTGCCTTCAACGGCGATAAAGCCCTTGGCACGGAGCAGGCTGAAGTCGCCGGCAATCTGTTCAAGCGCGGCCTGAAACGCCGCTTCAGACTGCATTTCACCAAGGTGAAAGACCCGGCTGTCGAAGTCATCGTGGTCGTGCTCGTGGCCGTCATCGTGGTGAGAAGGGCGGCTGTCGAGGTCGTCTTCAGCGGCGGCATCGAGGCCCAGCGCAACCGCTGGCGGGACCGCGCCATAGGTGGACTTGATCAGCCCGGCACCAGCGCGGGCGTCTTCGCGCACGCGGCCTTCGATATCGGACCAGTCGGCGTCGCCGATCAGGTCGGTCTTGTTGACGATGATCAGGTCGGCACAGCCCAGCTGTTCTTCGAACAGTTCTTCGAGCGGGGTTTCGTGGTCGAGGGCATCGTCGGCTTCGCGCGCCACCTGCACTGCGACCGGGTCGGGCGCGAACAGGCCGTCGGCAACCGCTCGGCCATCCACGACCGTGACCACACCGTCGACGGTGACGCGAGGGCGCAGGGTCGGCCAGTCCACCGCCTTGACCAGTGGCTTGGGTAGCGCCAGCCCGCTGGTTTCGATGACGATATGCTCAGGGGGGTTGTCGCGGTCGAGCAGGGCTTCCATGGTCGGGACGAAATCGTCGGCAACCGTGCAGCACAGGCAGCCGTTGGCCAGCTCCATGATGTCATCGTCAGAACAACTGTCGATGCCGCAGCCGCGCAGGATTTCGCCATCGACCCCGACATCGCCGAATTCGTTGACGATCAGCGCGATCCGGCGGCCGCCAGCGTTCTCCAGCCAATGCCGGATCAGGCTGGTTTTGCCGGCCCCGAGAAACCCGGTGACGACGGTTACTGGCACCTTCTGAGCCACGGCCCTATCCCTTCAGTCTCAGCGGCAACCCTGCCGCGATAAAATCGACGCGATCCGCACAGGCGGCAATGCGCTGGTTCAACAGCCCGGCCTCGTCGCGGAAGGCATTGCCCAGCGCCGTTTCCGGCGCCACGCTCAGGCCGACCTCGTTGGCGACGAGGATGACGTGGGCCGACAAGCTGGGCAAGGTTCGTTCTAACCTCTCGACATGGTTTCCGATATCCTCCTTATCGAGCAGCAGGTTTGTCAGCCACAGCGTCAGGCAATCCACGAGGATCACGATGCCGGGCTGGTCCAGCCGAGCCAGCGTCTGCGCCAGCGCGATCGGTTCTTCGTGCAGCTGCCAGTCAGGGTCGCGCGCGGCGCGGTGTTTAGCGATGCGGTCTTCGTGGGCGCTGTCGTAGATGCGGCTGGTGGCGAGATAGAGGCGCTGACCGGGCTGAAAGCCACCGTTTTCAGGCGGTGGCGAGGCGGCGTATTCCTGACTGATTTCTCTGGCGGCGGACTCGGCAAAGGTGGATTTGCCCGAACGCGCACCGCCGAGGACTAGGTGCAGGCCCATGTGCGCCTACCGGTCGTCGAGCGCGGCGAGGACGCTGCGCTTTTCATCGGCGGTCATGATCATCCAGTCGCGGATCTCGTCGATGGTGCGCTTGCAGCCCGTGCACTGATTCCGGGCCTTGTCGATCTGACAGATCTGGATGCAGGGGCTGGGAACGGTGGTGTCGATCATGCGGCGCGCGCCCGCGCCCCGCCGACGATTGGTGCGGCGGTCGCTGCGGCGGCGCTCTTCAACGCTGGCGGGATCGGCGACAGTCATGGCGGTGACCTTAGGTCCAAAGCGAGTGCGCGATGGCGTTGGGCGAGACTCAATCTATCGCAAATCCGCCACGGCCAGTACAGCGTCACTAATATCCGACCAGCGGCTGTAGGCGGGGCCTGCGAGCCGGGGTGGGTTGAGCAGGAATACCGGCAAACCGGCCGTTGCGGCGGCGTCGAGCTTGGCGGGTCGCGGACCACCGCTGTTCTTGGTTACCAGAGCGGTGATGCGGTGGGCTTCGATCAGCGCAGTTTCGGTTGCGAGGTCAGGGTCGGGCGCGCCATCGATCCACGTGACGAGATGGTCGAAGGCTTCACCCCGGGCGCTGTCGAAGCGACGGGTAAACAGCGCCGCCTCGATCCCGGGACCGGTCAGTGGCAGGAAATCGGCCAGCGACTGCGGACCGACTGTGAGCAGCAGCCGGTGGCGGCGGGCGCCCGTGTCTGTGTCTGTGGCCGTGGCCGTGTCCGTGGCTGTGGCTGTGGCTGTGGCTGTGGCTGCAGCTGCGGCCGTGACGGTGGCGGTTTCAGGTTTGCCGTGGGCGGGCGGACCGATTCTTGCGACCCCGGCGATCAGCGCCTCGACGCTGTCGTGCCGGGACCAACGGTCACCCGCTCCGGGCTGCCAAAGGGGTCGTTCGAGGCGGTGGAAGGGCAGCCCGACCGCCGGCGCCAGTTTGATCGTCCGCGCCTGCATGGTCGCGGCGTGAGGATGCAGGGCGTTGACCCACTGGGTCACCCCCTGCGCGCGGATGAAGTCGGCAAGACCCTCTTCCCCGCCGAAAGAGCCGAGGTGCAGGCTGCATCCGGACGGCGGCGGGACTGCACCCGTGGGCTTGTGGAGCGCAAACGTTACCCGGAGCCCCTGCGCGGCGAGGGCTTCGGCGAGCTGGCGGGCGTCGCGCGTGCCGCCAAGGATCAGCACGTGATGCCCGGCGCCGGGATGCTGCGCGCCGGGATGCTGCGCGCCTGGACGCCGCGCGTCAGTCGGCACGACCCACCAGCCTGCCGCTGCGGTCAAAGACGAGGATGTCGACCCGGGAAGCGTCATTCACCACCGCCTGCGCCGTCTGCTGGGCCCGGGCGGCAACCAAATCGCCAAGCGGCACCGAGGCCGCCTCGCAGGCGAGCAGGGCCTGAGCCGCTGTATCGACCTCGGACAAGTCCAGGGGCCTGCCGGCGGCTTGCTCGCCGGCTTCGACCAGACTGGTGAGGAAACCGATATCGACCTGTGAGCGCCCGGAATGCAGGTCGAGCGCTCCTTGAGCGAGCTTGGTCAGCTTGCCGATGCCGCCTGCGATAGTGACCCGTGGCACCGGATGACGGGCGAGGTATTTGAGCATGCCCCCGGCAAAGTCGCCCATGTCGAGCAGGCTTTCGTCTGGGGCATTGAACAGCTGGCGGGCAGCCTGCTCCGAGCGGTCGCCGGTCGAGCCGATGACGTGGTCGATGCCGAGCGCCCGGGCGACGTCGATCCCACGGTGGATGGAATGGATCCACGAGCTGCAGGAATAGGGGATGACGATCCCAGTGGTGCCGAGGATCGACAGGCCCCCGACCACCCCGAGGCGTGGGTTCAGGGTCTGGCGGGCCATGTCCTCACCGCCGGGGATGGACAGGGTGACAACCACGTCAGGGATGCGGCCGCCGTTCCGGGCCTGCAGCGCGGCGGTGATCTGCTCGCGCGGCCCGGGGGTGATCGAGGGCTCGCCGACGGCGATGGGCAGGCCGGGTTTGGTCACGGTGCCAACACCCTCGCCGGACTCGAACCGCAGGCCGCTGCCGCTGGGACCCGGGCGCAGGCGGGCTTTGACGAGCGCGCCATGGGTGATGTCGGGGTCGTCGCCGGCGTCCTTGATGATGCCCGCCTCTGCCCAGGGATTGGAGGGGTCTTCGGATCGGGCTTCGTGGGCGAGGGCGAAGGCCGGGGTCTGGCCGCCCGGCAGGGTCAGCGTCACCGGGTCTTCGAAGCCACGCCCGGAGAGCGCCTCGAAGGCAGCAGCCGAGGCAGCAGCCGCGCAGGCACCCGTGGTCCACCCCCGGCGCAGGGCCGTGGTTTCCTCGGGTCGCTTCGGCGTTGGGACGGTCGAGATGCTCATGGGGGCACAAAAGCCTGTTTCGGGGGCAGCTGCCAAGCCTCTCCGCGCAAATAACCGGCGCTGGTTGCTCGGAAGAGGGCGCGCAGACCTGTTCCAGGCCCCTTCGCCAACCCGCGTTTGAGCCCAACTTCAAGAGTGCGCGTGGGAGGGCCGAAGGCCGCGAAGCGGCCGAGGACCGAGCGCGCCACCCATGGGATGACACTCAACACGCGATGTTCAGCCTGATCCTGTCGAAGCGTTTTAAGTGTCGTTCCTCCGAAGCTCTTCCACACGCTCGCAGGTGCACCCGTTTTGAGGGTAAAGTGAAAGAAGTGGCGTGCTCGATTTGACGCCGCTTCGCGGCTTACAAATCTCCCCCGCGCAGTCAAACGGACAGGCCGCGCTACGCGCGACCTGAAGCCGTTCCGCATTTTCTGTGAAAATGCGCGACGCTTGGCCCCGCCACGAAACCTGAAGCCTGCATCCTGAACCCCATTGAGCTCAGACGGCTGGACCCCTGTCTTAAAATGCTGAAGACTGTGGTCCTCTGCCTTTAACGGTCCCGGAGTGGCCCCCACCCATGCCCCGTCCCATCATCATCGACACCGATCCCGGCCAGGACGACGCCTTGGCGATCCTGCTCGCCCTCGCCTCGCCCGAGCTGGACGTGCGCGGCGTCACCTGCGTGGCCGGCAACGTACCCCTCGCCCTGACCAGCCGCAACGCCCGGATCGTGTGCGAGCTGGCCGGCCGGACCGACGTCCCGGTCTATGCCGGTGCAAGCGCCCCACTGGAGCGTGAACTGGTCACGGCGGAATACGTCCACGGCAAGACCGGTCTGGACGGCTATGACCTGCCCGAGCCCTCGATGCCGCTGGCCGAGGGCCACGCCGTGGACTTCATCATCGAAGCCGTCATGGACGCAGAACCGGGAACCCTGACCCTCTGCGCCCTCGGACCGCTGACCAATCTGGGGCAGGCGCTGCGTCAGGCGCCAGAGATCAGCCCGCGCCTGCGCGAAATCGTGCTCATGGGCGGTGGCCTGTTCGAGGGCGGCAACACCACGCCGGCGGCCGAGTTCAATATCTACGTCGACCCGGAAGCCGCCGATCTGGTCATGCATTGCGGCGCGCCAGTGGTCATGATCCCGCTGGATCTGACACACCAGACCCTGACCAGCGACGCGATCATCGCCGATTTCCGTGCCATGCCCAATGCCGCCGGCCCGGCGACGGCGGGCCTGCTGGACTTTTTCGAGCGCTTCGACGTGGAGAAATACGGCTCGCAGGGCGGACCCCTGCACGACCCCAACGTCGTCGCCTACCTGCTGCAACCCGACCTCTACGGCGGGCGTTTCATCAACGTCGAAATCGAAACCGGCTCCGCCTTAACCCGCGGGATGACGGTGGCCGACTGGTGGCGTGTCACCGATCGCCCGGCCAACGTGCTCTATCTGCGTCATGTCGATGTCGCGGGTTACTGGCAACTGCTCATCGACCGGCTGTCACAGCTCCCCTAACCCCGCAGTCCGGTGGTGTCTGGCTCTTATCTCACCACAAAAAAGGGCGCTGAAGCCGAGACTCCAACGCCCTGTTCTCTGCCCGACCCCGGAACCCCGGGGCCAGTGAAAGCGGTGATTTACATCATGCCGCCCATGTCGGGCATGCCGCCCGGCATACCGCCGGCCGGTGCGTCCTTGACCGGTGCGTCGGAGACCATGGCCTCGGTGGTGATCAGCAGCGCTGCCACCGAAGACGCGTCGGTCAGAGCGGTACGGACGACCTTGGTCGGATCGACGATACCGGTGGCAATCATGTCCACGTACTCTTCGGTCTGGGCGTTGAAGCCTTGGCTTTCGTTGCCGCCCTCAAGCAGCTTGCCGACGATGATCGAACCCTCGACACCGGCGTTGGCCGCGATCTGACGCAGCGGCGCCTGCAGCGCACGCCGAACGATGGCGATACCTGCGGTCTGGTCGGCGTTCTCGCCTTCCATGCCGTCTAGCACCTGCGTGGCGTAGAGCAGGGCCGTGCCGCCGCCGGGCAGAATGCCCTCTTCGACTGCAGCGCGGGTTGCGTTCATCGCATCCTCAACGCGGTCCTTGCGTTCCTTCACTTCAACTTCGGTTGCACCGCCGACGCGGAGGACAGCCACACCACCGGACAGCTTGGCCAGACGCTCCTGCAGCTTCTCGCGGTCGTAGTCGGAAGTGGTGACTTCGACCTGGGCGTTGATCTGGGCGCAACGGCCTTCGATCGCATCCTTGTCGCCGGCACCGTCAACGATGGTGGTCTCTTCCTTGTTGATCACCACGCGCTTAGCCGTGCCGAGCATCTCGAGGGTCACGTTGTCGAGCTTGATGCCGACGTCTTCGGAGATGACGGTCCCGTTGGTCAGGATCGCAATGTCTTCGAGCATGGCCTTACGGCGGTCGCCGAAGCCAGGCGCCTTAACAGCAGCGATCTTCAGGCCGCCCCGCAGCTTGTTAACCACCAGCGTCGCCAGCGCTTCGCCTTCGACGTCTTCAGCGATGATCACCAGCGGACGGGAGGACTGGATCACAGCCTCGAGAATGCCGACCAGTGGCTGCAGCGAGGACAGCTTCTTTTCGTGGATCAGGATCAGCGGATCGTCGAATTCGGTAACCATCTTTTCGGTGTTGGTCACGAAGTATGGCGAGAGGTAACCGCGGTCGAACTGCATGCCTTCGACGACATCGAGTTCGGTCTCAAGCGATTTGGCTTCTTCGACGGTGATCACACCGTTGTTGCCGACGCGCTGCATGGCTTCCGCGATCATGGAGCCGATTTCGACTTCGCCGTTCGCGGAGATGGTGCCGACTTGCGCCACTTCCTCGTTGGTAGAAATGTCCTTGGACATCGCGTGCAGCTTGTCCACGACCTTGGCAACGGCAGAATCGACACCGCGCTTGAGGTCCATAGGGTTCATGCCGGCGGCAACGGACTTGGCGCCTTCGTTGACGATGGCCTGAGCCAGAACCGTCGCCGTGGTGGTGCCGTCACCGGCCACGTCGTTGGTCTTGGATGCAACTTCACGCAGCATCTGCGCGCCCATGTTTTCGAACTTGTCCTCGAGTTCGATTTCCTTGGCAACGGATACACCGTCCTTGGTCACGCGCGGTGCGCCGAAGGCCTTGTCGAGAACAACGTTACGGCCTTTCGGGCCGAGAGTGACTTTCACAGCGTCAGCGAGGGTGTTCACGCCGTCCAGCATCTTGGACCGGGCGGAACCGCCGAACTTTACAATTTTTGCAGCCATGAGTGAGGCTCCTTCTTAATTCGATATCAGATTGAAGTGATCATTGGCGGCGAAGCTCAGGCTTCGAGCACGCCCATGATTTCGCTTTCTTTCATGATCAGCAGGTCTTCGCCGTCGATCTTGATCTCTTCGGCGCCCCACTTCTTGAACAGGACGCGGTCGCCTTCCTTGACGTCGAGCGGGGTGACCGTGCCGTCTTCGGCCTTGGCGCCCGAACCGACGGCCACGATCTGGCCTTCGCTGGGCTTTTCCTGTGCGCTGTCGGGGATGATGATGCCGCCGGCGGTCTTTTCCTCGGCTTCGATGCGACGGACCAGAACACGGTCGTGCAGCGGACGAAATGCCATGCTTGATACCTCTTGCTAGGGTGAAAACTGGTGTTGGCACTCTCATACAAAGAGTGCCAGCAGGCGCGATATGTGCAGCGCCGGTTCGGGCGTCAAGCGGTGGGGAAGAGAAAATCTTGAGTCCGCCGGGCGAGCCGTGGCACGGCTTCGGCGCC
>PAGB01000001.1 GCA_002711265.1 Rhodospirillaceae bacterium
AATTGGGGTTCCATGAAGAATATGCCATCGGGCAGGCCGAAAACGGTGCGCAAGCGATCGAAGCGATCGACGCCGATCACTTTGATGCAATCGTACTCGACGTGGGCCTGCCAGACATGGATGGACGCGACCTGTGCAAACTCATGCGGCGCCGGGGGGTGAAGGCGCCGATCATCATGCTGACCGGGCAGGACAGCGACGCCGACGCGATCCTCGGGCTGGACGCGGGTGCGAACGACTACATCACCAAGCCGTTCCGCTTCAACGTGTTCATGGCCCGGATACGGGCGCAGCTGCGGACCCACGAGCAGTCGGACGATGCCGTCTTTAACGTCGGGCCCTATGCCTTCCTGCCAGCGGCAAAAATGCTGACCAACAGCGAAACCGATCGCAAGATCCGCCTGACCGAGAAGGAAACGGCAATCCTGAAGTTCCTGTACCGGGCGGGGGGCAAGGTGGTGTCGCGGGATACGTTGCTCGACGAGGTCTGGGGCTACAATGCGGGGGTGAACACCCACACGCTGGAAACCCACGTATACCGCCTGCGGCAGAAGATCGAACCCGACCCGCAGCAGAATGTGATCCTGATCACCGAGCCGGGCGGATACAAACTGGGCGTCTGAGACTAGGTGCGCCGACCTTGTCTCGACCGCTTTGCGGCCTTTAGCCCTCCCACGCGCATTTTCATCGAAAAGGCGGAAAAAGTGTCAGGCTGCGTGCAACGCGGCCTGTCCGTTTAATTGCGCGGGGGAGATTTGTAAGCCGCGAAGCGGCGTCAAATCGAGCGCGCCATATTGTCTTTGGGATCAGACCGGCCGGTCGATCATGTCGGTCCGCAGCCGGACGTCCAACTCCAGCGCCGTCGCATTGTCGTACGTCGCCAGCGAGATGGCGCAGCCCTGACTGATGGCGCTCTGCAGCACCAGCGTCGCGATGCCGTGAAAGCCTTCAACCTTGCTCTCGATCCGCATTGCGCCCCTTGCGCCGTCCTTCACGTGCAGGACGAACAGCCCACGTTTCCCCCGCGCGCCCCGGAGCAACGTGCCAAGGTAGTGCAGATCGGCCCGCTCCAGCCCGCTCAGGTCCACCCGCTCCTTTCTGGCGAACAAGGCGCGGCGCTCCAGCGTCATGCCGCCCGGATCCACCCGGTAAACCACGGTCCATTGCCAGAGCATGCGCGCCAGCAGGTAGAGGCTCCCCACCAGTCCCAGCCCGGGCAAAGCCGCCCAGAACGAGGGCAGCAGCACCACCGTCCACAGGCCGAGCAGAGCGGCCCCCAGACCGCCGAGTACGGCATCTCCGATCCACGTGCCGGGGCCATAGCGGGCCTCGAAGGGTGGCTCAGGCTGCATCGAGTCCAAGGTCGAGCACCACGGGCGCATGGTCCGAGGGCTTCTCCCACGCGCGGCTCTCCCGGAAGACCGAGCCTCCCCGGATCAGGTCGGCTTGCGCCCTTTTCAGCCACAGGTGATCCAGCCGCCAGCCCATGTTGCGCTCGAAGGCCGGCGGGTAGCGGTAGCCCCACCAGGTGAACAGCGGTCCCTCGGGCTGCACAGCACGCCCGGTGTCGATCCAGCCGCCGGCCTCGATAGCTTCGGCCATGATCTGCCGCTCGCCATCGGAGTGGCCGACCAGGCGCCGGCATTTCTTGTGGTTGTGAACGTCGTGCTCCTGCGGGGCGATGTTGAGGTCGCCCCCGGCCACGTGCAGCCCGTCACCGGCAAAGAAGGTCTTCATCTCCTCCATGAAAGCCAACTTGTGGGCGAACTTGTCGTTGATCGTCACGTCGGGCTTATCCCCGCCCGAGGGCACGTACAGGCTCGAGACCCGCAGATCCCCGCCGCTGGTGGCAAGGGTTGCGGAGACGTGACGGCCATCGTCGATCCCGCCGATGACGGTCCTGTCGATGTCCTTCAGCGGGTGGCGCGAAGCAATGGCAACCCCGTGCTTGCCCTTGAACCCGTGCGCACAGGTATGAGGCAGGCCCGCAGCCGCAAAGGCCTCCACCGGGAAAATCGCCGCGTCCATTTTGATTTCCTGCAGCATCAGCACGTCGGGCTGAAGCGCCTCGATGACCTGGTCCACGTGCGCCGCACGCGCCCGCAGGCCGTTCACATTCCAGGTGACAAGTCTCATGGCACGACCCTAGCCCTGAGGCTGGCAGGCGTCCACAAATGCGTCGAAAAGCGCCGTGCTGACGGGGTCATGGGGCACCGCCTCCGGGTGCCACTGCACGCCGAGGCAGAAGGCCTGCGCCGCCCGCAGCGACACGGCCTCCACGAGGCCATCGCCAGCCGTGGCTTCGACCTGCAGCCCGTCACCGACCCGATCCACACCCTGCAGGTGCAGCGAGTTCACCCGGATCGGATCGTCCGAGCCAAGGATGCCGGCCAGCACCCCGCCGGGTGTGACCTGCACCCGCTGCCAGGCGCCGTACTTGATCTCCGGCGCGAAGGACGTGGGCGCGCGGTGATCGTGGCGGCCAGCGGCCGTGTGCACGGTCTGCACCAAGCTGCCGCCGGCGAAAACGTTCAGCTCCTGAAACCCGCGGCAGATGGCAAAGACCGGCTTGCCCGCCTCAATGCAGCGCTCGAGCAGGGTCCAGGTGCAGGCGTCACGGTGGATGTCCAGCGGCAGGCTTTCGCCGGAAACCGCGCCGCCGTAGCGGTCCGGGTGGACATTGCTCAGGCTCCCGGTGAGCAGCAGGCCATCCATTCGGGCCAGCAGGGCGTCAAAGGGCGTCTGCTCCCCGAAATTGGGGATCGGCAGCGGCAGAGCACTACGGTCGAGAAGCGGCTCGAGGTACTTCTGCCCCACCGCCAGTTCGAGAAACTCGGGCGTGCGCTCGTGCTTGGGCCGGGCGCAGGTCATGACCCCGATAACCGGGGTGTTGTCAGCCGCCATCCTCAGAATCCCGGGCGCTGGAACAGCGCGTCGGGCAGCGGCACGCCATAGGCCATGGATTCCAGCCGGACAGTGGTGCGCTCCCCCTTGTCGTCGATCACCTGCCAGGCGCGCAACTCCAGCGTCTGGGTGTCGAGCACGAGGATAAGCTGCCCCTGATTTGCGTTGCGCCGGTCCTGCATTGTTACCAACACAGACTCAGCAACGCGCTCGATCTTCAGCACCTTTACGCCATTGGCGAGATCGGGGTCTTTGTTGAGCAGAAATTTTAATGGCGTCTGGCTGATCTGTCGGTGGGCCGACGTTTCATCCTTGGTGTTGTAGGTACCGATGAAGCGGCCGTCGGCAACCAGCAGCGCGGGCGAGGGATCATCGTAGTCGAAACGCATGCGGCCGGGGCGGGAAATGTAAATGTCACCTCGGACGATCTGCCCAGCATCAGAAATCTGCATAAAACGCCCTTGCGCCGTGGCAATGCGCTCGATCTGAGTCTCGACTTCGCCAAGAAAGGCGATCACCTGCTCGCGCGTGGTCTGTGCTTCAGCAGCCGGGGAGGCCAGAAGGCTGCCGAGGGCAACAAGGCAGAGCATCAGGGCGGCGACCGCAACATAGGCAATGGACTGCAGGGCTCGGATCATGGGGGTCTCGTCTGTCAGAGAGCCAGTTCCACCGGGATAGAACGGGCAAGGGAAAGCGTGATTGAAGGCTCGGGCGATTGTTGCGCAGGTTTTTGCAAGCATTATGGCGTATTTGCCCCGACTTGTACTGAAAAGGCCAGTCACAAAAGCCACAGAGGCTTGGCCGGGGTCGGGGGCCCTTGAACCTATCAGTTCGAACCTCTGCCCAAGCACGACCTTGGACCGCCCGCCGACCTGGAGATTGTGGTATCGAGCGGGGCAACACGACGCGGGGCAGGATACCGCAGTCATGCCTTGATCTCCGCCCGTCCGCCGCTCATGTTAAAGGTGAAAAAACAGGGAAAGACCCATGTTCATCCAAACTGAATCGACACCCAACCCGGCAACGCTGAAATTTCTACCCGGACTGACCGTGCTTGAAAGCGGTTCCGCGCACTTCGATACCGTCGAAGAGGCGGCGGTGTCGCCGCTGGCCGAACGCCTGTTCGAAGTTGAGGGCGTGACGGGTGTGTTTCTGGGCTCAGATTTCATTACGGTGCACAAGACCGACGACCGCGAGTGGTTTCTCATTAAGCCGTCGATCCTCGGCCTTATCATGGAGCACTTTACCGCCGGTCGTCCGGTCATGCGTGTGACCGAAGCTGCCGGAGACAACGGCGAAGAAGACAGCGAAGTTGTGACCCAAATCAAGGACCTGCTCGACACCCGGGTCCGGCCCGCGGTTGCCATGGATGGAGGCGACATCGTCTTCCACGAGTTCAAGGATGGCGTGGTCTATCTGCATATGCGGGGCGCCTGTGCCGGATGTCCGTCCTCGACTGCGACCCTCAAAATGGGAATCGAGAATATGCTCAAACATTATGTTCCCGATGTTCGCGAAGTCACCGCAGTCTGACCCATGAAATTCGACCTCTTGGACGGGACACCGTCGAGTTTAAGTCACATAATCCTGATTCCGCCTCATTGATGTGTGAATTCGCTGGCTGAATCCCTATGCAGCTAGGGCATTCATGCGTGAGTTACCCCTGTGAGGACGTCTCTTTGACCAGAAGTTTCCAAAAGTCTCCCGCCGCTGGTCTGGCTTTTGTCCTGCTGCTTGCCCTGTCAGCCTGCGGCGCTGTTGATTCGACATCGACCCAGGTTGAAAAGGAAGGCGGGCCGGCGGTTGCCGCGGTCGAAGAAACCGCAGCTGATACCAGCAACATGACCACCATGGAACGAGCGGAGGCCAGGCTCAGGACTGTGCCTGGGCAGCTTGCCGAGCGGTTTGCTGCTTTCGACCAGCGCATGAACCAGTTGCCGGACCAGATGTCTGACCATTTTTCCTTTGACGAAGATAAGGCCGTCAAGGTCAAGGACGGCGGCTTTGAGTTTCAGGACGGCACCATCGACTATATTTTCTCTGAATGGCTGCCACGGGTGAGCGGCAACGAAGCCCGTGAAGCCCGCGCGGAAGAAGCGCGCGCTGCGCGCGCCGAGGAAGAGCGCCAGCAGCAGATCGCGGCATCGCCACAGGGTATCGATTTCTCGCAAGCCACCCCGCTGAACGCGACAGCAGCCAACCTCGGTAATCAACTAGCAATTGCGCCGTCGTATGCGGCAGGCGCAGGTCAGGCGCAGCTGGCCGCAAACCCAGCCAACGCAATGTTCAACAGGCCAGCCGTAAACAAATCCCTGCCCGGTGGCATCGAGGGCGTTGGACGGTTCTTCGACCAGAACGGCTACCGTCTTGAGTCGATCCGGCGCGGCGCGCTGGTGCCGCCGGTTTTTGCCCGTACTTTGCCCCGTGACATGAATAACAGCGTGCCAGCGAACAAGGACGTGTTTATCCGGCTGCTGCTGCCGCTGGTGCTCAAGGCCAACGCCGAAGTTGCCATGGAGCGCGCCATCATCCTCAACAGTGGCTACAGCGGCACCATCCCGCAGGCACCGGTCGAAGTGCAGGCTATCGCCGCCAAATACGATATTCAGAGCAACACCACCAATTTGCTACAGCGCGTCGATATCCTGCCGCCAAGCCTGATCCTCGCACAGGCCGGCCTGGAAAGCGGCTGGGGCACGTCCCGCTACGTTCAGCAGGGCAACGCCCTGTTCGGGCAGCGGGTCTGGGACGCCAGCCAGCCGGGCATGACCCCGAACGCGCGTGATGCGGACGCCACCCACCGGGTGCGCACCTTCACCTCGCTGGAAGAATCGATCCGCAGCTACCTGCGCAATCTCAACATGAACAACGCCTACCTCGAGCTTCGCCGGGCGCGGGCTTCTTACCGCGCTGCGGGGCGCCCGGTGACGGCCCTCGAGCTGATCCCTAGGTTGCAGTACTACAGCGAAGATCCGGCATACTACCTCGGGACGCTGAACCGCATTGTCTCCGATAGCCGCCTGACCGACTTCGACCGCGCTGCGCTGTCCAACGGCCAGCCCATGAACCTCTTCCTCTAGAGACAGCCATGCTGGCACTGGCCTTCGAGTGCGCCGGTTCGGGCCTCACCGCGGCCCTCGCTGAGGATAGTGAGGTTCTGGCCCGGGAGCAGCTGAGCATGGATCGCGGGCAGCCCGCGGTTCTGGTGCCGACCTTGCAAGCCCTGTTCAAAACCGCCCACCGACAGCCCGGCAGCGTGGACCGCATTGGCGTGACCCTCGGCCCGGGCGGATTCACCGGTATTCGGCTGGGCATCGCCACAGGACTGGGCCTGGCCCGGTCCTGTGGGGCCGATTTTTTCGGACTCAATGCCTTTGACGTCTTCGCAGCACCGGAAACCGACACCCGAAACCTTGGCGTGATCATCGAATCCCGCCGCGAGGAACTGTTCGTCCGCACCTACGATGCAGCGGGTGAACCCCGATTCCCGGATAGCCTGCTGACCCCCTTGGAGATCCGCAGGCGCTATGGCCAGACTCGCTGGATCGGTTCTGCCGCACGCCGAGTTTCCGCCGATGCCGTCGACAGCAGCCCGAATATGGCGTGGGTCGCCCAGCATCTTTCCCAAAAGCCGGTTGCCCTGGCCTGGCTCCGGGACGGAAAGGGACAGCAGAGCCCCCTATACATGCGCGCGCCTGAAATTGGCGCTGCAAAGAGCAAATGACCGTGCAGCGCCTCAGCGTGAAAGACGCCCCAGCCATGGCGCGTCTCCACGCCGAGGGTTTTGACCGCCCGTGGTCGGCAGACGACTTCGCAGGATTTCTGACGAAACGTACCTATGCAGCATTTGGCATCGTCCGGGATGAAAAACTTCAGGCGTTTATCCTATATCAGCAGATACCACCCGAATTGGAACTCTGTTCCCTCGTTGTCACGCCAAAATTTCGGCGTGAAGGGCTTGCCCGAACCTTGATTACAGACAGCCTTGCCAATTTTGGAGATATCTCAAATTGCTATCTTGAAGTGAATGAACATAACACTGCCGCAAGGTCGCTCTACGCTTCCCTCGGCTTTGAGGTTTCCACAGTTCGAAGCGGCTACTACAGGTCCAGGGACGGTTCAGCAGCCGATGCAATTGTAATGATGCTGGAAATTCATTAGTTCATACTCACTAAATTCAAAAATATTGTGTCGATATCTTGGTCGTACAATCAAATCGATTGATTTCGAGTTGTGTGTGAAATACCAACAACTCTAATATTGCCAATGCGGTTGGCAATGAGGATTTCCAATATTTGGAAATGGTACATTTTTTTCACGAAAACAGATTGATTCTAACTTCGTTATTGTCTTTTCATCTATGACAATACAACCTTTTCTATCTAATACATTATTAATTATATTCGTATTTACATTTTCCTCTACATGCCATAAAATCGACCTTGATTGTCCAATTATAAACACCAGTACAATTAAGATAATATATGGAAATAATGTTCTTTTCATTGGGGTCTTTTTCAAACCATTTACTTCTTGATATCTATTACCAAATAATATTGAAATGAAAGCAAATTGAAATAAAATAAAGACAAATGCAATTGGCGTTTCTTCTATGAATTTGCTTGCAGCTATACTTGCTATGATAATAAATGCAATAAATAATAATAATATTATTCCAAATATAATTTTCATCGAAAGTTTTGATCTAATTTTATATGTACATCGGGCATTTTCGTTGTTTAATTGGATCATTTTCATAGATTGCCTTCGTTTATTACGACTACGCTTATCTTGAGATGTTGCATCATTTAAATCTGATCCAGGTTTTTCTTTCATCGGCATTTTATTTTCATAATCTGGATTTAAAGGATTGAAATATGTTACACCGCTTAATGATAATTTAAATGCATCTGATATATTATTTTTATTATTATCATCATTATTGTCATAAAGTTGCATTTTCTTTTCTTTTATCTTTATTTGTTTACCAACGCCTGTCTCCATTATTATTTACAGAATTTCAACAATATATAAATG
>PAGB01000002.1 GCA_002711265.1 Rhodospirillaceae bacterium
CCCCGGTGGTGAGAACCCGCTGGCCCACGGCGCGACCCCGCTGTGCGGCATCGATGTCTGGGAGCACGCCTACTACCTCGACTACCAGAACCGCCGCCCAGACCACATCAAGGATGTGCTGGAAAAGCTAGTGAACTGGTCCTGGGTCGGCGAGCGCCTCGAAGAAGCGCTCTGAGCCGCAAACGGCACGACAGCACGACATCACCAATACCGCCTTCGGCCCCTCAATAGCGGGCTGAAGGCGGCTATTTCCGCAGCCGCCGGGTTTTTCGCATACGCGCGTTAAACTCAGGCGGCTGTTTTCGTATCCACGCGATGAAACCTTCGAAGTCCGGGTGCGCCGCCAGCGCGCTCGGGCGCTGCAACTCGGGGTCGCGGGCCAGCTCCTTGGCGGTGAACAGCGCGTGCACCTGCTTGTGACAGATGCGGTGCACCCACAGCGCATGCTCCGGCCCGCCGCCTTCGGACTTGGGTAGAAAGTGATGTTTATCGATGCTCGGCCCCTTGAGCAGGGGGCGGGCGCAGATCGGGCAGTCGCCGAGGTAGCGCGGGTCGGCGCGGTGCGCCTCGAAGCGATCCTTGGGCTCAGCCATAGCGGCCCCGGAGCCGCGCCCAGGTCAGTCGCAGTGGGAAGGTGCGCGCGACCTGCTCCGGCGCTGGCACCGCCAGCGGGTCGGCCCCGGCCGCCTCAGCCGCGGTGATCAGTGCGCGCGCCGCCAGCGCGAACCGCAACGCGGGCAGCGCCTCTTTCTGGGGACGCGGCAGCAGCTCGACGGCGCGATCGAGGTGGAAGGCCGCCTGCCCGCACAGATCCCCGCCCAGCCGGGCGCGGTCGTCGGACGACATCTGCTCCAGCTCCCTTCCCTCAGGTCCCGGCAGCACCTGCCGCCCGCGTGCCGCTGCGATCCTGGCGCTGAACAGCACCTGCAGGATCCCAAACCCGGCGCCGACGTGGTTGGCGGCGTGGTGGTGAGCCTCGTCAGTGACCGACAGCAGTTGCAGGCAGACCCGCAGCTGGTTGCCCCAGCGGGCGGTTGCGTCGGCGCGGAGGGCTTCGATATCCGCATAGGGCCGGGTCTCGAGGTCGAGGCCATGGGCGTCGATGAAGGCCCGGACCAGCCCCGGTGCCGGGCGGACTTCGGCGCCTTGTACGGCCTCGTGGAACGCCATCACTGCCGGATTGGCGCGCGGGCTTCCGCTGCTGTCGATGCCGGTGTCGAGGGCTTCCAGCGCAGCGTCAGACCACCACTTGACACGGATTTCACCCAGACCCGGTTCCGAAACCTTGCCCGGGGCCAGGGATACCTCGTGGGCGAAGCGCAGCCAGGCCTCGATCCGCAATGCGGGCTCGGGGTGGGCTTGCAGGATCAGGGCGGCGAAGGGGTTCAAGGCGGGGGCGCTCCGGTACCCGGGGGGGCGTCTGGGGTTCGCTTTGCGGCCACCTCAGACCGGCAGCAGCACGGCAGCTGCGCGGCGGTCTTCGGTCACCAGCACGTTGAAGGAGCGGCACGCCGCCCCAGTGTCCATGGAGTCAAAGCCGATGCGGTGGCGGTCGAGCAGTTCCATCACCTCGGGAGGCAGAAACGCCATGCGCGCACCGGTGCCGAAAATCACCACGTCGAGCGCGTCGGCGCGGTCGACCAGCGGCTGCAACACGGCAGGGGTCAGATCGTCCATGCTCACGGCCGGGATCGACAGGGCCTCGGTTTCGAGCACGATCAAGCCGCCTTCGCGGCGCTCACCGTTGATGCGGAAGCCACCGTCGCCGTAGCCGTCAACGACGACCCGGCTCTCGCGGATATGCGGTGTGATGTCCATGACCCGGATATGGCCCGCGTGCTGGGGTTTGGAAAGGCCGCTGCGCGGTTATTTCCGACCCAGCGGACGCTTCTTCTTGGTCTTGCGGGTCCGTCTGCGACCACCCTGAACCGGGCCATCGTTTTCCGGATCCTCGGGCAGGATCATTTCCGCTTCGACCGGGCGTTCCTCACCATCGTCGGTGCGGACCCGGGCGCGGATCTCATCGTCGTCGACCTGGGTCACAGCGGCGGCGAGCTGGGCGGCATAGTCGTCCTCATCGTCATCGACAATCTTCTTGTCGAAGGCCCGGGCCGACAGCCCCATGACCACCAGCAACGGCGTGGCGAAGAACAGCGAGGAGTACGTCCCGATCACCACGCCCCACATGAGTGCGATGGTGAAATCGCGGATCACCAGCGGGCCGAAGGCGAACAGCGCCAGCAAGGCCAGCAACGTGGTCAGCGAGGTCATCAGCGTCCGCGACAACGTCCGGTTCAGGGCGATGTTGAGCACGTCCACAACCGGGCGCTCGTTGTAGCGCCGCATTTCCTCGCGCGCGCGGTCGAAGACCACCACGGTATCGTTGATCGAATAGCCGGCGATGGTCAGGATCGCGGCGACCGTCGGCAGGTCAAAGGTGAACTGGAAGACCGAGAACAGACCGATGGTGGTGATCACGTCGTGGGTCAGGGCCAGCAGCGCCGCGATGGCGAACTGCCACTCGAAGCGGAACCAGATGTAGGCGGCGATGGCCAGCAGGGCCAGCGCGGTGGCCAGCGCGCCCTTCTGTGCGAGCTCACCCGAAATCTTGGAGCCGACGTTCTCAACCCGGCGATATTCGACGCTGCCGTTGACGAATTCGACGTTGCCTTCGGTCGCAGCGGCCTGCGCCAGCTCGAGGTCTTCACCGTCGAGCTTGGGCGGATAGAGCGCGCGCACGGCCTGCTTGATGGCGCTGACCTGCGCGATCTCCTCGTCTTCGGTCGGCGCGCTCGGGGTGGCGAAAACCACCTTGGCGTCGCGGTCAGAGCCAAAGGCCTGCACCTCCGGCGTGCCGTAGCCCAGCGCGCTCAGGTCGTCCTTGACGGCGTCGATCGAAATGGCCTCGCTGAAGCGCAAGTCGAACAGCAGCCCGCCCTTGAAGTCGATGCCGAGGTTCAGCCCGCGGGAGAAGAACATCCCCACTGAGCCAAGGATGAGCACCAGCGACAGCACCAGCGTAATCCGGCGAAAGCCGAGAAAGTCGATTTTGCTGTCCTGCGGGAAAAGTCGGATCAGAGGGAACATGAGCGCGCCTCCCTCCCTTACATCGGTAGCTTCGACGGCCGGAAGGCGTCGAGCCACAGGTTAATGAGCAGCCGGGTCAGCAGCAGCGCGGTGAACATGGAGGTCAGAATCCCCATGGTCAGCGTGATGGCAAAGCCCTGGATCGGCCCGGTGCCAAAGGCAGCGAGCAGGATGGCGGCGATAACGGTGGTCAGGTTGGCGTCCAGAATGGTCGAGAACGCAGCCCCATAGCCGCCCGCGACTGAATCCCCGGGATCGAGCCCGGCGCGGGCTTCCTCGCGCACACGCTCGAACACCAGCACGTTGGCATCGACCGCCATGCCGACGGTCAGCACGATCCCGGCGATCCCGGGCAGCGTCAGGGTCGCGCCGAACAGCGACAACAGCCCCAGCAGCAGCACAAGGTTCACCACCAGCGCCACGTTCGCCATCATCCCGAACAGACCGTAGGAAAAGGCCATGAACACCAGCACCAGGCCCATGGCGACCAGACAGGCGATGGCGCCCGAGCGGATGCTCTCAGCCCCCAGTCCGGGGCCGACCACGCGCTCTTCGATGCTCTCGACCTCTGCAGCGAGCGAACCGGTGCCGAGCAGCGTTGCAAGGGTCTTGGCCTCATTGAACTCGAAACCGCCACTGATCTGCACCGCGCCGGTGTTGATGGCTTCGTTGACGTTTGGCGCAGAAATCACCTCGCCGTCCAGAACGATCGCTAGCCGCTCACCGATGTTGTTGCGGGTACAGTTGGCAAAGTCCTTGGTCCCGCGACTGTTGAGAGTGAAAGTCACGGCGATACCACGCTCGGCGTCCACACCAGTGCCCTGAATATCGGAGCCGTTCACACATTCCTGTCGTTCGATCAGGTACTGTACCGGCTGCTCACCAGGGGCTAGCACGCGATCGCTGTCAGGCAGCAGCATGAAGAGCGTCTCATTGGGATTCCGGGTTGCGCCAGCCTGGCTGACGATGTGGATGCTCAACTCCAGCTTTTCGAGATATTCGTCGATGTTTGAGACACCGGGCACCTCGATCAGAATGCGGTCTTCGCCCTGAATCCGGATGCTCGGCTCGGTCAGACCGAAGGCATCGATCCGGCGCTCGATGGTATCGCGCACCGACTGAACGGTTTCCTGCTTCACCGCTTCGAACGCCTCGTCACCGATCCCAACGGTCAGTACGGAGCCTTCATCGGTGTAATTCGCGGTCGGGAATTGCTCTCGCAGGATTGCCCGCCCACCGAGCATGGCGGTCTCATCTCGGAATTGGAAGCGCACGTTGGTGTCAGAAGCAATGGCGCGCAACGCCACCCCCTGATCCCGCAGGGTATTGGAACCGATGCGCTGGACGTCCTGCATGAAGGACGCCTTGGCATCATCCAGATCGACCCGCACAAGGCGGTAGGAACCCCCTTGCAGATCCAGCCCCAGATTGACCTGAAACTGCAGAAACGGCGCAGGCACAAAGGACTTAGGCTGGTTATTCTCGTCATAGGTCGTGCGCGGGAACAAGTTCGGCGCAGCAAAGTAGAGACCGGCCAATACGACCAACCCCACCAGCACGGGTTGCCACCAACGGGTATAGCTCATGCGCTCAGGCCTCTTTTTCCACTGCCATTCAGGATCAGGGGCCGCGAGGCCCGCACTTGTCCTTAGTTGTTCTTGCTGCGGGCTGCTTTCTTGCTTTCAGCCTTTTCGATCGCCTCTTCCGCGCGTTTTTCCTGGGCGGTGATGTTCATAGTGACGGCGGCAGGATCGACTTCGACGATCACGCTCTCACCCATTTCGACGCGGAAGTAACGCTCATCCTTGTGCTTGAGCTTCACGCGGAAGCCGGAGTTGAGCATCAGGCTGTCGCCGGGCTGCGACCCTTCGATCATCTCCCGCTGCTCGCGCGCACGGCGGCGCTGGGGGCGGATCATGAAGAACCACATGACCACACCGATCATGCCGAACATCAGAACCATCTGGATCAGCTGGCCATTGGCACTGGCAGTTTGAGCGCTCGCGAGGCCCGGCAGGGCGAGGAGTGCAGCGGCGGCCATCAACGCCGATTGAAACTTGGTTGCGCGTGTCATCGTCTCTATTCCACTTGTTATTCGTTGCACGGACCGGCGGTATAGCCGCTCCTGCACTTTCCCGCTGGTCAGCGGCGCTGCGCGGACTATACAGATCAAGACCCATAAAGCCACGCCTGCAGCCCCCAGCACGCATGCGACACCTGCAGGGCTTTGCGGCCTATATGGGCGGTCGATGGCTGCTGTGCCAGTCACGTTGGTATCACAGGCGCTGGAATGATCACTCACAACAGCGTAGCGGGCTGGCCGCAAAGCGAGGGAGAACCGGGCAATGAGCAACGAAGCGCTGCAGGCTGAACTGGCGGCAATCCGTGAGACGCTTCAGTCCCTGACCGCACATTTTGCCCCTGAAGCGGCCCCCGTCGAAGCTACGGACGTTGCTGCAGCCAGCGCCTTTGTCTGGCGCCCTGAGCTCCACCGGCTGGAGCCGGTGCCGCAGGTCGCTCGTGTTGACCTCGACCTATTACTTGGGATCGAACGCTCTCGCCGAACACTGCTGGAAAACACCCTGCGGTTTGCCCGTGGACGGCCTGCGAACAACGCCCTGCTCTGGGGCGCGCGTGGCATGGGCAAGTCCAGCCTGATCAAAGCCATCCACGCCAAACTCGTCGAAGACGGTGGCCTCGACCGCCCGCTGCTGCTGGTCGAACTGGCGCGCGAGGATATCGGCACAGTCGGGCGGCTGCTCTCTCATCTGATGGGTCTGGAGGCGAATACGCTGCTGTTCTGCGATGATCTGTCCTTTGACTACGACGATGCCGCCTACAAGTCGCTCAAGACAGTGCTCGACGGCGGTCTCGCCGGGCGGCCACAGAACGTGCTGTTCTATGCGACCTCGAACCGGCGCCACCTGCTCCCCCGAGATATGATGGAGAACGAGCAGCGCGCGGCGATCCATTCCAGCGAAGCCATCGATGAGAAAGTCTCGCTCTCAGACCGCTTCGGGCTGTGGCTGGGCTTCCATCGATGTGATCAGGATACCTTTCTGGCCATGGTCCGCGGCTACATCGACCACGCGGGGGTCAGCGCAGACGGCGACCAAATCCGGGCCGAGGCCATCGAATGGGCGGCAACCCGGGGTGGGCGCTCGGGCCGTGTGGCCTGGCAATTCGCGCAGGACTTCATCGGCCGCCACCTATAGGCCGTCGATCGAAACGCGGGTTTGTAGGCCAGTCCGAATTCGCTGACAGCCCGACTGATCAGGCTAGAAGCGCAGCACCTTGAGCGGATCGACCGGTTTGCCATCGCGGCGGACTTCGAAGTGCAGCTGCGGGCGGGATACGTTCCCCGACACCCCGACATGACCCAGAACCTGCCCGGCCTGGAGCTGCTGCCCCTCGCCGACGATCAGGCTGTCGAGGTGGGAGTAGGCCGAGACCCACTCGGCGTCGTGCTGGACCAGCACCAGATTGCCGAACTTTTCCAACTCATCGGATGCAAAGATCACCACGCCCGGCAGCGAGGTCGTCACCTGCTCCCCCTTGCGGGCAGCGATATTGATGCCGTCGTTCACGAACCCACCCTCGCGCGGGCCGAAGGTCGACAGCAGGCGACCGCGCACTGGCCAGTTGAAGGCATTGGCGCCATCGCTGGACACGCGCTCGGGCAGCAGCACGGTTTCTTCACGCCGGACGGCAGGCAGTGGCGCAAAGGTGCGCGCACCGGAGAGGTGAACGCGGGTGACGCTTCCCTGTTCCTCGGGCACGGTCGGAACCAGCACGGGCGCAACAGGATCGGTCGCCCCCGCCCCTCCCGCATCGGTTAGGCGCAGGGGTTCGTTCGTCGGCGCAGGTGGGCGCGGCGATGGCACGGGCGGGACAAAGCCCGGAGACTGTCCGAAGGTCGGCGCGGTGACCGTCAGACCGCCGGCAGCGGCCAGCTCCGTCGACGGGGTCAGCACGGTGGAAATCGGCGGGGCCGTCGGAATGCGCAGCATCTGCCCCAGACGGACAGCGTAGCTGGCATCGAGACCATTGGCGGTGGCGAGGTCATCCAGCCGGATGCCATATTTGGTGGCGATGCGGTAGGCGGTTTCTCCACGCTGGACCACGTGCTGGCGCAGGGCGGCGGGGTCAGCGGTCAGCGGCGCCTGCACGGCAACGGCGACGTGGCGCGCGGTCTGTGCATCCACGCCGGCGTCGGCAGAACGCAGCGGCACATGCAGGGTCTGACCGGTCACAATCCGGCCGGCCTCACCCAGCCCGTTGAGCTGGATCAGCGTGCGCTCGCCCACGCGGAAGCGCTTGGCAATGCCGTAGAGGGTATCGCCGCGCAAGACCACGTAGGTGCCTTCGGCGTTGACGAGGCCTTTGGCCGTCTTGTGCGCAGGATAGACGCTGTTCCAGTCGGCCGCGACGGCGCTGAGCTGCTGCTGGTATTGCTGTTGCTGTTGCTGCGCGCCTGCTGGCTTGGCCGTGAGCAGGCTCAGCGCGGTGAACAGGCACAGCGTCAGCGCCAGCATCGGGATCAGGCCGAAGGTGCGAAACTGGATGTGATCGGTGCCGGACCACGCGCGAAACAGCGCAGCAGTGCCCGGAAAGGTGCCCAAGCGGACCCGTGAAATATGGGTCATGGTCAACGCCTCAATTCCTCTGGAATGTCGTCTTATGAAATCAACAAAATTTATACGCCCCGAAGGGCCAAAACCCGAAGGCTTCAAAATATCTGCAATTCCTACACCGAATTACAGTGACGAATCAACTTTTGGCG
Source organism: Rhodospirillaceae bacterium (assembly GCA_002711265.1). Taxonomy (GTDB): domain Bacteria; phylum Pseudomonadota; class Alphaproteobacteria; order UBA7985; family UBA7985; genus UBA7985. Next base: position 7,871 of record PAGB01000002.1, read on the forward strand.
ACTCTATTTTCAAAGATTCATGTTCAATTACCGTAGTTTGCGAGCGTTTCTTGTCAGGAATCCCTTGTAACATCGGGACAAATCTTACCTCGGTGAAACGTTCCTCGAACAGACCAGCTTTCGAGTTGGTAAATCGCATAAGGTATTGTTCGCCACTTTCCAGCTCCAGCGGCATGACCAGACGGCCGCCTTCGGCGAGCTGGTTGACGAGGCTGGCAGGCACTTCGCGCGGGGCGGCGGTGAGGATGATGCCGTCGAAGGGCGCCTGCTCACTCAGGCCCAGAAAACCGTCACCCAGATGCACGCTGACATTACCCACCCCGAGCCGGTCGAGCCGTTGCCGGGCGGTTTCGGCCAGATCCTTGTGGCGCTCGATCGAGTGCACCTGCCCGAACAGATGGCTGAGGATCGCAGCCTGATACCCGCAGCCCGTGCCGATTTCGAGAATGCGCTTACCCTCCCCCGGCTCCAGCAGTTGGGTCATCAGCGCGACCACAAAGGGCTGGGAGATGGTCTGCCCCATGCCGATGGGCAGGGTAACGTTCTCGTAGGCCCGGTCCAGCATGGCGGCGGCGACAAAGTCCTCGCGCGGCACGAGGTCGAGCATGGCCCGCAGCACCCGGCTGTCGGTAATGCCCTGCAGGCGCAGTTGCATGCCCAGTTCGAGCTTGGCTTGTGCCAGTGGACTGTCGAGGCTGCTGGTCGTCTCTGCGCCGGGTCTATCGCCGGGGGCAGTCCCGGCGGCCGGGCCGAGCGAGAACCATTGGCGCAACCGACGGAGCACGGCGTAGCTCGCTCAGGCCTCGTCCTCGGCCATCCGCTCGATCAGATCGAGCTGGGTGCCGACGGACTCGAGAAAATCGGTGTGATCACACTTGAAGCGCAGCGGGGTGACGGAGATGCGCCCGCCGACCACGGCCGCAACGTCGGAAACCGGGCTTCCCGGGGTGTTATCGCGCAGGTGGCCAAAGCTGTAGAACGGGCCTTCCTCGTCTTCATCAGGGGTGAGGCCGATCTTGTCTTCCCGGAACCCCTGCGGCACCACCAGCAGGCTGTCGGCACCCGGTTCGGTCGCCATGGCGGCGGGGAAGTTGACCGACAGCGGGATGGTCTCTGGCACGCTGACCTGCATCACCTGGTCGAAGACCCGGTTCAGGTGCGCGTCGGCGACACTCCAGTCCATGACCCCGCCGACCGTGTGCTGGGAAAAGGCGATGCCACGGATGCCGTGCATCGCCGCCTCCATGACAATCCCGCAGGTGCCGGAGTAGCCGATATCGGCGCCGGTGTTGCCGCCGTGGTTGATCCCGGAGAGCACCAGATCGGGCAGGCGGTCATCAAAGAAGTGCTGCATGCCGACCATGAAGGTATCCAGCGGCGTACCGGTCACGGCCGCGCGCTGCTCGCCCAGCTCCACCACCCGCAGCGGGGTCCGAAGGGTAATGCCGCGTGAGCGTGCGGACTGGTGGGTCGCGGGGGCGATGACCCAGACATCGTCGCAGTAGCGCCGCGCCAGCGTTTCGAGCCGCGCAAGGCCATCGGCGTCGATGCCGTCGTCATTGGTCACCAGCACGCGCTTGCCCTTGAGCTGGGCAGCGACAGCCGGGTTCAGCCGGTCTCCTACCATCGACATGGCTCAGTCCGCTGCGATCACGCTGAGGCCACCCATGTAGGGCTGCAGCGGTTGGGGCACGGCAATCGAGCCGTCGGCCTGCTGATAGTTCTCCATCACCGCGATCAGGGTCCGGCCGACCGCCAGCCCGGAGCCGTTGAGCGAGTGCAGGAAGCGGGTCTGCTTGTCGGTCTTGGACTTGCAGCGCGCCTTCATCCGCCGCGCCTGGAAATCCAGAGTGTTCGAGCAGGAGGAAATCTCGCGGTAGGCATCCTGCCCCGGCAGCCAGACTTCGAGGTCGTAGGTCTTCGCCGCCGAGAAGCCAAGATCACCCGTACAAAGCGTCACGACGCGGTAGGGCAGGTTCAGCACCTCGAGCACGCTTTCAGCACAGCCACGCATGCGCTCAAGCTCGTCCCACGAGCTTTCCGGGTCGCAGATTGTGACCATCTCGACCTTGTTGAACTGGTGCTGGCGGATCATGCCGCGGGTGTCGCGCCCCGCCGACCCGGCCTCCGAGCGGAAACAGGGGGAGTAGGACACCATCCGCATCGGCAGACTGTCGGTGTCGACGATCTTGTCGGCGACGATGTTGGTCAGCGGCACTTCGGAGGTCGGGATCAGGTAGTGACCCGAGTTGGTCTTGTAGAGGTCTTCTTCGAACTTGGGCAGCTGGCCGGTGCCATAGAGGGCATCGGCGTGGACCAGGTAAGGCACTTCCATCTCAGTCAGGGCGTTCTGCTCGATCTGCCAGTCGAGCATGAACTGCGCGATGGCACGCTCCAGCCGCGCCAGCTTGCCGCGCAGAATGACAAAGCGGGCGCCTGACATATGCGCGGCGGTCTCAAAGTCCATCATGCCGAGTTCTTCACCCAGCTCGAAGTGCTGCTTGGGCGTGAAGTCCAGCGTGGCCGGCTCACCCCAGACCTTGACCTCGGCGTTGTCGTCTTCGTCATCGCCGTCGGGCACGCTGTCATCGGGGCGGTTGGGCAGGCCCGCGAGCAGCTGGTTCAGCTTGGCCTCAGCGATGGCCTCGGCTTCTTCCAGCGCGGTCATCTGCTCCTTGATTTCGGCGACTTCGGTCTTGAGCGCGTCAGCGCGGGCCGCGTCCTTGTCCTTCATCGCGGCGCCGATCTCCTTGGACGCGGTATTGCGGCGCGCCTGCAGCTCACCGAGCCGGGTCTGGGACGATCGACGGGTCTCATCCATCTCAAGCACCTGAGAGGAGAGGGAATCGAGGCCTCGGCGCTTGAGGGCAGCATCAAACCAAGCCGGATTCTCCCGGATCGCACGGAGATCGTACATCGCTCTAACCTTTCATCGTCGCGGCGCATCGTAGGGAAGCACCACTATAGGCGGTTCAGCGCCGATGCCGACCTGTTTTTTCCGCGTGGCACGCCCTGCTCTACCGGGCTGCAACGTCGCCAGCGCGGCTGTGGATCAGGATCAGGCCCCGAGCTTGCGGAGGATGTCGCGGGAGATGATGTGGCGCTGGATTTCCGAGGTGCCGTCCCAGATGCGCTCAACCCGGGCATCGCGCCAGAACCGCTCGATCGGCAGGTCGCTCATCAGGCCCATGCCGCCGTAGATCGAAATCGCCTCGTCGGTGACGCGCGCCAGCATTTCAGAGGCGTAGAGCTTGGCCGACGCAATCTCGCGGTTCGCCTCCAACCCCTCATCGAGGCGCCAGGCCCCAGCCAGTGTCAGCCAGTCGGCGGCATCGATCTCGGTGACCATGTCAGCAAGCTTGAACGACACGCCCTGAAACTTGCCGATCGGCTGGCCGAACTGGTGGCGCTCGGCGGCCCACTGGGTGGCGTGGTCGAACACTCGCCGCGCGCGGCCGACACAGAAAGCCGCCACGGTCAGCCGGGTGGCGTAGAGCCACTCGTTCATCACCTTGAAGCCGCCGTGAATCTCGCCCAGCACCTGAGCGTTGGGAAGGCGGCAATCGTCAAAGTTCAGGATGCAGTTCTTGTACCCACGGTGAGAAAGCGAATGATAGCCCTCGTTGATCTCGAAGCCCGGGGTGCCGCGGTCGACGAGGAAGCAGGTGATTTTCTTTTTCGGACCCTTGGGCGTGTCCTCGACCCCGGAGGCCATGAACACGATGACGAAATCGGCGTGCTCAGCGCCGGAGATGAAGTGCTTGGTGCCGTTCAGCACCCAGTCGCCGTCGGGCTGCTGCGCCGCCGTCGCCTTCATGCCGCGTACGTCCGAACCCGCATCCGGCTCGGTCATGGCCAGCGCATCCATGCGCTCACCGCGCACGGCGGGGAAGAGGTACTTGTCGCGCTGCTCCCCCTCGCAGGCCATCAGAATGTTCTGCGGCCGGCCCCAAAAGTGGGTCAGCGCCATCGACCCGCGCCCCAGTTCGCGTTCGAGCAGGGTAAAGGTCAGGTGGTCCAGCCCGCCGCCGCCGACTTCCTCGGGGAAGTTCGGGGCATAGAAACCCATTTCCAGCACCTTCTGCTTCAGGCTCTCGCCCAGTTCGAGCGGCACGTAGCCCAGCTTCTCGACCTCGTCTTCGTGCGGGTAGATTTCGGCTTCGACGAAGGACCGGACGGTATCCACCACCATTTCCTGCTCAGGGGTAAGGCCGAATTGCATGATTTCTGTCCCTTGTGTTCGGGGGTAAGGGGGCCGGACCAGCGCAGGGCTAGACCAGCGTTCCCGCGCCCCAGTTGTTGGCCTTGAGCGCGTGCAGGATGCCGACGAGGTTCTTGTCGCGCTGGCGTTCCAGATCGCGGGCGGTCAGGCCGCGCGCCTGTTCCTCGACGCCGTCAGCGATGGTGTCGATCAGGGCGTCGTCCAGCTCCGGCACATCCATCAGCTTGGTCCAGGGCCAGTGCAGCGAGGGCTTGAACATCTCGATGAAGGCGCGCATGCCGACTTCACCCCCGGCGGTGTGGTAGGTCTGGAACAGCCCCATCTGCGCCCAGCGCAGGCCGAAGCCGTAGCGGATGGCGTCGTCGATTTCTTCGGTCGTGGCCACGCCGTCTTTGACCAGCCACAGCGACTCCCGCCACACCGCTTCGAGCAGGCGGTCGGCGATGAACGCGTCGATTTCCTTACGCACCTTGAGGGGCTTCATGCCCAGAGAATCCAGGATGGTCGCGGCGCGATCGATCACGCCTTCTGCCGTCCCCTGCCCCGCGACCAGCTCCACCAGCGGCAGCAGGTATACTGGGTTGAAGGGGTGGGCGACGATCAGGTTATCGGGCCGCTCCAGCCCTTCCTGGATCTTGGAGGGGAGAAGACCGCTGGTCGAGGTGCACAGGATGGCATCTGCGGGCGCAGCCGCCGCGATATCAGCGTGCACGCGTTGCTTGAGGTCGAGCCGCTCGGGCACGGACTCATGAACGATCTCGGCGTCGGCGACAGCCTCGGCGAGCGTGGCGTGAAAGCTAAGCCGACCCGCCTCCGGCGCGACGCCGAACAGCATCTCGAAGGCCGCTGATGCATTGGCGAGCACGTCGCCGATCTTGCGCCTGGCCTCCGGGTCCGGGTCGAAAACACGGACATCGGCACCCCGGTGCAGGTAGCGCGCCGCCCAGCCCGCACCGATCACCCCGCCGCCGACAATGGCGACGATGGATGCCGCCGAGCGGCCCGGCTGACCTGCCCCAGCCATCAGCGCTTCACCAGCTTAAGGCGTTCACGCACCGCGTCCGGACCGATGATTTTCGCGCCCATGTTGGTGGCGATATCGGCCGCCCGCTCGACCAGCTGAGCGTTAGTCGCGAACACGCCACGGTCGAGGTAGAGGTTGTCTTCAAGACCGACGCGGATATTGCCCCCGGCCAGCGCGGCGGCGGCGACGTAGGGCATCTGCATGCGGCCGATGGAGAAGGCCGACCAGACCCAGCTGTCAGGGACGTTATTCACCATGGCCATGTAGGTGTTCATGTCGTTGGGCGCGCCCCACGGAATGCCCATGCACAGCTGCACCATGACCGGGTCTTCGATGATGCCCTCCTCAACCAGCTGCTTGGCAAACCACAGGTGGCCGGTGTCGAAGGCCTCGATCTCCGGGCGCACGCCCAGATCGGTCATCTGCTGGGCCATGGCGCGCAGCATGGAGGGCGTGTTGGTCATGACATAATCGCCGTGGCCGAAGTTGAGCGTGCCGCAGTCCAGCGTGCAGATCTCCGGCAGCAGCGTCGCGACGTGCTCCATGCGCTCGGTGGCGCCGGCCATATCGGTGCCTTCGGCCAGCGGCGGCAGGGGCTGCTCGACCGGGCCGAGTGTCAGATCCCCGCCCATGCCAGCGGTCAGGTTGATGACCACGTCGGTGTCGGCCTCGCGGATGCGCTCGACCACCTCGCGGTAGTATTCGACCTTGCGCGCGGGTGCGCCGGTCTCGGGGTCACGAACGTGGCAGTGCGCGATGGCGGCACCGGCCTTGGCGGACTCGATGGCAGCCTCAGCAATCTCCTTAGGTGTCACAGGCACCTTGTCGGACTTGCCAACGGTGTCACCGGAACCGGTCACGGCGGCGGTGATGAAAACTTCGTAGTTCATGGTGACCTCTCAGCTGGATCGAGGGAGACGGCGATAAAGTTGAAGCAGAACCCGAAAAGCCCGCAATTGTCATTGGAAAAACAATAGCGCGGCCTTAGGTTCTGCTCGAATTACGACGAATACCGGAACTTTGCGCCCTATGCTCGTGGACAGCCACTGTCACCTCGACCACGCCAAGATTGGCCTCACACCAGAGGAGGCTGTGCGCCGTGCCCGCCTCGCCGGAGTGGAGCGGATCGTGACCATTTGCACCCGGCTGGACCGTTTCAAGACGATCAAAGCGATCGCAGACCCCTTCGACGACGTATTCATGGGCGTGGGCGTGCACCCGCACGAAGCCGGCGAAGCCGGCATTGACGCGCCCGAACCGCTGCTCGCGCTGGCCCAAGACCCTAAGATGGTCGGGGTCGGGGAGACCGGGCTGGACTACTTCTACGATTTCGCCCCCAAGGACGCCCAGCGACGCTCGTTCGAGGCCCATATTCCTGCCGCCCGCACCCTCGATATGCCGCTGATCATACACACCCGCGACGCCGACGAAGATACCATCGCCATTCTACGCGAACATTGGCAAGACGGGCCGTTCCCAATCCTGATCCACTGCTTCACAGGCGGGCAGGCGCTGGCCGACGCCGTGGTCGAGATGGACGGATTTATCAGCCTTTCCGGCATTTCCACCTTTAAGAGCGCCGAGGACCTGCGCGCTGTGCTTGATACTGTGCCCGACGACCGGCTGCTGGTGGAAACCGACGCGCCGTTCCTGGCGCCCACCCCGCACCGGGGCAAACCGAATGAGCCCGCCTTCGTCGCCCACACGGCTGCCTTCTGGGCGGACCGCAAGGGTGTCTCAGCGGCAGATTTCCATGCGCAGACCGGCGCCAACTTCTTCCGCCTCTTTAAACGAGTGCCGCAGTCGGCATCGGTTGCCGCATGACCGGTGCTGTACCCTCCACCTCGCCGTCCTCTTCCCGGACGCCGCCCCCGATCCGGGTCACGGTGCTGGGCTGCGGCAGCTCGGGCGGTGTACCGCTGCCAACGGGCCGATGGGGTCGCTGCGACCCGGAAAACCCGCGGAACCGCCGCAGGCGATCGTCAATCCTTCTCGAAATTAACGAAAAGACCATCCTCGTCGATACCGGCCCGGATCTGCGCGACCAGCTGCTGACCTTCGGCCCACCAGAAAAGCTCGACGCGGTGATTCTGACCCATTACCACGCAGACCATCTGCACGGCATCGATGACATCCGGCACTTTGTCTACAAGCGCAGCTCGGCGATGCCAGTGTTCCTACTCCCAGAAACCGAGGCTCACATTCGGGCCAACATGCGCTACATTTTTGAGGGTGCGTCGTGGTACCCGCCGTTGTTCGAGCCAAAGGTCATTGAGCCACGCGCAGAGATCATCGACGTTGAGATCGAAGGCCTGACCTTTCAGCTCTGGCGGCAACCGCACAGCAGTGTCGAGACGATCGGGCTCCGCATCGGTGGCTTTGCCTATTCGACCGACTGCGTGGATCTGGCACCCTTGATCCTCGATCAGCTGCGCGACTGGAGGCTGCAGGTCTGGATGGCCGACGCAGTGCGCATCGAACCCCACCCCGCCCACGCACACCTGGAAATGACCAAAGGCTGGATGGACCACGTGCAGCCCGGACGCGGGCTGATCACCCACATGTCCGAGGGGATGGACTACGAGCAGACCCTCGCCAACACGCAAGATTTCGTGGAACCGGCCTACGATGGCTTGGTGTTAGAGGTCGACTGGTGAGCCGCCTGAAATCCCTAAGCGTTGCGCTGGAGAACGCCGGGTTCGTCATCCTCGACACGCTGGCGACCGACGAAGGCCTGGAACTCGCCATCGGCAGCGCCGGACAGCCGTTCTGGGACGCCGTGGTGGCGAGCCCGGAATGGGCAGCCGTCCCCGACCACCCCGTGGACGCCTTCACCCGCCGGGCGATCACCGACGTTCTGGCCGCCGAGGGCGCAGCAGGGACGGATGCCGCGGCGCAGGTCACCTTCGTCTTTGATGCCGATGCACCGAACTTCGTGGTGCTGTGGACCCAACGCTTTCCCCGGATTGCGCAGTCGGATCTGGGCCTGATGATCCACCCCGAGTACGGGCTGTGGATGGCGGCGCGGGCACATATCCTGTTGCCCGGGTACCGGGAAATATCAGCAGATACCGATTCTCCTAAGGGACTGAAACAACAGCCTCATTTCGACCCCTGCGCCTCGTGTTCAGGCAAATTCTGCCTCTCCGCCTGTCCAGTGGGCGCGTTTTCGGCCCCAAAAACTTTTGAATATCAAGCTTGCGCCGCCCATTTGTTAAGCAATCCAGCATGTTTTTCGGCTGGATGTGACGCAAGAGCCGCTTGTCCCTATGGACAGAGTTGGCAACTGCCCCCGGATCAAGCACACTACCATCAAAGTCGCTTTAGAAGTGCGTTCCGCACGGATTCTTAAGGCAAAATAACTAATTCGGATGGTGGTCTTGTTTCCTAAGCCCGTGCTGCTGGTAACGCATTCGGTGCGCATGCCCCGGGACTATATCTCGGGCCTGCTGCGCGACCGCGGCTATCCGACGATCTGGGTTAGGCCATTTATGGGGCAGCCCCTGCCCCCGCCGGACCCCGAAGCCTTCAGCGGCGCTGTGTTCTACGGTGGCCCGCAATTGCTCACCAAAATCGACGCCGATCCTTTCTTGCAGGACGAAATCAACTGGGTCCGGGCCTTCGTGGAGGGCGGTGGACGGTACCTCGGGCTGTGCTTGGGCGGGCAGATCCTCGCCAAGGCCTTCGGCGGCGATGTCTACGACCACAAGGATGATGTGCACGAACGCGGTTATTACCGCCTTGATCCGACCCCCGCAGGAGTCGAAGCGGGCCTGTTCAGCAAGAACCCGATGCAGGTCTATCACTGGCACCGACAGGGGATCGAGCTGCCCGACGGCGTGAAGTCTTTCGCGGCCTCCGAACACTTCCCCAATCAGGCCTTCAAGATCACCGATATCGCGCTGGGCACCCAGTTCCACCCGGAAATCACAGACGCGATGATTGAGACCTGGACCACGCTGGCTGAGCCCGACCCGGCGCCGATCCCGGGTGCGCGCTGCCGGTCCTCGCACCGCCGCGACTTTGCCGAACACCACAGCGAGGTCCAGCTTTGGGCCGAGGCCATGCTCGATGATCTGGGTTTCCGCAGCCACACCACCGGCATCAGCGCGGCCGGGTGACGCGCCTGAAGCCAGAAGCTTCAGCCTGTGCAGAAACCTGGCAAGAAGCGCGCAAGGCTGATCGACGTGGCCTTTGGCTGAAAATCCGCCTATGACCTGTGCCGAACCCGTGAGCTGGCTGGAAGAGGCGCATCACCATGGAAATCCCGGTCTGGCAGTTTGTCCGCATCATGGTCGCCTGCGAACGGCGTCCGAACTCACGGCTGCTCGCCGCCAATGCTGACTCTTGGGCGGAGCTCGACGAAGCGCTGACCGGTCTGGCGCAGTCGGATTTCGATGCCTACTCGAACCTGATGATGCACACCGACGTGCATGTCGAAGCCCCGAATAAGATCGAATTGCGTCGCGTGCTCGACAGCCTGCTGCGCGATCTCAAGCTCGCCAAGCGCCGCACCCGGGCAGGCTCGACCGAGCGCACCGATCTGGAGTTCGAGGTCAGCGAACTGCAGGCGTTATTGGACAAGTTGGGAGGACGGGTCAGTGACGAAGAGCGAGACAGCGGCAAGCAGCACGGCGGGTCCGGCGGACCACGCCCACCCAGAAGCGGCCGAGGGCCCGACCGAGGCAGGGCGCCCGACAAGGGTCGCCGCTGATACGCTGACCGGCGGCTGTGCCTGCGGCGGCACCCGCTGGCAGGTCGAAGCGGGCACGGCGATGGCGGCGCTGGTCGCCTGCCACTGCCGCCAGTGCAACCAGATGAGCAGCCACCTGCTGGCCGCCACCAGCGTGGCGGAAACCGGGCTGACGTGGACGCGGGAAGAAACCCTAACGTGGTACCAGAGTTCGGACTTTGCCGAGCGCGGATTTTGCCGGGCCTGCGGCTGCAACATCTCGTGGCGCCTGTCCGATGCGGATGCGCGGGACACGGTTTCCCTGATGGCAGGCAGTTTTGACGACCAGAGCGGCCTGAGGCTGGAGCAACATATCTTTGTCGATCATAAGCCGGGTTACTACGAAATCACGGACGGCCTGCCGCAGTTCCCCGACAGCGACTAGGGCTGAGAGGCGGCCAGATCGGCGGGTGTTTCTTCGGCGGTCGCGCGCTCTGTATCAACATCAGCGGAGGCGGAAGCGCCGGGCCGGGTCACCACTAGCACGCCTGCAGAGACAAGAATGGCCATACCCAGCAGGCTGAAACCGTCGAGGACTTCACCGAGGAAGACGTAACCGATCACCCCGGCGTAGATCAGGTAGGAATATTCCAGCGTGGCGACAAGGACGGTGCGCCCGACCTGATAGGCCAGCGCCAGCAGCACGGTGATGCCGCAAATCAGCACAGCCATGACCACGATCGCCGCCCAGTCCTGCCCCCCCATCGGCGCCCACGGACGGAGCATGAAGGGTAAATGCTCGACCCAAGCGGCTGGCGGCGAGGCGAAGTTCAGCCCGAGCACCAGCAGGCCGCTGAGGATCATCAGGATCAGGTTGAGCGACAGCGCGACCCCGAGCGTGTTACTCTGCTGCAGCTTGGCCCGGGTCAGGACGGCAGCGAAGGAGTAGCACAGACCGGCTATCACCGGCAGGAAGATCGCGGGCTGGAACACGCTGGTGCCCGGGCGGGACACCACCATCACCCCGACAAAGCCCAGTGCCACGCCCAGCCAACCTCGCAGGCCAACTCGGTCTTTCAGAAACAGTGCTGCCATCAGCGCGGTGAAGATGGGCGCGATGAAAAAGGCGGCGCCCATCACGGCGAGCTTGAGGTAGGGAAAGCTCATGTACATGAACAGGTACATGAGCACGATCAGCACGGAGCGCAGGGTCACCCAAGGGTCGCACAGGGCCGCCCAAGCCGAACCCAGGCGCCAATTGCGCGCGGGCAGGAGGGCGGCAAGACCGACCAGCAGCGCGAGGGCAAAGGGTGCGCGGGTCAGAAACAGCTGCCACAGGCCCAAGTCGCCCATGAAGGCCTTTATCATCGCATCGGCGATGGTCATCAGCAGCACGGCGGTCAGGATGATGGCCGCGGCGCCCAGGTCCCTGTTCAAATCGGATGCCTCCCCGGATGCATCGTTGGCTGTTTCACGGACGACCAGTCACAGCCGGATGCTCAAGGCTGAGGCGAGCCGGTCAGGAACCACCAACCTCCGGCAGCAAACCCAGAATATCCGTCAGCAGCGCCAGCGCTGAAACCCCGATCATCACCGCCGCCAATCGCTTGAAAAAGGCCACGCTGACCCGTCCGACAACCAACTGACCGCACATGACACCAGCGACGGTGATCAGTGTCCCGATCCCTAGAGTGTAGAGCGGTCGGTCAGGAATTGCCTGGGTCAAAAACGTCAACTCTTGACCGAGCACGAAGGCGAGGCCTCCAAAAATCACGCGGACGACCGAAACCGAGAGAAAAATGATGGCAAAGACACCGACGAAGGCCTCCTGCGGCAGACGCAGGGTGTTGTAGTGCACCACCAGCGGTGGACCGGGGATATTGACCGTTGCCTGCAGCACCCCGGCGAGGGTGCCGGCAACTCTGCCATCTGCGGTCCAGCTAACCCCACGGGTCGCCAGATGCGGCCAGAACACGGAAATAAAGGCCTGAACACAGATCACCACGGCGAGTAGCTTGAAGGCCACCGACGGCACCGTGAACAGTGCGCCGATTCCGGCAATCAGGCCGATCATCAGCCACGGCACGACCGGCCAGAAGGCGTGCCAGGGAATGCTGTGGCGGGTGAAAAAAGCAGTGGGTGCGGAGTTGGCTGTCCCCCAGAAGGCCATGAGGAAAGCGACTTCAATCGGGCTGAAGTAGGTCATAGCCACCGGGGCTGCGATCAGCCCGTAGCCGAAGCCTGCCAGCCGCTGCACAAAGGCAGCCATGAACACAGCAGCCAGTACGATGAAAAAACCCAACTCCATGGGAAGAGGTTCCGCCCTGCGAGATCAAACTCAAAACGGTATTCTTGGTTTGCTGCCCTGCACGCTTGCGCTTTGGGGCTGGCGGCTTAATTTGGGGGCAAGTTGTCACACCACTCAGTCCAGGCCGTTGTTCCGCAGGGTTCACGGGCTGCGGCGATCCAGGAAGGAAACACCATGACGCCTGCGTCCATGCCCTCAATTTCCCTCAGTGCAGTCCCGGAGACCTACGCGGGCGCCCTCGCCTTCACCGTCGTCGAGGACAAGGCCTGGAGTGGCCCGCTGGCCGCAGCCGACAAGGCCAGTGGCGGTGCGCTTCGCCGGGCTGCGGACGCCGCACGGTTCAAGGGTGAGAAGGGCAAGATCCAGCTGGTGCTGGGGGCAGGTGAAGGCCTGCCTGCGCGGATCGTACTCTGCGGCATGGGCAAGGACAGCCCGAGCCTGCTCGACCTCAACCGGGCCGGGGCGCAAATCCTGGCCACGGTGGCAACCTCCGGCGACGAAAGCCTGAGCATCCTGCCCCACGACGGCAGCGCGGCGACTGCGGCTTTGCTGCTCGAGGGTGCGGCGATGCGCTCCTACCGTTTCGACGGCTACCGCACGCGGCTCAAGGACGAGCAACGCCAGTCCGTTACGGCAATCGTCGGGCTGTGCGACGACCCGGATGGCGGCGCGGATGATCTCGAGCAGGCGGCGGCGCGGCTCGCCGGACACTACCTGGCCCGCGACCTCAAGCACGAGCCTGCGAACGTGCTCTACCCGGTTGCCTTTGCCGAGCGGGTGAAGGCGGAGTTGGAGCCGTTGGGAGTGGAGGTGACGATCATCGATGAAGCCCGGATGCAGAAAGAAGGCTGGGGCTCCTTACTGGGTGTCGGCCAGGGCTCGGTCCGGGACAGCGTGGTGGTCGCCATGCACTGGAAGGGTGCCAGCGGCGGGGCCCACAAGGACCCGGTCTGCTTCGTGGGCAAGGGCGTGTGCTTCGATACGGGCGGGATATCGCTCAAGCCTGCGGGCGGCATGGAAGACATGAAGTGGGACATGGGCGGGGCGGCGGCCGTCTCGGGGCTGATGAAGACGCTGGCCGCGCGCAAGGCCAAGGCCAATGTCGTCGGCCTGATCGGACTGGTCGAGAACATGCCGGACGGCAATGCACAACGCCCGGGTGACATCGTCACTTCGCTCTCCGGTCAGACCATCCAGGTGCTCAACACCGACGCAGAAGGACGGTTGGTGCTGGCGGACGTGCTCTGGCACGCGCAGGAGCAGTACCGGCCGCGGTTCATCGTCGACCTTGCAACCCTGACCGGGGCCATGCTGGTCGCCCTTGGGATGGAGAAGGCGGGGCTGTTCTCCAACGACGACGAACTTGCGGCTCAGATCCACGCGGCCTCCGAGGCGACGGGCGAATACGTCTGGCGCATGCCCATGGGCGAAGAATACAACAAGATGCTGGACAGTAAGGAAGCCGACATGCGCAATATCAGCGCGGGCCGCTGGGGTGGGTCGATTACGGCAGCCTGTTTCCTCGAGCGCTTCATCCAGAAAAATCAGAAGTGGGCTCATATGGACATTGCCGGCGTGGTGTGGGCGGACAAGGCCAAGCCGATGGTCGGCACCGGGGCCACCGGCTTTGCGGTGCGGTCTCTCAATAAGTTGGTTCATGACCACTACGAAGGCTGACATCGAGGCTGAAGCCCAGGCTGCGCTATGGCCTTTGAGTGGCGCTTTGACTTTGCGCTCAAAACGGCTGCGCCTGTGAGCGCGCGGGAGCTCTTCACACGAACTGCTATCCGTTTGGCTGTCAACGCGTTGGAGTTCTACGTTGCAGCACGGTTGCGCCGACCTTGTCTCGACCGCTTCGCGGTCTTCGCCAAGGCGTCGCGCATTTTCATAGAAAATGCGGAAAAGCGTCAGACCGCGTGCAGCGCGGCCTGTCCGTTTGACTGCGCGGGGGAGATTTGTAAGCCGCGAAG
>PAGB01000003.1 GCA_002711265.1 Rhodospirillaceae bacterium
CTGGATGAATACGACACCGACAGAGTAAAACAGCGTGCTGATCAGGCTGGCGAGGAAATCCTCGTTGCCGGCGATTATCATCCGGTGCCATGCCAGCGCTAGCGCCGAGCAGGCCAGTACCAGAACGGCTAAGCCGACAACGCGGTTGACCCAGCGTGTCAGACGCTTCCACGGTAAAAACAGGATCAAACCGGCCAATGCGACCAGCAGGCCAGCGTGCAACAGGAACTGATGAGCAGCACCACCGACCAGCAGCAGTTGTTCACTCTCTTCGCCCCTCCAATTTTCGAAGGTCGCCCGCTTGAAGTCCCTGATCTCACGCTTTTCTGTTAGCTCTGGAAAGCGCGCTATGGCGTCAACGAGGAAATTCCGCGCCCATAGCGACCCGGCTGCCGCGATTAGCAGCAATCCGCCGAGCAGATTGCGCCGGAAGCCCTCGGTCAGCGCACGAGCAGGCTGGTTGAACAACCAGACCCCGCCAATCAATAACGCAAGGCAGGTAAAGAACATTACCCCCGGGCCCCACTCGCCTAGCAGGTCGGCATAGTGTTCAAGCCCAAGGAAGCGATCCCGGATTGGCTTCCAGCGGTGTACACTCATGAACCCAGCGATCAGGATCGGTGCAATTTGCCACATGATCAGCATCAATAGGCCCGGCCCTGCAAACCACCAACCGATGGTACCTTTGCTGAAGAGCCGTGAAATCAGTGTCATGCCGCCCCTTTCAGATCTATCCAGACAAGATGATGGTCCGAAGCCCGGTTCAGACCTACCAGAGGATCGCGTCTCCCAAACCAGCAGACTCCGCTGTCTACGATCGATAATGTAACTGCCGGTAACACGTAGTCCACCCGCATTCCGCCATGGAAACCCGCGGTGTTTTGACCACCTGCCCCCATCGGCCGAGAATCTTGTACACGCGGGTGATTAAGGATTTGTTGCACCGCGCCCGTAAGGCTGTCGCCTCGAATGGGATCAGCATTGAGGTCGCCAAGGATGACAAATGCAGCATCTGGGGGAATTCCACCGGGCTGTCCGGCATCGTCAACGAGGTAGTCGGCACCATCGAGATAATCCGCCCAGAGCCGGATTTCGTCGGCATTGCGGCGTGCATTGCGCCGCTCGGGACCATCAAAAACGGGCGGGGTCGGATGGCTGAGCAGCAGATGTAACGCCCCTAGCTCTGGCACCTCGACCACTGCATCAACATGGTTCTTTGAACTCAGCCGCAGCACAGCCTGTGCTTCAGGGCTGAAATAATCGCCCCGCCCGCTTCCTGGATGAGCGTCGGGCAGGCGCGCGTCAGGCATATCCCGCCAAAGCAAACGGCCGAAGCTGCGCACGCTGGTAACCGGAAACCGACTGAGCAGGGCAAAGCCGTACTGTCCGGGAAAGGCACCGTAGCCTTGCGCGTTTTCGGGGCTATCGATCGAGCCGCTACCGGTCAGGTCGTACCCGCTCTGCACGCCAGTATTGCTGGTAAAGGCCCGAGCGCCGAAAGCGGAATGCTCCGGCAAGGCGTCGCTAAGCCGTTGTGCGAAAGCGTTCGCCGCTGATTCTGTTTCATCAAAATCAAGTTCGTTGATCAAAACGATATCGGGGTTTGCATGGGTTAGTACAGCGAGTAGATCAGCAATTTGCTGGTCTTTTTTAGCCTTCAACCGCTCCGTCGTCTCACCCGGCTCTTTGCCGAACAAGGACACGTTGTAAGTTGCCACCCTAATTGTGTTCTGCACCCGTCGCCTCTATGGCTCTTTGGCTATACTGTCAGCCTCGTCACGAAAAACAGACCAAAACTCCACCATTACGATCCTATGGATTATTGCTATTTCTCGCTAGTCAAATTCTGAACATCTCGCTCAGATCTGGCTGGCCGCCCTTAAAGATGCAGCCCTTAGACGCGGCTTGCTAGCCGGGGTAAACCGGCGAAAAAGCCCTGCACGTGCGAGGCGCCAGCAGCCTCGGCTAGCGCGCGTTCAGCTGCGTTCTCTGCACCCTCGGCAACGAATGTCAGCCCCCAACTAGCAGCTAACCGTGATAATCCGGCCATGGCGCCAAAGCTATCTGTATGAGCCACAACATGGCGTAGCAGTGAGCGGTCAGACTTAAACCCATTGACGTCCCCCGCCACCGCCTCACTCAGCGATGCCACCCCACTTCCCAGATCATCGAGCCAAACAGCCACACCGGTTGCCTGAAAGTCCCGGATATTGTCTGAAAGGTTCGGTTTGACCAAGGCCGCCGACGCGTTTCCCCTTACCGCCGGATCAGGGGCTACCTCAGTGATCTCCAGCGCCAGCCGCCTCAGGCTCGCCGGACGGGCACAGCGCAACAAATTGAGGGCCTGCGCCCTCCAGTTCTTGCGGCCAAGCGAGGTGCGGCTGACATTGACGCTCAACGCCAGCGATGGCCTGGCCTTAAGTTCTCCGATTGCATGCTGCAGCACCCGCAAGTCCAACTCTGCCAGATCGGCAGCGGTTTCGCTGCCGTCCAGAACGTGCCCAGCGGTCAGCATCCGGCCGTCAGGGCCCTGAAAGCGGGCCAGGCACTCATAGCGATCTGGGACTTCGCTGCCCACGGGAAAAATGCCGTGATGAGCAGCTCGAACCCCTCCAGCATCGAGAAACTGGCGCAGGGTTGGCTGCACTGGTGTCGGTACCCGATCTGTAGCGCGGGACCTTGCCGGTCTCATGATGTGGTTTGTATTCTGATTTGAGGCGTTGTTCGACGCGTTAGCCGCCGTCCCCCAGACCCGGACGTCAACAAAGCAGTTAGCGAAGGGCAGTGGCAGGCCGGCAGCTGACTGCAGGCTGTTTCGCAACGCGGCCAGCAGGTCCTCAGCTTCGGGGACGGCATTCTCTTCCGGCGGTAGCAGGAACAAACATGCCGTCCGATCCTGATTCAAGGGCGGTTTAGGCACAAGCGCGTCAAATGCTAGATCCAGTCTTTCACGCAAGGCCGCAGCGGAGCAGACCTTGACCTGCAGCGTTAGCCAGCGAGAGGCAGATGAAAATGCAGCGGGCTCCCAGCTGAGCACGACGCCAACAGCACTCGAAGCTGAGGCGACTGCCTCAGTCACGGGCAACCAAGCAGTATCACGCTGCACCGAAGTGAGGTTTGTCAGATCGCGTTTCAGCTGCAGGGAGATGTCCAAGTTAAGGGTCAGTTCCATACCGACAAGACCTTGGGAGCGGGGTGCCTCATCGTCAAGGCTCGAAGCGGGCCGCAGATGACGCCTGCCAACCCTGTCACAACTGCTCGGATACGGTGATCAAGCGCAACACCGACCCAGCTGACATTGGCAGGTTCTACCAGCCTGACGTTGCGTTAGTCGCCGACGCCGCCAAGCCCGCTGACAATATCCTCTACTGGCTCAATGAGGCCAAAATTGAGCCTTCTGGTTTTGCCAATGAACTGCCTGACAGCGACTTGTCGACCTACCCGGCTGGTGACCCCGCAAATTCCGCTGAGGGCTTCATCAATTTCGAATACGCGCTTGATCGACTGAATGATGCACTGCCTGAAAACCGGATAATGATGACTGACGGCGGCCGCTACATCACGGAGGTCTGGTGCCGGGTACGCGTCCCAGACCCCAAAAGCTTCCACATGACCGACAACTTTGCAGCGATCGGTCAGGGGATGCAGCAGGCGATTGGAGCCGCCCACGTTGACCCCAGCCGGCCAGTGGTGCTGTTCATTGGTGACGGTGGCTTCATGATGGGCGGCATAACCGAGTTTAAAACCGCTGTGCGCACCAACCGCGACCTGATCGTCATCGTTTGCAACGATACCGCTTACGGCGCAGAGCATATCCAGATGCGAGACCGTAACCTTGACCCTTCTCTGACCCAGTTCGACTGGCCTTCGTTCGCAGCTATCGCCGTGTCACTCGGCGGGGAGGGGGTAGAAGTCGCTTCGCCTGACGACCTTGAAGTTGCCATCGAAGCGTTGAAGGCTCGTAAGGGCCCGATCCTGGTGGAACTGAAGCTCGACCCGGACAACGTGCCCCGAATTAGGATGTAAGCTTCCGGTTTGCTCCACAAGCAAGGTTCAAACATCTGTCAGCCGCAGCTATGGCGAGCTGAGGACTAAGCTTCCACACTCCGAACCGCGAAGTTAATCAGTTCAATCCTAGGTTACAGGCAGTCTTTTTCATGTGAGTAGGCCTCGGCATCGCCATCTGGATGCATATATCGCCGATCACCGTGGTTGCTATGCTTTTGACGGCTTGTTACTCGGCATTTACGGCGTTTGCATGGAGCGTAAATCTTGAGCCTTTGGCAGTGCTGGCAGTTCTCTTGCTGGCGGGAGTGGCTGTCGTTTCATACCTCTTTTACAGAGTACGCGATCTCACCGAGCAGCGGCTTGGTGAGGCCTAGGAGCCGAGCCGCTGGGCAGCCTCTTCAAAGGCTGCGGTTGCCGCTTCGCTGGTCTCATTGGTCAACATGTCATCCAGCACAGCCGGGGCAAGTGTGAAGGTATCGTGCCCCCGGGCAGCGAGACTGGCGACCTGCGCGGCTGAACGCAGGCTGGCGAGCAGGATCCGGGTCTCCGGCTGGCAGATGACGCGCATGTAGTCGACAATCTTGTCCGCGTTTTGGCGGTTTTCGAGCAGTCGCCCGTAGTAGGGCGCGAGGTAACGCGCCTTAAGGGTCTTGGCCAGTACCGCCTGGGTCGCTGCAAAGCCGGTGGTGAAGGTCAGGGGAACCGCGCTGTCCAGCCGCCGGGTGATCTCCCACGTCTGTTCGCAGAAGGGCACCTTGGCGACGACACCTTCGGGCCACGTCTCGAACACCGCCATAAATTCAGCGACGGCCGTTTCCGGGTCAGCCAGCCCTGTGATCTGGAACTGCAGCTCGTGGAAACCGAGGTCTCGGGCCACACTCACAAGCTCGATTTTTGAAGCCTGCGCGGCATCGACACCTTCGCGCTCAAAAACCAAGGGGTTGGTCGTAGCGCCGTAGAGCAGCCCGGTTCGCCCGAACCGCTTCCACTGTTCACGGTCGGCTGAGTCGATGAAGAGGCGCACGCTAGATCCTGATTTCATCGAGGCTTGGCGGGTTGCAGCCCACGCGTTCGCAGTTGATGGCGGCTGCCTTGGCGGCGAAGTGGCCCACGTCCCGGATCACCGTTTCAGACGTAAAATCAGGGGACTGCAGGAACTGGTAGATCAGTGCCGCCATGAAGGTATCGCCCGCGCCGACGGTATCCTGCAGCGCTGAGACCGGTGCAGCTTCGACATCGACCCGGTGAGAGGCGGTAATCAGGGTCGCGCCCTGACTGCCCTTGGTCAGTACAAACAGCTGTGCCTGCGACCCGGCGGCGAGTTCTGCGGCCTTGGTTTCGGGGTCGGCGTCGGGGTACAGCCAGCCCAGATCCTCGTCGCTCAGTTTGACCAGCGAGGCGACCTTCATCATGCCCTCCAGCCGGCTGCGGTAGGCGGCCGGGTCTTTGACAAAGGCCGGGCGGACGTTGGGGTCGAGCGTGCAGGCCACACCCTGCTGCGCGAGTTCGATGAACAGCTTCGCCCAGACATCGGCATCGTCGCCGTCGCACAGGGAGAGCGAGCCGATCTGAAACACCCGCGTTTGTGCCGGCATGGCGGCCTTTAGGCTCTCCGCGCTGACGAGCCGCTCGGCTGTGCCGTCGCGGTAGAACTGATAGCTGGGCTGGCCGTCCTGCAGTGTGACCACGGCCAGCGAACTGGGCGCATCGACCCGCTCTGATGTGACCACGACACGGCTTTCCTCCAGCGTATCAGCCAGCAGCTCGCCGAGGCTGTCGGTCGAGATCGGCGTGATGTAGTGCGGGCGGGTTCCCAGCCGACCGAGTGCGGAGGCGCAGTTGTATTGCGATCCTCCGGGCAGAGCCCTAAATTCTTGCACCCCGCCGTCTTCAGTGATTTGCACCAGATCAATCAGGTTCTCGCCGCCAACAGTAATCATCAATCTCTGCTCTTCGCTCAGGCATGTTCGTCTGCAGTCTATTCGGCGCTCACGCGATATTCCATCCGGTCAGTTGGCTTTGCCTGTCGATTGGTGTGGATGGGTTATTTCCATCACGGCCTTCAAACAAAGAGCGCACTTCGCTGGTATTTTTCTGCTCTCACCAGAGTTTGATCTGCCCTTGCGTGATTTCCTGCTCCTTCTATCAGGCAGCGAATTCTTCCCTGAGGATGGCGCACACCCACATGTTGCGCCATTCGCCCTTGGTGAAGGCAGTTTTCCTGAATTCACCCTCCTTCCGCATACCCAGCTTTTCGGCGAGGCGGGCCGATTCCGGGTTCTGCGTATCGATATTCGCCACGACCCGCTGGACGGTGCTTTGCGTCAACAGCAGGGACAGCAGTCGTGACGTCGCCTCGAAGGCAAAGCCTTGCCGCCAGAAATTCCGGTGCGTGACCCAGCCGATGTCGGCGGTCTGGTTTACCAGTGACACGAGTGCGGTATTGGATTGCCCGATAACCCGGCCTGTCGCCTTCAATTCCCAGCCCAACACCAGCCCGTCGCCTTCCGCGACGAAGGAGAAAGCTGCATTGTCGTGGCTCCGGATCGCCTCGGAAACGTCATCGCGCGAGCGGCGGGTCCAGGGGATATACCTTATGACTTCGGGGTCGCCGTGGTACTCAAGGAGGTCATCGACATCCGCCTCTCGCAGCGAACGAAGGCGGAGACGGTCGGTTTCAAAGCTCTCAGGGTTGCTCATTCGGGTGACCCTGCAAGAATAGGTGCTTAGTCTCTGCCAGAGCGTGGGCCCAAGCGCCAGCACCGAAGGTCCGCTTGAAGCAGATGCATGGGAAACCCGGGCCTGGCCACGTGTGCGAAACCCGCGTCAGTAAAGGAAACAGAATGAACCCTTGGGATCAGAGATTTTCGTCAGAGGATTACCTTTTTGGCACCGAGCCGGCCGCGGCTCTGGTCAAGCTGGAGCCGCGCCTTATCGCCGGGGGCCAAACGCTGGTCGTTGCCGATGGAGAAGGGCGCAATTCGACCTTCCTTGCGGGGAAGGGGTATGGGGTTCAGGCGACTGATTATTCTGAGGTTGGCCTGGTCAAGGCCGGGAAGCTGGCGACCAGAATGGGGGTCAGCGTCGACTACCAGCTGCAGAACATCTTCGATGTCGACTGGACGGCGCAGCAGTTCGACAACGTCGTGGCTGTCTTCATTCAGTTCGTGCCGCCCGACGCGATGCGATCAGTTCTCTCCGGCCTTGCGTCTGCCCTGCGGCCCGGGGGCGTTCTCCTGCTGCACGGCTACACACCCGAGCAGGTTGATTTGGGCACGGGTGGTCCCTCGCAGCGGGAGCATATGTATACGGCGGGTTTGCTGCAGGAGGTCTATCAGGATCTCAGCATTGAGGTTTGCGAGGAATACCGTGCTGAAATCAGTGAAGGTCGCGGGCACAGGGGCGTCTCGGCGCTGATCGACTTCGTCGGTCGGAAGGCAGAATAGAGCGTCACACGTTTGCTGCTCGTTTGAGGCATTTCCAGACCCGGGCCCGAGAGGTGGAGAGGTATCCATGAAGTTTTCAGCCAACCTGGGCTTTCTTTGGCAAGAGTTGCCGCTCGCCGAGGCCATCCACGCAGCAAAGGCAGCCGGGTTCGATGCCGTCGAATGCCCCAAGCACAACGGCCGTTTCGACGTACGCACGGGTAAGGCGCTGGCTGCGCCGGTCTACGAGCACCTGAAAACTTATCCCGTACAGGTCCGAGATGGCCGCGTTTTCGTAACGCTGGAAAACTGAGGCAGCGCACCCCGGCGTTGAAGGCTGCAGGACGCTGGGCAACGACCTTCGGCGCGGCTTGAGCCTACTACCGCCCGACCCGCAGGTCACAGGCCATGGTTTCAAAGTCCTGCAGGGCGTCTGGCAGGTGTTCGACGCCAAGTCCCTCGCCTGACGTGCAGGCCCAATTGCCTTCGTGAACGGGCTCTCCGCCTTCGAAAAACAGCGAACGCAGCGGGTTTTCGTTGAAGTCGACCTCGAGCAGGCCATCGCCGCCAACGGCCGCAAGCAATTCTGCGGAGGCGCGGAGCCCCACACCCGTCCCCAAAAAATGCGGGCAGTAGCGACGCCCGGCCGCCAGCGCCTCTTGCGCGACGCGAAGGCAGCCGGTGATGCCGCCCCACTTGGCGACATCAGGCTGCAGGATGGAGAGATCACCGGCTTGAATTGCCTCTGAGAACGCGCCATAGCCGAGCAGGTTTTCCCCGCCGGCGAGGGGAGCCTTGGACGAATGGGCGAGGGCGCGCCACACAGCTCCGTCTTCGAACACGGGCAGTGGTTCTTCCAGCCAGAGCCAAGGGAGCTCACCCACTGACCCGAGGTACTGC